>NZ_JBWBYV010000045.1:0-11384 GCF_056174685.1 Janthinobacterium sp. BHSEK
ACCGACTGCTTTGGGGCGTCATTTCCACTACCTGTCCATGCCTCGCAAGAGGGCTGGCCACGCATCACTTGTCCCTGTCACGGTTCCGGCATCAGAGGATCGATGCCATCCTCGGTGTACGACATGCTGGCGGACGCCCCCGTACATTCGCCCTGCGCCACATCGGCCACATAGCGGCATTCGCTTTCCACGCTGCCATCTTCCCGCCAGTGGCGGGTCCAGCCCTGGCGTTCGCCATCGGCATATTCGATCAGCTGCCTCGGCTTGCCGTCGGCGTACCAGGAACGCAATGCGCCCTCCTCGCGCCCGCCCGCGTTCCACTGTTTGTGCACGAGCAATACGCCGGCCCGGCTGAAGCGCTGCTCGCTGCGCAGCACGTAATGACCGCTGTGCGTGCGCTTGCTGGCGATTTTACCGTCCGGATAATATTCGACGCTGTCGCCGACAGGCTTGCCGTCCACGTAGTTGGTCGTACGCTGTACCTTGCCATCCGGGAAATAGCCGATGCTCGGGCCCGTCATGATGCCATTCACATACTGGCTGCGGCTATCCACGGCGCCGTCCGGATAGAACAGCAGCAGCTCGCCGTCCGTCTCGCCCTTGACCTGCGTCATGCGCGTACGCAGCTTGCCGTTTTCATCGAACGTTTCCACCACACCATCGGCGCGGGCGCCGTTGCGGTAGGTGCGCGACTCGATCAGCTTGCCACTCTGATGATAGGTCTGCTCCTCCCCCTCCTGCACGCCGTTGCGCCACGTACTACGCATGGAAACCTGGCCGTCCGGGTAATAGCGGGTCTGCGTGCCCTCCTGCACGCCGCGCCCGTCCTGCTCCACCTGCATTTCCAGCTGACCATGCGGGTAATACATGCTGTAGTTGCCCAGCAGCTTGCCGCGCAGGTAATCGGGGCCGTCGACCTGGCCGATCAGCCGCTTCGGTTCGCCTTCGCGCACATGATAGATCTCGACTTGCCAGGTGCCCGGCGTCTTGCCTGGCGGCAGCGGCACGACCAGCGCGTAGCGCGCATGCTCCTTGACTTCGCCGCGCGTCAGATTGTGGTTCAGGTACAGGCGCGCCTTGCCGTCCGCACACGCCTGCGGCTCACAGCCGCCCAGCTTGCTGACTTCGGGCATGGCGAGCGCTGCGCCGGCTGCCGGACACGATCTGATGCGCATCAGCAAGGGCGTCGCCTCGCGTATCAACGGCGCCAGCTGCTGCTTCATGGCCGCGTATTGCGCGGCGTCCAGGTGCACGGACACGGCATCCATGCGCACCTGGCGCCCGCCGCAACCGCTGTCGCCGGCCAGCGTCAGCACGTCGCCGCCGCCCTTGCCGGACTCGGCCTGGATCGCGCTGACCACTTGCCGCTGCTCGATCTCGGCGTGGACCAGCGCCGGCCACAGCAGCGTTGCAAGCAGCACATGCTTCACAAGGCACGCCATGCCTGCTCCTTGCGCTGCAGTTCCGGCGCCGGCGGCGCGTCGCCGCATGCACCCTGGGCCTTGCCAGCCACATACTGACATTCGCTTTTCAGGCTGCCATCTTCGCGCCAGCTGCGGCTCCAGCCGTCGCGCCGGTCGTTCACATACTCGATCGCTTGCTCGGGCTTGCCGCTTTCGTACCACGAGCGCGACGTGCCCTGCTCGCGCAATTGCGTATCCCAGCGTCGTTCCAGCACCAGCACGCCTTGCGGGCTGTAGCGCTGCAGGCTCAGCAAGCCGCCATCGTCGGCATACTGCTGGCGGCTTTGCACCTTACCCTCCGGATAGAATTCCAGCGCCTCGCCCGTGGGCAAGTCATTGCGCAAGGTCATGGTGCCGCGCACGGCGCCATCAGGGTAATAGTTTGTCGTCAAACCATTGTATTTCCCCTCCTTCATTGCGGAGCGGCTGGACACTTTTCCATCCGGGAAATACGTGAGCATCTCGCCTTCGATCTTGCCGCCACGCAGCACATAGCTGGTGCTCGGCTTGCCATTTTCATCGAAGGTCTGCACGGGCCCGTCCAGGCGCTGGCCATCGCGGTAGCTGCTCGTCTCGCGCAGCTTGCCTGTGGCGTGATACAACTGGTGTTCACCTTCAGGCAAGCCGTGGCGCCAGTTGCCGCGCAGCTCCAGGGTGCCGTCCGGATAATACTTGCTGCCGACGCCGTGCTGCCGGCCCTGCCCATCCTGCGCCACCTGTTTTTCGATCTTGCCATTCGGGTAATACGTGACATAGCCGCCGACCAGCTCGCCGGAGGCATAATCGGCCCGGTTGACCTGGCCGGACAGGCGCAGCTTGTGGCCGGCGAGGCTATAAATATCGACCTTCCACGTGCCAGGCTGCTTGCCTTTCGGCAAGGGCAACAGCAGCACGTTGGGCGCTTTTTCCTGCTCGATGGGGTAGAAATGTTCGTGCAGATACAGCCGCGCCCGGCCATCGGCGCAGGCCGCTGGCGTGCAGGCGGCGATCTGGCGCACGATGGGCACGCTTGCATCCTCGGGGCATTTTTTCAGGGTGACGAGCATGGGCGTCTTGCTGCGGATGTGGCGGGCCAGTTCGGCTTTCAGCGCGTCGTACGGCGCCTCGTCCAGATTGACCGAGCGGGCATCCATGCGGATCTGCCTGCCGCCGCAGGCCGTCGTCCCGGCAATCGTGAACACATCGCCGCCTTCGCTATCGGGTTCGCCGGCCATGCTTGCCAGCACCTGGCGCTGCACGATGTCCGCCTGCGCCATGCCCGGGGTCAGCAAGCAAGCGCCAAGCAGCGCGCATAGGGTCTTGATTTTCATGCTATTCCTTTAATTTTCCGCCGTGGCGGGCGCGCCCGCCGGCACGAAGCTGACACTGCCATTGCGGTAGCGCACCAGCACGTCCACCTTGGCGTCCTGGAATTGTCCATTTTTCACGGACGGGTTGAAAGTCCAGCTCTTCAGGCTATCCAGGATGACCTTGTTGAGCATGGGCTCCATGTATTGCTCGGCCCGCGCGGCGGTCAGGCTGCCATCGGCAGCGATGGACAGGGTCAGACGGCTTTCGCCGCTGGCCTGCGCGGTATTGAGCACGCGGTAGGCGACGGTGGCCATCGTGTCGCGCTGCACGCTGGCGCCCTGGTCCGGCGGCGCCGGCAAGGCTGCCAGCTTCTTTGCCAGCAAGGCGCCGTCGGCCAGCGCCTTGTCCCAGCGTTTCGGATAGGCGCCCGGCTGCACCAGGCGCAGCATATTGGCCGCGCGCTCCATGCGGCTGGCCGTGCGCTCGACGCCGTTGTCGGCCGCTTCGCCTTCTTCGGCCGGCATGGCATTCTGCGCCGTATGGCGCTGCGCCGTCACTTGCGCCAGCGCCACCAGGTTGGCGGCATCCTGCTCGCCCCCGCCGCCGCGCAGCAGTGCCGTGGCGGCGATGCCGAGCCAGGCCACGCCATCGGTCGGACGGCCCCACACGGCTTGCTCGAAGTATTGGCGCGCCGCTTGCGGCTCGTTCAGGCTCAGGTGCGTGCGGGCCAGCGCCGCCGCAGCCAGGTGGTCGCGCGGATCGGCTTGCAGCAAGTCGAGGTAGGTATCGGACAAGCTGGACTGGTAGCCGGGCAGCCAGCCCATGCTTTCCATCATCGAGGTGCGCAGACGCGCGCGGGCCAGGTCACCGCTGTAGCCCGACGATTTTTCCCGCTCGCTGCGGTACAGCAGTTGCAAGCCCCGCACGACGGCGGCATCGTCGCCCTTGCCCATGGCTTGCGACAAGTTGCGCACGGCACGCCGCACGTCCGACGGCTGCAATGCACCGGCCTTGCGCGCATGCCAGTCCAGCTGTTCCAGCCCGGCTACGGGCACCGTCGTGGCTTGCTGCCCGGTCTTCTTTTGCGCATCGTCCGGTACGGCGGTCCAGATCGCAAAGCCGATCACGAAGAACACAATCAGGATGATGATGACCACCCAGCCCGTGTCCGACACGGCGGACTGCCCTTGCGCGGCCGGCGCCGGCGCGGCGTTGCCAGGCAAGGTACGCGGACGCCGCGGCGGCGGCGCCTGCCTTGCCTGCGCCAAAGCGTGAGCCGAAGCCTGCGCGGCCGCCCCGATGACCTTGTCGCGCGCGCAGGCCGCGCAACCCTGACCCGCAAAATGCTGGTGTTCGGGATTCACGGCGCACACTGTCAACTTGCCGCCGCTGCGCTGCGCATAGCCGCGCAGCAACTGCGCCCAGTCGGCCGCCGATGGCCGCTGCGCCGTGGAGGATGGGGAAAACGCGCGGTCGAACATGGCGCGCAGTTCCGGCGGCATCAAGGCATGGCCGCTGGTGGCGTTCGGCGCCAGCTGTTTGTGGCGTTTGACGCCATACGCATAGCAGCCGTCGCGGATGCGCCCGGGAATATCGGTCGCCACTTGCGCATTGCCGGGCCGCCCGCTGTACGGGTGGATGCCGAAGTTGAGCAACTGGAAGATGACGACGGCCAGGGCGAAACGGTCCTGTGCCATTTCCGTGCCCGCAGGCATGCCCTTGCGCTGGAATTCCGGCGCCAGGTAGTCGGCCGTGAATTGCTCGGCAGGAAAACGCTCCGCATGGCCCTGGATGCTGAAACCGTCGCAATCGAGCATGGCGATGTACAACGAATCGCGGTAAAAACGCAGGTTCACGGGTTTTAAGTCGACCACGTAATGCTGCTGCTGGTGCAGCGCATCGAGGACGGCGGCCAGGTTGGCGGCCAGGGTCAGCTTGGGACCGAGTCCCGTGGGCAGGCCCGCCGCGCGCGCTTGCCGCTCCTGCATGATCTGTTCCAGCTCGGCCGTCTGCGCCATGTCCAGCAGGGGCATGACGAAACCGGCAAAGCCGCCCTGGCCGTCGAACACGGCCGCTTGGGGCCACGCGATCTGTACGTAGCGCTTGCCGTTTTCCACTTGATCGGGCAGCTCGGGCGACAGTTCCAGCATCGCTTCAAGCTTGCGCCGGTTGGCCGCCCGGTCCAGGTGCGGGTGGTACAGCTTGGCGACCTGCGCGGACGCGCCGGGCAACAGGTACACGCTGCCCGCGCCGCCGCTCTTGACGAGTTTGCCCAGTACCAGGCTGCGGACCTTATCCAGCCATATCTTGCCGCCCGGACTCAGACCGGGCGTGACTCCCTGCTTCCGGCTCATGCGCGCAAGGCCAGCAGCAGAGTCTTGTCGTCGCCCGTGATCTGGTGCGTGCGCGGGTCGGCCAGGGTAGACGCCAGCGCCGTATTGCCCAGCTCGATACTCTTGACCGTGCGCAGATAGCCTTGCACGGCATCCATGAACGGCGCGTACAGCGCTGCATTGTTCTTGCTCATGGCAAAGGGCATGCAGCCGTCCGACATCAGCACGACGCCGCGCACGGCTTGCGGAATCGCCAGCAGGCGCAGCTGTTCGCGCCAGCGCTCGCCGCTGATGAAATAGGTTTCGTTGGCGTATTCGCCGTTGGCGGGCAGCGAGATCAGTTCGCCGCCGTCCATCAGTTGCGCCACGCCCAGGCCGTCGCCCAGGTGGAAGAAGAAGCCGGCCTCCTGCCCCATGACCGCGCCCACCACCGTGCTGGCATAGTCGTCGAGGGTGGCGTTGGCGGCGCGGGCGATGTCGTCGAGCGCGGCGCGGATCTGCGCCAGGGTCGCCGCCAGCGCGCCGTCATGCAGATCCTGCACGGTGGCGCCCTGCTCCAGCCGTCCGGCCAGCGCCTGCACGGTGTGCGCCGCGACAAACTGCGCGCCCTGCTCGCTGAGGCGGGCCGAACCGGCGCCATCGCAGACGATGGCCACCAAAATGTCGTTCACGACAGCGTGCGCGTGCGCATCCTGGCAAGCGATCTCCTTATCCAGATGCGCCTTGCCCGTGACGGAGGCGCCAAACACGCGCCACTGCTGCTTTGCTATTGCCATGGATCAGCGGGCTTTCACGTATTCACGACGGACCAGCCGTCCGTCGAAGCCAGCTGCGCCTGCGCGCCGGGACGCGACTGCGACACCACCTGCATGCTGGCGCTCAGCCACAGGAACAGTTCGCGGAACTGCAAGCCCTTCAGCTGCTTCACGCCCCGTTCGCCACGGCTGGAAAACTGCCCCAGGGTAGCGGTATTCGCATTGTCGCCCACGGCGATGGGGAAGATCGCCACCTTATTCGCCTGTTCAGCCGCGCGGGCCTGCTCGGCGCCGCGCTGCCAGGGATCGGTCGGCTCGCCGTCGGACATCAAAAACAGCCACGGCCGCGTGTACGCCACGCCCGCCGCGCGGAAGCGCTGCTTTTCCTGCTCGATCTCGGCCAGGGCCAGCTCGACAGCCGCACCGGTCGGCGTGGTGCCGTTCGCTTCCAAACGGGGCGCCGTGAAATCCATGGCGTCGCACCAGGTGCTGGCGACTACCGCTTCATCGTGGGCGCCGTATTGAATCACGAGGATGCGCACGCGCTTGGCGGCGATCACATCGGATTTCAACTCCTGCTCCAGCAGGGCCAGGCCTTCGTTCAGCAAGGAAACAGGTTGGCCATCCATGCTGCCGGAGCAGTCCAGCACGAGCACCAGCGGCGTGCGTTGTTCGGTGTTGTCGACCAGGGCGACGTCGGGAATCATTATTGAACTCATGGGCAATCGGTAAATGTGAAATCGGACATAGTGCGAATCTTACATCACGGGCAAGAAATTCCCGCGCGAGATTGCCGCTTGCATGATGAAAAGGGAAATAGGCCGGAGGGCGCGATGCCGTGGTCGACTTTGCCTGACGCAAGAATCTGTCCTAACTTGATGAGCACCCGGAAGGCCGTGGCGCCATCAGAAAATACCGGCGCCCTGCGAAATATCAAGCGTCATCTCATTCGGATGAATGATGCGCCGCGCCCCGCCCTTGCCTAGACTGGCTCCAGCCTCACGCCCCGCCCGTCCGGGCGCGCGCCAGGGGCGCTCAACCATCGAGGGACGAGATCATGAACACCATCATTCTGAGCACAATGCTGGGCCTTGCCGCCGCCAGCCAGGCGGCGATGGCGCAAACCCTGCCGCAGGACAAAACCGTTGAAGTGCCGGGTCATGCGCTGCGCATCGAAGTGCCCGCCCAGCCGCATTACATGATGCGCGAAGACTTCCAGCAATTCGCGGGCGCCTACGACCTGTCGAACGGCGACGTCTTGCAGCTGCGCCGCGCCGGCGCCGTCATGTATGCGCGCATCGGCAACCAGGAGGAGCACCGCATCGTCGCCACGAGCCGCAATGCCTTCGTGGCGCTGGACCGCCAGCTGAAAGTGCGCATCGACCATCACGACGACGGCAGCGTGGGCGGCGAGCTGGTAATGGTGGTGCCGTCGCGCCAGCTGGCGGACGGCAGCACGCAGGGCGCACACCTCGCGGCGCTGGCGTTTCCGGGCCGCTGACAGCGCGGGGCCGAGGCAAGCTGGCGCCATGGGCATGCCGCTGACAGCACAGCAGGAAGCATTGATCGCCCGCCTGTATGACGCGGCGCTCGACGATGCGCTATGGCCGCAGCTGTGCCGCGACCTGGCCGATGCGTTCGGCGGCGCCAGCGACGCCATCATGATCCTGGAAAATGACAGCGGCGCACAGCTGCTGAGTCCGACCCGCAACTTCGACAACAGCGCCGTCGACGCCTACGAAGCATATTACTGGCAGCACGACGTCTGGGCCGAATGGGCGTTCCGGCTCGGCATGGGCCAGATCCACGCCAGCGACCAGCATATCCCGCCCGGCACACTGGAGCGCACGGAATTCTATGCCGATTTCTGCCGCCCGCATGGCTTGTACCACGTGATCGGCACGGCCTTTTCCGTCGCGCCCGGCGAGGTGGCGCTGCTGGGCGTGCACCGCCAGCGCGCGCAGGGGCCGTTTGCGGACAGTCCCCTGGTGCAGGCGCAGCTGCAGGCCCTGCTGCCGCATTTGCAGCGCGCCCTGCACATCCGCGCCCGCCTGGCGCACAGCGGCATGCAGGAACGCACGACGCGCGCGGCGCTCGACGCGCTCGACACGGCCGTGCTGCTGATCGATAGCCGGCTCGACGTGGTCTATGCGAACGCCAGCGCGCTGGCCCTGTTCGGTCCCGGCCTGGAGCACAGCCTGCGCTACCCCGGTGGCGGCAGTCCCCGCTGGTGCGTGCTGCCGCGACTGGCGCAAGCCGTGCGGCAAGCCATCGGCGCCGGCCATGGGAAACGGCAAGCCGCGCCCGTGGCCAGCGCGCTGCGCCTGCCGCGTCCCGGCGCGCCCGACCTGTGCCTGACGGTGGCGCCCTTCCGTCCGCCGCAAGACCGGTCCGGCCAGCGCCCGTGCGCCCTGGTGCTGGCGCGCGACCCGCAGGCGCCGCCCGTCGCCGCGCCTGTGCTGCAACAGCTGTTTGACCTGACGCAAGCCGAAGCGCACGTGGCCCAGGCGCTGGCGCACGGCGCCGCCATCGACAGCATCGCCGCCGATACGGGCGTCTCCATCAACACCGTCAGGACGCATCTGCACCACATCTACGATAAGACGGGCACTGCGCGCCAGGGCGAACTGATCGCCAAGATCCATCAGAGCACGGCCTTGCCCGTCCCGCCCGCCCGCATACCCCAGCGTTGAACGAAAAGGAGAATCCAGCATGAAGAACACCATGATTTCCGCCATCGTCATCGCCGCCAGCACCCTGGCCACGGCCCACGTGCTGCCGCCGGAGCGTACCGTTGAGGTGCCGGCCCTGTCGCTGCGCATCACGCCGCCCGTCCAGCCCCGCCACATCAGCCGCGAAGAGTTCCGGCCGTATGCGGGCGACTACGCGCTGGCCAACGGCCAGACCCTGCGCCTGCGCCAGTACGGCGGCCGGCTGTACGCCAGGGTGGGGAACGGCGAGGAACACCGCATCGTCGCCGCCGCGCCCAAGCTGTTTGTCGCGCTCGACAGCAAACTCAAGGTGCGCATCGACCGCCGCGACGACGGCAGCATGGGTGGCGAACTGGTGATGATTGTGCCGCCGCAGCGCATGGCCGATGGCAGCGTCAGCCTGGAACGGGTGGCGGCGCTGCCGATCGCGGCGCGCTAGCGTTGCTGCAGGCGTGCTGCGTGGAAAAATAGTTGCATGCTATGATCGCCGCCTTCGCCGCGACGATGCCGCAGCCACTCCATGGAGCACCATGACTCAGACGAAAAAGATTCCAGCCCGCCTGGCGCAGTACTTGAGGCGCGGCCTGCGCCTGCTTGCCTGGCCCCTGCTGGCCCTGGTCAGCGCCGCCTGCACCAGCACCACGCGCCATCCGGCCAGCGAGCCCACGCAAGTCGTCCTGCGCTTCACCTATGACGACGGCAAGCCGATGCGGCATGACGATTACCTGGCCCAGGCGCGCCAGCAAACGTATATCAAGCGCTGCAGCAAGATAGGCAGCACCACTGTCTGCGACGTCGGCTCGGATGCACTGTTCACGGGCGGCGACGCCCCGCTGGACGCCAACGGCGAAGTGCGCGTCACCCTGCACTCGACCGGCCCCATCGGCAACAATCCGACCAGCCTTTGCATCAAGGGCAAAGGCTACGTCTTTGATTCAGGCGACTGGAAACGCGGTCCCTTCAGCCCCGGCCAGGTGATCGAGATCCGCTACAGGATCAGCGAAGTGGACATGGCGTGCCCCTGGTCGTCGGGCACGCCGCCGTGGTGGGACAAGAGTTAAGCCAGCCGGGGCCGGCTGGCCCGGCTTTACTGCAGCTCGAACTCCGCCGGGGTCAAGCCCAGCTCGCGCGCGATCTTGCTGGCCACGCGCTGCTCGTTGGCGTCGAAATTGCCATCCGACGAAGCGACGGCGATGATCATGCGCACCAGCAGGCGCGACGCCTCCACATTCGACTTCATCTTGCCCAGGGCCTGATACGCCTTGGCTTCGCCGATATCCTTGTCGAACTCCAGCTGGCCGACATAGTCCTGGAAAGCCTTGATCACGTCCGTGGTGCTGAATACGGATAGCGCGTCATTACTTTCAATAAACTTCACCATCTTCTGCTTCTCTTCCGCGCTGACGCTGCCGTCGGCCATGGAGATCAGGGCCGAGCCCGCCATCGCGGCGTTCAGGAAATCCTTGTTCTTGTACTTCAGCGCTTCAGTTTTCAGTTCGCTTGCCTTGGACTTCAGCTTGCTCAAAAAGGAATCGAAACTCATGGCGTACCTCCGGGTTGGTTGATTCATATCGAGCGGCAAGTCTTGCCGCCACCAGGGATAGTTGAGGGTGTAAGCTTAAAATACAAGCAAGAGATAAGCTTAAGCGTGCCGGTGGTATTGACCTCACCCACAGGCAAAAAGCCGGGGTCAGTCACTTCGTGATCGTAATGCCCCCCCATTGGGGGACATTACCCCTGTAGGGTCTGACCCCAGTTTCTGCCTTGGGGCGAAAAACTGCCGTCAGCATACAAACACACAAAACACGACGAAAACGAATTAACTTGAAAATTGCCTTATTTACAGTTGAAAAATAAATAATTTCATGGCAGGATGGAATTACATTTTCCATACTGCAAGGTTGTGATGGACAAGCAATTGCTGTTGATTTGCGCACTGACGTTCATCGTCCACATGATCGGCACCTTCGCCTGCTCCGTACGCATCGCCGTCTCGCTGGCCCTGTTCAGCATTTTGATGCTGCTGTCGCGCACCTCGAATTCCTTTTTTGGGACCATTTCTTGCCAAACACGTGGAAACGGGAATCGACCAGCACGTTGCCGCCAGCACCTTATTGGGCGACTTCCGCTGGCTACTATTCTCCGCCAGCCTGGCAACGTTAATGGGCGCAATCCTGATCTCCACCTTCCAGCGCGCCTTCTGCCGCGCCGTCGAGCACTTCCAGGTGCACAGGTCGGTGCCCAAACTGCTGCTGCACACCGTCTTCAAGGGCGGCTTGTCCTGCCTCAAGACCTCCGCCAGCCTGCCCAAGCCCGCCAACGTCACGGCCCTGCGCCAAAAATCCGGTGTCTCCGCCTCCATCGTCATCGCCACGGCCCTGTGGACGGTAGGCGTCTTTGCCGCCCTGTATGCGGGCGTGCTCGCCCCCAGCGTGCGCGTCACCTCCAGCACCCTGTCATCGATCATCAACGGCGGCGCCACCATCATGATGGCCGTCTTCATCGGCACGTGGTGTCGGGCATGACGGATGACGTCATCGAGGGCAAGATCGAAGAATCGCAATTCCGGCGCGCGGTGGTGTGGCTGGTGGGGAGCAGATTGGCGGGGACGCTGATTGCGCAGTTTTTGCTGGTGCCGTCGGCGGTGGTGATTGTGGGGGTGGCGAAGGGGTTGTGAAGAAAATTTGAAAAACTAATTCACAAAAAAGCAATTCCATTTTTTGAACTAACAAATCATAGAGAGATATCATGAAACTTGGAGCAGATGGCGCACTTGCAGTAGCCACAAAAAAAATATCAGGGGAAGCTGGACAGGAGCGACTGTACATGACC
>NZ_JBWBYV010000046.1:0-32624 GCF_056174685.1 Janthinobacterium sp. BHSEK
ATTCTTCTATTTGTCATGGCTTATAACGCTAGGGAAATTGAACTGCACCACTCTACACCACTTCGGTGAACTCTGAAACCGCCAAATTGTCTACGTGCATCAATCGTTAGTCATTTTGCCAGTGTGGAGAGAGAGAGCCGGAGATAGACCGGATACGAGGACTACAAGTTCCACAAACAAAAACGCCAACCGGTGATGGTTGGCGTTTCGTCAAGGATGTTCTTGGTGGCCCGGGGCGGAATCGAACCACCGACACAAGGATTTTCAATCCTCTGCTCTACCGACTGAGCTACCAGGCCAAGGCGGCGAATTATAGCAGAAAGACTTTCCACCTGACCAGAGCTAGCTGTGTTCAAATGCAACAGATGGCCAAAACATGGTGTTTTGGCATCCTTGTATGAGCTGAAGGGATGTGGCGATGCGGCGACGTATTGGAGTGCAGGGCCTGGCGGCTGCGGGCTTGTTCAGTTTGTTTTGCGGTACGGCGCGGGCCGACGGGCTGGCCGATCTGAATGCGGCGCTGGCGCGCTTGCAGGGCCAGCTGCCCATCAAGGCGCAGGTGGAATCGAAAACCTGGCGCCGCGAGGGCGAGGGCAAGGCGGCGGAAGAGGATAGCGGCCAGGCCACTGTCGCTGTCGAGGGCGGACCGGCGGGCTTGCAAGTGCTCTACAGTAAGGAGGTGCTGGCAAAAGTGGAGGCCGAGCAACGCGCCAGGGTGAAGGATCCGAAGGCCAGGACGCCGATCGGTTTTGCTTTGGGGGAAATGAAGGCGACAGAGCTGCGTTCCATGGTGTCGGCGGCCGATTCCCTGTCGCGCGAGATCGAGGAAGCCGTGTTCAGCGGCGAGAAGATGGATAGCTACAAGGGCAAGCCGGCGCGCCTGCTGAGTTTTACCTTGTCGCTCGACAAGGTATCTGAGAAAGACCGCAAGTATGTGAAGAAGTTCGAGGGCGGCATCGAGGTGTGGATCGCCGCCGACGGCACGCCGCTGGCCAGCCATTTTCACTTCGATGTCAGCGGGCGCGCCTTTGTCGTCGTCAGTTTTACGCAAAAGACGGACGAGACGCGCCAGTATGGCGTCAGCGGCGACCATTTATTGTTGCTGCGCAAGGAAAGCAAGAATGCCACTGCGGGCGCGGGCGAGAAGGTGGAAAGCAAGATCGTCAAGACCTTGCAGCTGCAGTCCTGACTTGTTGCAGAATCACGCAAGCCGCTGATCCAGCGGCTTTTTTTACATCGCCGAGCTGCCGCCCAGGCCGCTCTTTTGCAGCACGCAGCGCCCCGCTTCGCAGACGGCGCCCGGGTCCGTGACGATGGAGCAGGTCGACATCATGCCGTCCGCCTGCTGCTGCTTGCGGCTGGCCTCGGCTTGCGCCTGGGCCAAGGCCTTGAGTTTTTTGCCGTCATTGTCCTTGCTGGACCAGGCCAGGTAGCGCTCGGGGCCGCCGCAGGCCTTGGCGCCGATGGCGATGGTTTGGCATTGCTGCGTGGAATCGCAGGCGGCGGCGCCCACTTCCGCCTGGATTTGCGCCAGCAAGCCGGCATTGCCGGGCGCGGGCGGCGCATCTTGTGCGGGGGCGCTGCCGCAGGCACTGGTGGCCAGCAGCAGGATGGCGGCGCACGCGGTGCGCAGCAGGGCGGAGCAGGGAGGTGTATGCATGCCCTCATCATGTGCCACGCTTGCCCAAATGGCAAGCGCGATTCGCGCGCTGGACGATCCTTGACGCCGGTCATTTTCATTATCAAGCCGTCAAAGTTAATATAAATCAACATCCAATCAGCGATGGTCGGGTGGCGACCGGGCCGCCGCGCTGCATTCCCGCGCCGGCGTGCACCGCCGATTCGGGAATGCTTCCAGGAGTTAGACTATGCGCCGTACCCTCTCCCCCTTTGTCTTTATCGCCAGCCTCGCTTTCAGCGGCACGCTGCACGCCGCCAGCAAGGAGCCGATCCAGTCCATCACGGCCGCCAAGGTGGCCAATCCGGCCATGGTCGAACTGGGCAAGAAACTGTTTTTCGATCCGCGGCTGTCGCGTTCCGGCTTCATTTCCTGCAATAGCTGCCATAACCTGAGCATGGGCGGCACGGATAACATCAAGACGTCGATCGGCCATAACTGGCAGCGCGGACCCATCAACTCACCGACGGTGCTCAATGCCAGCATGAACGTGGCGCAATTCTGGGATGGCCGCGCCAAGGATTTGCAGGAGCAGGCGGGCGGCCCCATCGCCAATCCGGGCGAGATGGCTTTTACGCACGAGCTGGCCATCGACGTGCTGGCCTCGATTCCCGCCTACCGCGCGGAATTCCGGCAAGTGTTTGGCCAGGATAAATTGACCATCGAGCAAGTCACGCGCGCCATCGCCGGCTTCGAGGAAGTGCTGGTGACGCCCGGTTCGCGCTTCGACCAATGGCTGATGGGCAAGAAAAGCGCGCTGACGAAAGACGAGCTGGCTGGCTACCAGCTGTTCAAGTCCAGCGGCTGCATCGCCTGCCATAATGGCCCCGCCGTCGGCGGCAATACCTTCCAGAAGATGGGCGTGGTGGAACCGTACAAGACGGCGATGACGGCGCAGGGACGCTCGGCCGTGACGGGCAAGGATGCCGACCGCTTCAACTTCAAGGTGCCGACCCTGCGCAACGTGGAGCTGACGTATCCCTACTTCCACGATGGCGAAGCGGCCACCCTGACGCAGGCCGTCGACGTGATGGGCCGTTTGCAGCTGGGCCGCACGTTTGCGCCCGATGAAAACGCGCAACTCGTCGCCTTCCTGAAAACCCTGACGGGCAAGCAGCCGCACCTTGTGCTGCCGATTTTGCCGCCATCGAGCGACACGACGCCGCGGCCCGTGCCGTTTGACTGAGTGCTTGTGGTGGGTGTGGTGTCGGATTACGCCCTTGCGGGCTAATCCGACCTACACCTTAGCGAGTAGGTCGGATTAGCGGCGCAGCCGCGTAATCCGACATTTTTTGTTGATATCGCTTATTTCAACGTACGATTGAACAGCTGATAGATGCGGCGGTACTCGTCATACCACGCTTCCGGCTGCACGAAGCCGTGGCGCTCCATCGGGTAGCTGGCCATTTCCCAGTTGTCCTTTTTGAGCTCGATCAAGCGCTGCGCCAGGCGCACGGAATCCTGGTAAAACACGTTGTCGTCGATCATGCCGTGGGCGATCAGGAGGTTGCCCGTCAGTTTGTCCGCGTATTCGATGGGCGACGAGATTTTATACGCCTGAGGATCGACGTCCGGCGTGTTCAGGATATTCGCCGTGTACTCGTGGTTGTAGGTGGTCCAGTCCGTCACGGGACGCAGGGCGGCGCCGGACTTGAAGATTTCCGGCGCGCGCATCAGGGCCATCAGGCTCATGAAGCCGCCATAGCTGCCGCCATAGATGCCCACGTTCCGGATGTCGCCCTGGTGCTGCTGCGCCAGCCAGTTGGCGCCGTCGATGAAATCTTCCAGTTCCGGGTGGCCCATCTGGCGGTAGATGGCCGTGCGCCAGGCGCTGCCGTAGCCGAGCGAGGCGCGGTAGTCGACGTCGAGCACGATATAGCCCTGCTCCACCAGCAGGTTGTGGAACATCTGTTCGCGGAAATACACGGGATAGCGCTGCGTCACGTTCTGCAGGTAGCCGGCGCCGTGCGCGAACATGACGATCGGATAGCGCTTGCCCGCTTCCAGCTGCTTTGGCCGGTACAGCTTGGCCCAGATGGGCGCCGCGCCATGCGTGGATGGCACTTGCACCAGTTCCGGCATGACCCAGTTGCGCGCCTTGAAGGCGTCGCTGCGCGTATCGGTCAGGATAGTCGCCTTGCCGCCAGAGACAGGAATGGTCGCCAGCTGGGCCGGCATATAGCTGCTCGAGTAGCGCAGCAGCAGCTTGCCGCCATCGGGCGACAGGCCGAAGTTTTCCACGCCTTTCAGATTCGTCACTTCGCGCGCGCCGCCCTCTTTCACCGTGCTGGCACACACTTCATACGTGCCCGGCGCCTGCCGGTTGCACATAAAATAGGCAGTCTTGCCGTCGCGGCTCCATTCGACGGCGCTCACTTCCCATTGGCCTTGCGTCAATGCACGCGCGGGCGCGGCGCCCGTTTTTGCGTACAGGTGGGCGTAGCCGCTTTCCTCGGACAGATACCACAGGGTGGCGTTGTCGGGCAGCCAGCCGAATTCCTCGGCGCGGCGGTTGACCCAGGCCGTGTCGCTGATGCGGTGCGCCGGAACCAGGGAGGCGTTGGCCAGGTCGACGGTGGCGAGCCAGCCGTCCTTGTTGTCGATGGCGCGCACGCGCACGGCCACGCGCGAACCGTCATCGGTCCAGGCGATGCCGTCGCGCTGGGCGTCGATGCGCACGGCACGGTTGCCTTTCAGCGGCGGCAGCTTCTGTTCGGCGCGCAGGCCGGCCAGCGGGTCGGTGGCGATGCCGGGCAGGCTGTCGAAGGCGATCTCGCGTACCTGGCCCGTGCGCAGGTCGGCCAGTTTCAGGCTTTGCGCGATCGGCATGTTGCGGCCCACGCGCGTGCGCTCGTCGTCCGCTTCCGGATAGCCCGTTTCCGTGACGTAGCGGGCCAGTTTGCCCAGCTTGCCCTTTTCGGCGGCCTTGTCCTGCGTGACGAACAGCAGCCAGCGGCCGTCCGGCGACAGGGCACTGCCGGAAATGGTCACTTTGTCGCCCAGGTAGATCGGTGCCGGCGCGCGCGTGGCGTCCAGGCGGCGCTCTTCGTGGCGGCGCTCGCGGCTGGCGTCGCGGTCGTCCTTCTGGCGCGCCAGGTTGACGATCAGGCGCAGCTGCAGCTCGCGCAGGGCGTCCGCTTCCGGCTTGGCGTCCGGGTCCTTGGCCGCGCGCAGCAGGGCGACGGGCGCGCTCAGGCGCTCCGCGCGGCTCCAGCTGAACCAGTCGCTGCCGCTGCGGTATTGCACGGCGCCGCCGTCGGCGGAATACTGCGGGTCGCTGATGGCGGACACGCCGCGCGTGATCTGGACCAGGGCGCCGTTTTTCAGGTCGCGCTCGAACAAGTCGCCGTTGCGCAGCAGGATGGCGCGCGTGCCGGCCCGGTTGACGACCATCTGCTGGCCATCGAGGTTCGCCAGCTGCGCATCGTCGACCTTCTTGCCGCTATTGAGTTTCGCATGCGCGCCCGCTACGTGAAACGTGTCGCGCAGGGGCGAACCGAGGCGTTTTTGCTTGTAATACAGCTGGCCATTCCAGCCCCACCATGCCGCTTCGACGGGTGTGCCGATCCAATCGGAATCGGCCATGGCCTGGTCCAGCGTGATCGGCGTGGGCGCGGTGGCGGAGGGGGCCGCATGGGCGGCGGGCGGCAGAGATAGCAGCAGGAGCGGCAGCAGGGGAAGAACCAGACGCATCGGGGATCGCTTTAATAAAAGGGGATGGTGAAGGTACAGGCTATGAGGCCGGTATTCTAGCGGAGGAGTTTCGTGCAGGAAATGTCGGAAAGCTAAGCTTGATGCCGGGCCAGCCAGGCGGGAAAATCGTCGAGCGGCATCGGCCGCGCATACAGGAAGCCTTGCAAGCCGTCGCAATCGTGGGCGATCAGGAAGTCGGCTTGCGCCTGCGTTTCCACGCCCTCGGCCACGACGCGCAAGCCCAGGTGGCGCGCCATGGCCAGGATCGCCTGCACGATGGCCGTGCCGCGCGCGTCGTGCGGCGTGTCGTCGATGAAGCGCTTGTCGATTTTGAGTTCGTACAGCGGCATCGAGGTCAGGTAGGCAAGGCTGGAATAGCCGGTGCCGAAATCGTCGATGGAAAAACGGATGCCCAGGTCCGCCAGTTCGTGCATGCGCGCCAGCGAGGCGTCGCGCTGGTCGATCAGCAAGCCTTCCGTCAGTTCCAGGATCAGGGTGCCCGCCGGCGTGCCGTGTTCGGCCAGCGCCGCCTGCACGCGGGCGGCGAAATCGGGCTGGCGGAACTGGGCCGGACTGACGTTGACGGACAGGGGGGCCGGCTGGCCAGCCTGCGCCAGCAGGCTGGCGGCGCGGCACGCTTCGCGCAGGGCCCAGTGCCCGAGCCTGACGATCAGCCCCGATTCCTCGGCGATGGGGATGAACACGCCGGGTGCGATAAAGCCGCCGTCCGCCTGCGGCCAGCGCATCAGCAATTCGGCGCCCGTCAAGCGGCCATGGCGGTCAACCTGCGGCTGCACGTGCATGCACAATTGCCCCAGGTCGAGGGCGCGCGCCAGCGCCCGTTCAAGGGTCAGGCGGCGCTCCACGCCCGCCTGCATGGCCGCTTCAAAGAAGGCGATGCCGTTGCGCCCTTCCGCCTTGGCGCGGTACATGGCGATGTCCGCTTCGCGCAGCAGGTCGTGCGCCTGTTGGCCCGCTTTCGGCAGCAGGGTCACGCCGATGCTGGCGCTGCAATGATAGGACTGCGCGCCGATGTCGAAGTCGCGCGCGATGGCGGCGCGGATTTTCTCGGCCACCTGGGCCGCCGCGCGGGCGGCGTTGTCCAGGTCATCGGCCAGGTGCGCCAGCAGCACGACGAATTCGTCGCCGCCGATGCGCGCCACCGTGTCGGCCTTGCGCATCAGCTGCGCCAGCCGTTCGCCCGCCAGGCGCAGCAGCGCGTCGCCCGTGGCATGGCCGCGCGCGTCGTTGATGTGCTTGAAGTGGTCGAGGTCGATGAACATCAGCGCGCTGATGGTATGGCCGCGCGGCGCGGCGGCCAGCAGGTGGCCGATGCGGTCCATCAGCAGGCGCCGGTTGGGCAAGCCCGTCAGCACGTCGTAGAAGGCCAGGCGGTGGATGTCCGCTTCCGATTTCTTGCGCTCGTCGATCTCGCGCTCGACGGCCACCCAGTGCGTCTGCCTGCCGTCCGCATCCGTAAACGGCACCAGTTCCGCTTCGACCCAGTACGCCTTGGCGGCCTTGTTGTAGTTCAGTAATTCCGCCCTGGCTGGCTGGGCGCGGGCCATGGCGGCGGCGATGCGCGCCAGTTCGCCCGTATCGGTGGCGGGGCCCTGCTGGAACAGCAGGCTGCGGCCCAGCACCTCGGCGCGCGCATAGCCGCTGCTGCGCTCGAAGGCGTCGTTGACGAAGATGATGCGCGTGGCCGGCGCCGCGCCCGTGCCGGCGGGGGCATCGGCCACTTCGGCGATCATCACCATGTCGTTCAGGCGGGCCAGCGCCGTGGCCGTCAGGCGCAGCTCGGCGTTCAGCTGCGACAAGGCCTGGCTGCTGTCTTCCAGGTGGCGCAGCAGAAAGGCGCAGGACAGAGTCAGCACGGCGGCGATAAACAGGAAGTTCAGGGCCACGATCAGCGCGCGCAGCACGGGAGAATCGGGCGTGCCCGGCAGGCGCAGGGCGACGTCGGGATGCAGGCCGAGGAAAAAGATGGTCAGCGTGGTCAGGACCAGGGTCGACAAGGCGGGCCGCATGCCCAGCAGCAGTGCCGCCAGCACGGGCATGAGCATCATGTAGATCTGGCTGACGGGACCGATTTTCAGCAGCAGGCCCACGCCCACCAGGTAGGCGACGATCAGGAATTGCCACACGCGCCAGCGGTAGGACATGGCGCGACTATGCCAGATGGCGCCGATCCAGCCGATGGCCAGCAGGTCGAGGGCGACGATGGACCAGATCGCTTCGCTCGCGGCCAGCAGTGCGCTGGGAATGGCCGTGATGACGCCAAGCAGCAGCACCGCCTGCAACAGGCGGGTAAAGACCTGACCGCGCCAGTGTGCGAGATCGTTCGACGCCGCCACGCTGCCGTCCTTTCTCCAGAATGCCGTATAACCGTACTGAGCTGTAGGTTGATTAAATACTACGCGCTATCTTTCTCCATGTCATCTTGATCATTAAACATGGTTGCATGCGTGGCGGCGTGTTGCCGGCGAAAAAAAGCCAGCCTTTCGGCTGGCGTTGTGCAGCGAAGCGCATGCAGGCGCGTCGAAGCGGCGCTTATTTTTTCGGCGCGCTCAGGCACTCTTTCATGAAAGCCTTGCGCGCGTCGCCCTTCATGTCCTTGGCGTCGGCATTGCACGCCTTCATCTTGTTTTGCTGCGTCATGGCCGGCGCCGGCTTGGCGCTCAGGCATTCCTTCATGAAGGTCTTGCGTTCATCGCCTTTCTTGCCGGCGGCATCCGCATTGCAGGTGGTCATCTTCGACTGTTGCGCCGTCTTGGCGGCGGGCGCCGCTTCCGGTGCGGCGGCAAAGGCGGTGCTGGCAAACGCGGCGGCGATGCAGAGGGCGATTAATTGTTTCATGGCAAATCCTTGTAGACGCAGTCAGTGGAAGGGGACGTGCAAGCGGCAGACAACTGCCGATATGCAAAACGTAACTAACTATATGACATTTATCAACAAAATTTCCACTCGAGTGTTTCTTTTTGTTACTGGCCGTTGTCAAGTGCCTGCCCGCTGGCCAAGGCAGCCATGTTGCGGCGGCAGCGGCCCCTTTTTTTGCTATGCTAGCGTCTTTCCACCGGCCGATGCCGCTGCCTTGGCCGGGCGCACCCTCAATACGGAGTAGTTATGGTCTCGTTGCAAGAGCAGTTTTTAAAGGCCGGCCTGGTCGACAAGAAGAAGGTCAAACTGGCCAACCAGGACAAGAGCAAGCAAAAAAAGGACGAGCGCAAGAGCGGCACGCAAAGCGTCGACGAAGTGCGCCTGGCCGCGCTCGAGACGCAGCGCAAGAACGCGGAACGCGCGCGCGAACTGAACGCCCAGCGCGACGCGGCCGCCAACCAGAAAGCCATCGTGGCGCAAATCGCGCAAATGGTGCAAAAGAACCGCCAGAGCAAGGGCAACAACGGCGACGTGCCTTACAATTTCACTTTTAACAACAAGATCGAGCGCATCTACGTGACGGCTGCCGTGCAGGCCCACCTGGTGGCGGGCCGCCTGGTGATCGTCTGCCTGGGCGGCGCCGTGGAACTGGTGCCGCGCATCATCGCCGACAAGATCGCCGAACGCGACCCGGCCATCGTCGTGCGCGTGAAACAGGCCAGCACGCAAGTGGACGAGGATGATCCGTATGCGGCGTTCCAGATTCCGGACGATCTGATGTGGTAAGAACCACGTGGCTGCCGCAGGCGGCCGCCTTGCGTGATTCAAAAACGCCAACCCGAGGGTTGGCGTTTTTTTTGCGTTAATTCGGTGCGACAGGTAGGCCAAATCCGGCGGGTAGTCGCCCGAGGATTTCGCCAGTGGTGCCGGAGTAAAAAATGATGCCCGCCATATTCCCGGCAAGGTAAATGCTCCGTATTGTTTTCATGTCCGTCCTGTCCGGGGTGAACTCGGACTGGTAGAAATCATAGACAAGGTAAGGCGACGCCACCTTCATCACGAGCAGCGCCTTCAAGGCGGGCAGCTCTTTTTGCGCGACGGCATTTTCCATCGTCAACTGGATCGCAGGTATCTTGCTGGATTGGAAATTGTCGCGCTTAGAATCCAGGAACGGGATGCGATTGACGGCAATTCCCAGTCTGGTCGTGTCGGTTTCTTCTATCGGGTATTTCGCGCGATAGCTGCCAGGTCCCTTATATGGATCCTTTGAGTTCAGTTTGGAACTCAACTCAAATTGATCCAGGCCGTTATATCGCAGTTTGTTGGCCTCATAGTCAGGCGCGCCGATGCCATTCAACTCAAAAGAGTAAGGCAAGACAAAGAGCTGTACTTTTCCCGTATCCGCATTGAAGTCGTAGCCGATGGCGTGTGAGGTTTGTCCGTTTCTTTTGACCGGCGCCGTAAACGCAAACCAGTCATTCATGCTTGAGTTGCCGACGATTTTTTCGTCCAAGGCCGCGGCCTTTCTGCGGTTGTAATCAGCCGTCGATTCGAATTCCCCTTTTTTGTCTGCCACGAACTTTTGTATTGCTGCTACGGCTATGCCAAGCGGCAAGCCAGGATAGTCGGGATCGATGCGGTCGCTTGCGAGCATCTGCATGGAAAATGTCGGCGCTGCCAGTCTTTTTTCCGATGGTATGAGCGGGATTGCGCTCCGGTGTTCTTGCTGTGCGGCATTCAAGGGCGAGGCCGCCTGTCCTGCCACTTGCGCAGGCTGCGCCAGGCCAGTATTGGCAAGGGCACTGGCGACCGCCAGTAGTAACCATCGTTTCATGCTCATTTTCCTGAATGCGGATGTTGATATTGATTTAACAGTAACACACTTCCCGCAAGGAAAATTTGCCTGTCGAGGATGCTGGCGTCCTGCGCCATGGCGCGCGATGATGATCTGAAGACGATGTGATGGGGTGACAAACAAAAACGCCACCCGAAGGTGGCGTTTTTGAACGTGAAACGAATTCTTGGTGGCCCGGGGCGGAATCGAACCACCGACACAAGGATTTTCAATCCTCTGCTCTACCGACTGAGCTACCAGGCCAAGGTGGCGAATTATAGCAGACCAAAACGGGAATGCAAGAGCCGGCTGCGACTTTTCCTGCATTTCCAGGATTCACACTCCGTTACTTGCGTGTGGGTCAAATATGATTTGATATAAACGGTATTTTTCTCAATAAAGGAAGGGCGCATAGTGTGGCCATCGTTACCGACTTGAGAGGATTACCGCATGCACGCCACTACCCAACACACCGCCATCCCTGAAATCGGTCTGGGCACCTTCCGCCTGCAGGGCCAGGTCGTCATCGATTCCGTCACGACGGGCCTCGACGTCGGCTACCGCCATATCGATACGGCGCAAATCTACGGCAACGAAGCCGAAGTGGGCCAGGCGATCGCGGCCAGCGCCGTTCCGCGCGACGCGCTGTTCGTCACGACCAAGATCTGGATCGACAATCTGCAGCGCGACAAGCTGATTCCCAGTTTAAAAGACAGCCTGCACAAGCTGCGGCTGGAGCAGCTGGATTTGACGCTGATTCACTGGCCGTCGCCGCAAGATGCGATTCCCGTGGCCGACTACATGACGGCGCTGGCGGAAGCCAAGGCGCAGGGGCTGACCAAGGCCATCGGCGTATCGAATTTCACGAATGCGCAGCTGCGGCAAGCCATCGATACCGTGGGCGCGGCGGAAATCGCCACGCAGCAGGTCGAGATCCACCCCTTCCTGCAAAACCGCAAGGTCATCGAGTTCGCGCGCAGCCAGGGCATCCACATCACGGCCTATATGCCGCTCGCGTACGGCAAGGTGGTCGCCGACCCCGTGATCGCGGCCATTGCAGCCAGACATGGCGTGACGCCGGCGCAAGTGGCCTTGAGTTGGTCGCTGCAGCAGGGCTTTGCCGTGATTCCGTCGTCGACCAGGCGCGCCAACCTGGAAGCGAACCTGCATTTCCAGCGCATCACCCTGTCGCCGGACGAGATGGCGCAGATGGCCACCCTGGAACGGGGCGAGCGCCTGGCCAACCCGGACGGCCTGGCGCCGCAGTGGGATTGATATGGGCGCCATGACGAAGCTGGGCCAGGGCGGTTTCAGTATCGGCCTGGAACTGCCGCTCGACAATGACTGGTCATCGACGGGGCGCCAGGCGAATGCGGCCTGCGGCCGCGTGCCGGGTGAGCCGGACCTGCAACAGCATGCGGCGCTGGCAAAGCTGGCCGACCGCCTGGGATTCCGGGCCCTGTGGCTGCGCGACGTGCCCCTGTACGATCCGTCGTTCGGCGACGCGGCCCAGGTCTTCGAGGTGTTTACCTATCTGGGCTACCTGGCCGGCATCACCGAGGACATCTTGCTGGGCACGGCCGCCGTGGTGCTGCCGCTGCGCGAACCGGTGCTGACTTTAAAAGCGGCGGCCAGCGTCGACCAGTTGAGCGGCGGACGCCTGCTGCTGGGCGTGGCCAGCGGCGACCGGCCCGTCGAGTATCCCGTCTTCGGCCGCGACTTCGATCAGCGCGGCGCCGCCTTCCGCGAGCAGGTCGCCATGCTGCGCGACTGGGGAGATATGCGCCTGCCGCCCGGCATCCGCCTGCTGCCCAAGCCGGCCGCACCGTTGCCGCTGCTGGTGGCGGGGCTGGCGCAGCAAACGCCGGCCTGGATAGGCGCGCAGATGGATGGCTGGCTCGCCTATCCGGGCACGCCGGAAGACCATGCCCGGCGTTCCGCCCAATGGCGGGCCGTGGCCGGCGGCGACAAGCCGTATGTCAGCTTCATCCACCTGGACCTGGATGAGGATCCGACCTTGCCGCTGCAGCGCTTCCGCTTCGGCGGGCGCGCGGGGCGCGATGGACTGATCGCCGAGCTGCACGCCATGCGCGCGGCCGGCGTGCGGCATATCGGCCTGCAGCTGCGGCAGAACCGCCGCCCGCTGGCCGAGACGATGCAGGAGATCGGCGAATACGTGCTGCCCGTGTTTCATGGCGCCGCTTGACCTGGGGCATGCGTTCTGTACTTCCGGACTAGCTGAAAAGGGTGGGGCAAACGCTATAATGACCGCATGAACAGTCCCACTCCCCCCACCATGCGGCGCTTCATGCACAGCCACAGCGACGTTTGCATCGTCGGCAATGGCGCCATCGCGAAAACCACGGCGCTGGCGTTTGCCCAGGCAGGACAAAGCGTCACCCTGTTATCCCCCGTGAGTCCTCCGGCACCCACCGCCAAGCCGGTCGAAGCCAGCTGGGATGTGCGCGTGTATGCGCTCAATCACACGGCGCACCAGTTGCTGTCGTTGCTGAAGGTATGGGGCGCCCTGGAGGCCGACAGGGTGGCGCCCGTCGACGCCATGCTGGTCAACGGCGACGGCGCGCAGGCGGGCGGACTCGGTTTCGACGCCTACGGCGCGCATGTGGGCGCACTGGCGTGGATCATCGAAGACCGCAACCTGGGCCAGGCGCTGGACGCCGCCCTGAAATTCGCGCCGAACGTCAGCGTGCTGCAGGGCCGCGCCAGCCGCCTGGAATGGACGGATGACTCGGCCATCGTGCACCTCGACGGCGGCGACACCATCACCTGCGCGCTGGTGGTGGGCGCCGACGGCGCCCAGTCGTGGGTGCGGGGCCAGTGCGACATCGGCCTCGATTACCGCTCCTACGGCCAACGGGGCGTGGTCAGCAACTTCGCCTGCGAAAAGCCGCACCATGGCGCGGCCCACCAGTGGTTTACGGGCAGCGAAGGCATCGTCGCGCTGCTGCCGCTGCCGGGCGAGCGCGTCTCGCTGGTCTGGTCGGCGCCCGATGCGCTGGCCGATACCCTGATGTCCGAACCGGCCGACGCCCTGGCCGCGCGCCTGGCCGCGTACTGCCACGACAAGCTGGGCAAGCTGACGCCCTTGCAGCCGGAACTGGTGCGCGCGTTTCCCCTGACCCTGATGCGCCCGCACGCCATGGTGGCGCCGCGCGTGGCTTTGGTCGGCGACGCCGCCCACGTGGTCCATCCGATGGCCGGCCACGGCATGAACCTGGGCTTTGCCGACGTGGCGCAGCTGGTCAAGACGATCGGCGAACGCGAAGCGCACCGCGGCATCGGCGACGAACGCGTGCTGGCCCGCTATGCGCGCGCGCGCAAGGAAGACGTGCTGCTGATGCAGCTGGCCACCGATGGTCTGGCGCGGTTATTTGGCGCCGATCTGGAGCCGTTGCGCGTGGTTCGCAATTTGGGATTAAACTTGCTGGATAAATTACCGGCCCTGAAGCGAAAAATGATCTCGCACGCATTGGGACATCCGTAAATATCAGCGTATCTTAAGATATCGCCGGATAATGGCAGCAGTGAAAATTCAAGGTCGCCGCAGCTGGTCTGCGGCGATCGTTTTGTTAAAAGATCGCCGCCGGACCAGAGTCCAGTCCCGCCAGGCGTGTCAAGTGGAGAAGTGATAGTGATCAAAATGAGCAGAATCGCATTGGTACTGGCCTCGGGCCTGATGATGTCGTGCGCCGGCGCGGAAACGCCGACGGAAGCGAGCATCAAGAAGCTGATCGAGCCGCGTCTGGGCGAAGGCGCCAAGGTGGACTCGGTCAAGGAAACCCCGTACGGCGGCCTGTATGAAGTGCGCACGGGCGGCGACATCCTGTACACGGACAAGAATGCGCAGTACCTGTTCGTCGGCCACGTCTTCGACGCCAAGACTTCGCAAGACCTGACCAAGGTGCGTCTGGACGAAGTCAACCGCATCAAGTTCTCCGACCTGCCGCTCGATTCGGCCATGAAAACCGTCAAGGGCAATGGCAAGCGCGTGATCGCCGTGTTCGAAGATCCGAACTGCGGCTACTGCAAGCGCTTCCGCCAGAACGCGCTGAAGGAGATCGACAACGTCACCGTCTACACCTTCATGTACAACATCCTGTCGCCGGACTCCATCGTCAAGTCGCGCAATGTGTGGTGCGCGCCGGACCGCAACAAGGCCTGGGATGACTGGATGTTGAACGGCAAGGCGCCAGCCACGGTCGCCGCCAATTGCGCCAATCCGCATGAAAAAATCCTCGCCCTGGGCCAGCAGCTGCGCGTCTCGGGCACGCCAGCCATCTTCTTTGCCGACGGCAGCCGCATTCCAGGCGCGGTCGATGCGAAAACGCTGGAACAGAAATTCTCGACCATTAAGTAATCCGGGCTGTCGCCAGGAAGGCTGGACGGCGCGCCCTCGCAAGGCGCGCTTTTTTTTGCGTTTTTTTCCGCTGTCGTATCATCAAGTGTTGTTCGTAGACGCCATAACAATCCAAAAAAGGGGAAGCAGCAGATGATTACCTTGAATATCAACGGACGCGACACGCAGGTCGACGCCGATCCTTCCACGCCCATCCTGTGGGCGCTGCGCGATAACCTGAACATGACGGGCACCAAGTTCGGTTGCGGCGCGGCCCTGTGCGGCGCCTGCACGGTGCACCTCGATGGCCAGCCGATCCGCTCGTGCATCACGCCGATTTCCTCGGTGGGCGCGCAAAAGATCACCACCATCGAAGCGATGGAAAACGACCAGGTGGGCAAGGCCGTGCAGGCGGCATGGGTGCGCCACGACGTGCCGCAATGCGGCTACTGTCAGAGCGGCCAGGTGATGAGCGCGACGGCGCTGCTGCGCACCAACAAGTCGCCCAGCGATGCCGACATCGACGGCGCCATGAGCGGCAACATCTGCCGCTGCGGCACCTATCAACGGATCCGCGCAGCCATCAAGGACGCGGCCAAGACCCTGGCCTGAGGAGAGCGACATGCGTATCGAATGGTTGAATCAGGAAGCATTGCAGCACGGTGGCGTGACCCTGGGCGCGGCGCTGGCATCGGCTCCGGTGGCCGATGGCGTCTCGCGGCGCGGTTTCATGAAGGCAGGCGCGGCGGCGGGCGGCGGATTGATGCTGGGCTTTTTCCTGCCCGGCGCGGGCAAGCTGGTGCAGGCGGCCGATGCCGCCCCCGCCAAGCCCGTGTATGCGCCGAACGCCTTCCTGCACATCGCCCCCGATAACACGGTGACGGTGCAGGTGAACCGGCTGGAATTCGGCCAGGGCGTGCAAACGAGCTTGCCCATGCTGATCGCCGAGGAACTCGACGCCGACTGGAGCCTGGTGCACGGCGCGCTGGCGCCGGCCGGCGAGCAGTACAAGGATGCCGCCTACGGCATGCAGATGACGGGCGGCTCCGGCAGCATCGCCCATTCGTTTACGCAGTACCGCGAAATCGGCGCCAAGGCGCGCGCCATGCTGGTGGGCGCCGCCGCCGCGCAGTGGAAAGTCAATCCCGACCAGATACGGGCCGCCAAGGGCGTGCTGTATGGTCCCGGCGGACAAAAGGCGACGTATGGCGAGTTTGCCGACGCGGCCATGCGCCAGAGCGTGCCCGCCACCGTCAAGCTGAAGGACCCGCGCGAATTTTCCATCATCGGCAAGCCCGTGAAACGCCTGGACGCGGCCGCCAAGTCCACGGGAAAACAGCAGTTCGGCATCGACTTCAAACCGCCCGGCGCGAAGGTGGCCATGGTGGCGCGCCCGCCCGTGTTTGGCGCGAAGGTGGCGAAATTCGACGCCAGCAAGGCGAAAGCCATCAAGGGCGTGCTGGAAGTATTGGAAGTGACGACGGACCGTGGCGGCAGCGGCGTGGCCGTCATCGCCGACGGTTACTGGCCCGCCAAGCAGGGGCGCGATGCGCTGGTGATCGAGTGGGACAGCAGCGCCGTGGAAAAGGTCAGCAGCGACAAGCAACTGGCCGCCTTCAAGGCGCTGGCGAAAACGCCGGGCACGGTGGCGCGCGCATTCGATGTCGCCGCACTGGCCAAGGCGCCGAAAAAGATCGAAGCCGTCTATGAATTTCCCTACCTGGCGCACGCGCCGATGGAACCGCTCAACTGCGTCGTCGACCTGCAGGCCGACAAATGCACGATGTGGGTCGGCTCGCAATTCCAGACGGGCGACCAGGCGGCCATCGCGGCTACTTCCGGCCTGAAACCGGAGCAGGTGACCCTGCACACGATGATGGCGGGCGGCGGCTTCGGCCGACGCGCCGTGCCCTCGTCCGACTACGTGGTCGAAGCCGTCAACGTCGCCAAGGCATACCGGGCTGCGGGCAAGAGCGGTCCGTTAAAGCTGATGTGGAGCCGCGAGGATGACATCAAGGGCGGCTACTACCGGCCTTCGCATGTGCACCGCGCGCAGATCGGCCTCGACGCCAAGGGCAAGATCCTCGCCTGGGACCACACCATCGTGGGCCAGTCCATCATGGCCGGCACGCCGTTCGAAGCCTTCATGGTGAAAAATGGCGTCGACGGCACCATGGTCGAAGGCATGGGCGAGCCGTATACCCTGCCGATGAAACTGTCCGTGCACACGGCCAAGGCCAACGTGCCCGTGCTGTGGTGGCGCTCCGTCGGCTCGACGCATACGGCCTTTGTTATGGAAACGCTGATCGACGAAGCGGCGCACGTGGCGAAGATGGACCCCGTCGCCTACCGCAGGCAGCTGATCGATGCCAAGCACACGCGCCACCTCGCCGCGCTGGACCTGGCCGTGGCCAAGTCCGGCTACGGCAGGAAGAAGCTGCCGAAAGGGCAGGCCTGGGGCGTGGCCATGCACGAGTCGTTCAACTCCGTGGTCGCCTACGTGGTGACGGCCTCCGTGGTCGAAGGCGCGCCCAAGCTGCACCAGGTATGGGCGGGCGTGCATTGCAACCTGGCCGTCAACCCCTTGACGATCGAGGCGCAAGTACAGGGCGCCGCGCTGATGGCGCTGGGCATGACCATCCCCGGCGCGGCCATCACGCTCAAGGATGGCGTGGTGGAGCAGCAGAACTTCGGCGACTACCCGGTGCCGCGCATGCCCGACATGCCGGTGATCGAGGTGCACCTGGTGCCGTCGGGCGACGCGCCGACGGGCATGGGCGAGCCGGGCGTGCCGCCGCTGGCGCCCGCATTCGCCAATGCGCTGTTCGCCCTGACGGGCAAGCGCCTGCGCAAGCTGCCGTTCGACCTGGCGGCGGCATGACGGCAGCGGTTTTTTGAGCACGGTCGGCATCTTGCTGGCAGCCGGAAGGGGACGCAGGTTCGACCCTTCCGGCGTACAGAACAAATTATTGCAGCCGCTGGCCGAAGGCCCGCATGCGGGCTTGCCCGTGGTAGTGGCGGCGGCCAGGAACATGCTGGCGGCCCTGCCGCGCGTGCTGGCCGTGGTGCGTGCCGACGATACGCAGGTGGCGCGCGTGCTCGGCGCGCTAGGCTGCGAGGTGCGCGTCTGCGATGACGCCGACACGGGCATGGCCGCCTCGCTCACCTGCGCCATCGATCACGTGCGGGGCGCGCCGGGCTGGCTGATCGCGCTGGGCGACATGCCTTTCGTGGAAGCGGCTACAATCGCCGCCTTGTCGCACGCCATCGGCGATGGCGCGCGCATCGCCGTGCCCGTGTTCCAGGGACGGCGCGGCAATCCTGTCGCGTTCAGTACCTTTCACTTGCCGCTGCTGCTGGCGCTCGATGGCGACCAGGGCGCGCGCAGCATCGTCAACAGCCATGCCGTATGCGAAGTGACAGTGGACGACGGCGGCATCTTGCGCGATATTGATACACCTGACGATTTGTCGCCGGTGCCTGGCGCGCCCGGGCGATTGTAGAACATCCATGCCAGACACGAGGAAAACATGAAGAAAGCACCGATTCAAAAAATCACCGCCAAGGCGGGAGCCAAGGCAAGCGGCAAAGCCACAAGCAAAGCCGCGGCGAAAACCGCAGTGAAAACCGCAGTGAAAACCACGCCGGCCGCCGGCATCATCTACAGCATCGCCGCAGCCGACCTGGCCGGCCACATGTTCAAGGTGACGTTGACCGTCAAGTCGCCGGCCGCCATCGGCCAGGTGTTTGCCTTGCCGGCCTGGATCCCGGGCAGCTACATGATCCGCGAATTTTCGCGCAATATCGTCAGCATCCGCGCCGAGTCCGAGGGCAAAGCCGTGGCGCTGGCCAAATTGGACAAGCACTCGTGGCAAGCCGCCCCGTGCAAGGGCCCGTTGACGGTCGAATACGACGTCTATGCCTGGGACCTTTCCGTGCGCGCCGCCCACCTGGACCAGAATCACGGCTTCTTCAACGGCACCAGCGTATTCCTGCGCGTGCTGGGCCAGGAATCCGACGCCCATGAAGTGCACATCGTGCAGCCCAAGGATGCGGCCTGCAAGACCTGGCGAGTCGCCACCACCCTGCCGGAACTGAAGGCCAAGCGCTATGGCTTCGGCAGCTACCAGGCAGCCAACTACGATGAGCTGATCGACCACCCGGTGGAAATGGGCGACTTCGCGCTGGCCACCTTCACCGCATATGGCGTGCCGCACGATATCGTCGTCACGGGCAAGGTGCCTAACCTGGACTTGCCGCGTTTGTGCCGCGACCTGAAAGCCATCTGCGAAACGCAGATCGCCTTCTTCGAGCCGAAGACGAAGAAAGCGCCGATGGACCGCTATGTATTCATGACCATGGCCGTCGGCGACGGTTACGGCGGCCTCGAACACCGCGCCTCGACGGCGCTGATCTGCGCGCGCGCCGACCTGCCGACGACGGCGTCGACCAGCACCGAGATCGGCGACGGCTACCTGAAATTCCTGGGCCTGTGCAGCCACGAGTACTTCCACACCTGGAACGTCAAGCGCATCAAGCCGGCAGCCTTTGCGCCGTACAACCTGCAGGCGGAAAGCTATTCGCCGCTGCTGTGGCTGTTCGAAGGCTTCACCAGCTATTACGACGATCTGATGCTGGTGCGCGCTGGCCTGATCGACGAGGCGGCCTATTTCAAATTGCTGGGCAAGACCGTCAACAGCGTCTTGCGCGGCAGCGGCCGTACCAAGCAAAGCGTGGCCGATTCCAGCTTCGACGCCTGGGGCAAGTACTATCGCCAGGATGAAAACGCGCCGAACGCCATCGTCAGCTACTACACCAAGGGTTCGCTGATCGCGCTGGCCTTCGACCTGACGCTGCGCACCAAGACGAATGGCGCAAAGTCGCTGGACGACGTGATGCAGGCGCTGTGGCAGCGCTATGGCCGCGATTTCTACAAGGGTAAAGCGCGCGGCGTGACGCCGGCCGAAGTCGAAGCCCTGTTCGACGAGGTCTCCGGCACGCGCATGAAGCCGTTCTTCGAGCGCTACATCCGCGGCACGGACGACGTGCCGCTGGCGCGTCTGCTGGCGCCGTTCGGCGTGAAATACAGCGACGCGCGCAAGGCGGAAAAGGCCAGCCTGGACGTCAACCTGGGCCGCGACGGCACCGACGCCAAACTGGCGCAGGTGCACCAGGGCGGCGCCGCCCACGTGGCTGGCCTGTCGGCGGGCGACGTGCTGGTGGCCGTCGATGGCTTGCGCGTGACGGGCAACCCGGCGAACCTGGACACCTTGCTGGGCCGTTACACCGTCGGCGCCAAGGTGGCCATTCACGCCTTCCGCCGCGACGAGCTGATGACATTCACCGCCGTGCTGCAGGGCGACCGCGTGCCGGGCGTCAGCTTGACCCTGCTGCCGGCCCCAAATAAAGCCACGGGGCCGAAGCGTCCTAGCGCGGCATGATGCTGTTTATCGTGCAGTAAGACAGAAAACCGGCCGTCACTGGCCGGTTTTCTATTTCAAGCAGCAATTTCTCACTGCAACTCATCCGCCGACACTGGCGCTTGCCCTCAAAATTTACTGCAAATGAACTAATTTTTCTTTAACTAAACTAAAATTGCCAAATTGATTCTTTTAGATCACGCTCAACGTGCAAACCCTCGATCCTCGAACGATTATGCTGATGACGACCCTGATGTGCGGGGCGATGAGCATCGTCATGTTCTCGGTGTATCGCAGTTTCCGGCGCGAGGTGCATGGCCTGGGGCATTGGGCGGCCGGTTTGCTGCTGCTGGTGTGCGCGTCCCTGCTGTTCGGCACCCGCGAGGTGCTGCCGCCGGCATTGTCCACGATCGCGGCCAACGCGGCGCTGGTGGCCGGCATCGGCCTGTCGATGCTGGGCACGGAGAAATTCTTTGGCCTGGCGCCCAGTCGCCGCGCCTATCTGCTGATACTTGCCCTGGCCATTGCCGGCAATAGCTGGTGGCTGCTGGCGCACCCCGACTTCTCGGCGCGTGTGGCGGTCTTCTCCCTGCTGGTCTTCCTGTTTTATGCGCGCCAGGTGCAACTGGTGTGGCGCCACGGCGAGCGCCATTTCTCGAGTTTTTTCTTTGCCGCGCTGATGCTGATGCAAGCCGTCGTGGTGCTGGCGCGCGGCGTGTCGGCCTTGCTGCATGGCGGCGCCAGCGTGAACCTGGCGGTGGCCGGCACGCCGGCCGGCATCTATCTGGCGGTCGCCAATTTCATGGCGCTGCTGCTGACGGTGGGCTTCATGACGGTGGCGACGCGGCGCCTGCAGCAGATACTGGAGCGCCGCTCGACCCATGATCCGCTCACGCAGGTGCTGAACCGGCGCGGCTTCGGCGACGCCTATGCGCGCGAAATCGGCAATCTGCGGCGCCGCCGCCTGCCGCTGACACTGCTCAGCATCGACCTCGATTACTTCAAATTGATCAATGACCGCCACGGTCATGCGGTGGGCGACCAGGTGCTGGCGCATGTGGCTACCGTCATTGGCGGCGCCTTGCGCGAATCGGATTGCGTGGCGCGTTTCGGCGGCGAGGAGTTCGTCGTGCTGATGCCGGACATGCCGGCGCATAACGCGCTGGGCGTGGCCGAACGCATCCGTGCCTTGCTGCGCGAGCCCAGTCATGCGGGGCTGCCATCGTGTACGGTCAGCATCGGCGTCGCTTGCCAGGCATCGGTGGTGGAAGGGCTGGAACAGCTGTTGTCGCGCGCCGATGCGGCCCTGTATCTGGCCAAGGAGCGGGGACGCGACCGCATCGAACTCGATGCTTGCGTGTTTACTGAGGACCGGACAGGGTCCGCAGCTGGAAGCGGTACTGCTCGTTGAAGAGGAAGGTTTCGGAGAAATCGAAAGTCTTGGCGTGGCGGCGCATCAGGTGTGCGGCTGGAGGAAAGAGGACCTGCACGCGCCGCACGGCGGCCAGCGCCGCGGCCGATGCGTCGCTGTCGCGCGAACGGTGCACGTGCACGCTTTTCAGCTCGCCGTCCGGGCCCACGCTCAGGTCGAGCACGACGATGGCCGGCAGCATGGGCGGCAGGCGTCCGCTGAACGTATATTCTGCGTTGGCCGCCATGATCTGTTGCGCCACCAGCGACTTGTAGGCGTCGATGCTGGCGGCAAGCTGTAGCGCGGCCGGCGTACGAGGGACAGTGCGCTCCGCTGTCGGGGGCGCAGTCTGGCAAGCCGACAGCAGGACGGCGGCGGCAAGGATGGCGATCGCGTGTCTCATGACTGCCAGCCTACCATGGTTTAACTGAACAGGCGTTCCAGTTCCACGCCGGGGTCGGGTGCGCGCATGAACGCTTCGCCCACGAGGAAGCTGTGGATGTGCGCATCGCGCATGCGCTGCACGTCGGCCGTGCTGTGGATGCCCGATTCCGTGATGATCAATTTGTCCTGCGGGATGCGCGGCAGCAGGCCGAGTGTCGTTTCCAGCGACGTCTCGAACGTGCGCAGGTTGCGGTTGTTGATGCCGATCAGTGCGCTCTTGAGTTTCAATGCCGCCGTCAGTTCGTCGCCGTCGTGGCTTTCGATCAGCACACCCATGCCCAGTTCGTGGGCGCACGCTTCCATCTCCGCCATCAGGCCATGGTCGAGCGCCGCGACGATCAGCAGGATGCAGTCGGCGCCCATGGCGCGCGCTTCATAGATCTGGTACATGTCGACCATGAAATCCTTGCGCAGCACGGGAATGGCGCAGGCGGCGCGCGCCTGCTGCAGATAATCCACAGATCCCTGGAAGAACTGTTCGTCCGTCAGCACGGACAGGCAGGCCGCGCCATGCGCCGCATAGCTGGCGGCGATGTCTGCCGGACGGAAGTCGGCGCGGATCACGCCTTTCGACGGTGACGCCTTTTTGACTTCGGCGATGATGCCGGGCTTGCCGTCGGCGATGTGCTGGCGCAGGCTTGCTTCAAAGCCGCGCAGGCCGGCGCGCAGGGCGCCGTCGCTTTCCACGTCGCCGCGCAGGCTGGCCAGGCTGCGGCGGGCTTTGGCCTTGGCCACTTCATCGGCTTTCACGGCCAGGATTTTATCGAGTATGTCGGACATGATGGTCGCTATTCTATAAAGGAGGGCGGAGGGCTTACGCTTGCGCCGGGGTGCCCAGTTGCTGCGTCACCTGCACGAATTGATCGAGTTTCGCCAGCGCGGCGCCCGAGCTGACGGCGGCGCGCGCGCGCGCCAGGCCGTCTTCGATCGAGCTGGCCACGCCGGCCGCGTACAGCGCCGTGCCCGCATTCAGGGCGACGATGTCGGCGGCGGCACCAGGCTCGCCGCGCAGCGCTTCCATCATCTTCGCCTTCGATTCGATGGAATCGGCCACCTTCAGGTTGCGGCTGGCGATCATCGACATGCCGAAGTCTTCGGGATGGATTTCATATTCGCGGATTTCGCCGTTGATCAATTCGCCCACCATGGTGGCCGCGCCCAGCGAGACTTCATCCATATTGTCGCGGCCATACACGACGATCGCATGCTGCGCGCCCAGGCGCTGCAGCACGCGCACCTGGATGCCGACCAGGTCGGCGTGGAACACGCCCATCAGGATATTCGGCGCGCCGGCCGGATTCGTCAGCGGCCCGAGGATATTGAAGATCGTGCGCACGCCGAGTTCCTTGCGCACGGGCGCCGCATGCTTCATGGCCGCATGGTGGTTCGGCGCGTACATGAAGCCGATGCCCGTCTGCGCGATCGACTGGGCGATCTGCTCGGGCTGCAGGTTGATGTTGACGCCCAAGGAATCGAGCACGTCGGCGCTGCCGGACGAGGACGACACGCTGCGCCCGCCATGCTTGGCTACGCGCGCGCCCGCCGCCGCCGCCACGAACATCGAGGCGGTGGAAATATTGAACGTGTGCGCGCCGTCGCCGCCCGTGCCGACGATGTCGAGCAGGTTGGTGGTGTCGGCCATGGGCACCTTGGTGGAAAACTCGCGCATCACTTGCGCGGCGGCGGCGATTTCGCCGATGGTTTCCTTTTTCACGCGTAAACCCATGGTGAGGGCCGCGATCATGGTGGGGGACATTTCGCCGGACATGATCTGGCGGAACAGGTACAGCATTTCGTCGTGAAAGATCTCGCGGTGTTCGATGCAGCGCAGCAGGGCTTCTTGTGGGGTGATCGGCATGATGCTTCCTTCTTCAATGATGGCGCAGGAGGACACTGATGGCACGTCGGGGCGTGCGCATGGGATCAGCGCTCGAGGAAATTCTTCAGCAGGGCGTGGCCGTGTTCCGAGAGGATCGATTCGGGGTGGAACTGCACCCCCTCGATATCGTATTCCCGGTGGCGCACGCCCATGATTTCGCCGTCGTCCGTCCACGCCGTCACTTCCAGGCAGGAAGGCAGCGAGGCGCGTTCGATCGCCAAAGAGTGGTAGCGGATCACTGTGAAGGGGCTGGGCATGCCTTTGAAAACGCCCACGCCCGTATGCGCGATGAGGGAAGTCTTGCCGTGCATGACTTGCTTGGCGCGGATGACCTTGCCGCCAAACGCATCGCCGATGGCCTGGTGGCCCAGGCACACGCCCAGTATCGGCTTCTTGCCGGCGAAGTGCTTGAGCACTTCCACCGAAATGCCCGCCTGTGCCGGTGCTTTCGGGCCGGGCGAGATGCAGATGCGGTCCGGATTCAGCGCCTCGATCTGTGCGATCGTGATTTCATCGTTGCGGTAGACCCGCACGTCTTCGCCCAATTCGCCGAAATACTGCACGATGTTGTAGGTGAAGGAGTCGTAGTTGTCGATCATTAGCAGCATCTTAAAACCCTCCATCCAGGCCATCTTGCACTTGTTCGGCGGCGCGCAGCACGGCGCGCGCCTTGTTTTCGGTTTCCTGCCATTCCATTTCAGGAATGGAGTCGGCCACGATACCGGCCGCGGCCTGCACGTACAGCATGCCGTCCTTGACCACGCCCGTGCGGATGGCGATCGCCACATCCATTTCGCCGCCAAACGACAGGTAGCCGCAGGCGCCGCCATAGATGCCGCGCTTGGTGATTTCCAGTTCGTCGATCACTTCCATGGCGCGCACTTTCGGCGCGCCCGTCAGGGTGCCGGCGGGGAAGGTCGCGCGCAGCACGTCCAGGTTCGACAGGCCCTCCTTGAGGGTGCCTTCCACGTTCGAGACGATGTGCTGCACATGCGAATACTTTTCGATGACCATGCGGTCAGTCACTTGCACGCTGCCCGTTTCCGCGATGCGGCCGATGTCGTTGCGCGCCAGGTCGATCAGCATCACGTGCTCGGCGATCTCTTTCGGATCGGCCAGCAGTTCGGCCGACAGCTCGGCGTCGCGCTCGGGCGTGGCGCCGCGCGGACGCGTGCCGGCAATCGGACGCAAGGTGACTTTCTTGCCGCCATCGGCCGTCGTTTCGTTGCGCACCAAAATCTCGGGCGAGGCGCCGATGATCTGCATGTCGCCGAAATTATAGAAGTACATATACGGCGATGGATTGAGCGAACGCAAGGAGCGGTACAGGGTCAGCGGCGAATCGACATATGGCTTGCGGATGCGCTGGCCGATCTGCACCTGCATCAGGTCGCCCGCCATCACGTATTCATGCGCCTTGGCGACCGCCTTCAGGTAATCTTCCTTGGAAAAATCGCGGATGGTTTCCGTGCGCACGGAAGCGCTGGTGACGGGCGCATCGACACCGCGGCGCAGCATCATGCGCAAGTCCTTCAGGCGCTGCTGTGCTTTCGAAAACGATTCGGGCTGCGTCGTGTCGGCGTAGACGATCAGGTACAGCTTGCCGGACAGGTTGTCGATGACGGCCAGTTCTTCCGTCACCATCAGCTGGATGTCGGGCAGCTTCAAGTCATCTTTCGGCGCGCCGCCGGCCAGCTTTTTCTCGATGTGGCGCACGGTGTCGTAGCCGAAGTAGCCGGCCAGGCCGCCGCAGAAGCGCGGCATGCCGGGGCGCAGGGCGACCTTGAAGCGCGACTGGAACTGTTCGATGAAGTCGAGCGGATTGCCTTCGTGTTCCTCGATCACGGTGCCGTTCTTGACGATTTCAGTGCGTTTGCCGTAGCTGCGCAGCACGGTCGTGGCGGGCAAGCCGATGAAGGAGTAGCGGCCGAAGCGTTCGCCGCCGACGACGGATTCGAGCAGGAAGGTGTTCTTGCCACCGTGTTGGGCCTGTGCCAGTTTCAGGTACAGGGTGAGCGGGGTTTCCAGGTCGGCGAACGCTTCCGCGATCAGGGGGATGCGGTTGTAGCTTTGCTGGGCCAGCGATTTGAATTCGAGTTCGGTCATGTGTTTCTCCATGCCGCCAGGGTGCGAGTGTGCATAGTGCACAAACCCTGCGGTGGGTTATCAAAAAACCTGCCGGTACATGGAACTTGCGCAAGAGGCGCAAAGGACGCGTGTGCAGCCGGCAGCAATCGTAACGGCTCGGCCCTTAGGCCTGCCAGGATTGCCAGCGTCGCCAAAGCCAGGCCTCAATCGAGCCGGTTTGGGTGACATTGTGTTTTTTGATGAGAAACGTGTTCACGATATAGTGTTGGGTTTGGTCAGTATGCCGGTTAATTTTGCATGCTAATAAAACGTGCTGCTTCGAGCAGTGTCTTTACTATACCATCGGAATCGGTATCGTGTATAGAGTGTCCGTGATTGTAGCCATACGGTACGGTCAATACGGGGCAAGCCGCAGCCCTGGCCGCTTGCGCGTCATTCGAGGAGTCGCCGATGGCCACCACTCTGGCGGGCGGCAGGTCGAAGTCCGCACATACTTGCAGCAGCGGCATGGGATGCGGTTTTTTCTTCGGCAGCGAATCGCCGCCGTAGACGATCTCGAAGTAGCCATCGAGTTTTTTCTGCCGCAGCAGGGGCAGGGCGAAGGCGATCGGCTTGTTGGTGACGCAGGCCAGGCGCAAGCCCGCCGCCTTCATGGCCGCCAGCCCTGCTTCCACGTCCGGATACAGGGTGCTGAACTGGCCATTGATGGCCAGGTAGTGGCGCTGATAGCCTTCCATCGCCTGCTCGAAACGCTGTTCCACGCCGGCCGCATCGAAGTCGAGCGCCAGCACGGTGCGGATCAGGTTTTCCGAGCCTTTGCCCACCATTAGCTTGATGGCCTCGGCGCTGATGGGTGCCAGCTCCAGTTCGGCGCGCATGCCATTGATGGCGACATGAAAATCGGGCACGGTGTCGAGCATCGTGCCATCGAGGTCGATGATGGCGGCGCGCACGCCGGCCAGTACGTGGTCTTTCACCGTGCCCGCTTGCATCAGGCGCCCGCCACTTTGGCCAATTCCGCGCGCATGGCGTCGATGACGGCCTTGTAGTCCGGCTTGCCGAAGATGGCCGAGCCGGCGACGAAGGTGTCGGCGCCTGCGGCGGCGGCGGCGGCGATGTTGTCGATCTTGATGCCGCCATCGACTTCCAGCATGATGTCACGGCCCGATTCGTCGATCATGCGGCGCGCTTCGGCGATTTTCTTCAACGCTTGCGGGATGAAGGACTGGCCGCCGAAGCCCGGGTTGACCGACATGATGAGGATGATGTCGATCTTGTCCATCACGTGTTCCAGGTAGTGCAGCGGCGTGCCCGGGTTGAACACCAGGCCCGATTTGCAGCCGTTGTCGCGGATCAGCTGCAAGGAACGGTCGACGTGATCCGACGCTTCCGGGTGAAAGGTGATGATGTTCGCGCCAGCCTTGGCGAAATCCGGGATAATGCGATCGACAGGCTTGACCATCAGATGCACGTCGATCGGTACTTGCACGTGCGGGCGGATCGCTTCGCACACCAGCGGGCCGATGGTCAGGTTCGGCACATAATGGTTATCCATCACGTCGAAGTGGATGATGTCGGCGCCGGCGGTAACGACGTTGCGCACCTCCTCGCCCAGGCGGGCAAAGTCGGCGGACAGGATGCTGGGAGCGATACGGAATGTTGTCATGGTGGCTAAAGGCTAAGAGTAGAAAATGCGGAGATGCGCTATTTTACGCTTGACGCCGGTACCATGCTTCATTGAAGGACAGTGAAACACAGAATACGCATCGCGCGATGGCCAATGCGTCGCGCGCGACACACAATACGACTGGCAATGTCTGAATAGGAATGACGATGGCGACTTATGAATTTACGGTAACGGTCAAGACGCAATACCTGCCCGAGCAATCGGCACCGGACCAGGGGCGGCACGTGTTCAGCTACACGATCCGCGTCGTCAACACGGGCACGGCCGGCGCGCAACTGATTTCGCGCCACTGGGTCATCACGGATGCGAACAACAAGGTGGAAGAGGTGCGGGGCCTGGGCGCCGTCGGCCACCAGCCGTTGCTGCAGCCGGGCGAGCAGTTCGAGTACACGAGCGGCACCATGCTGGGCACGCCGCAAGGCTCGATGCATGGCGAATACTTCTGCGTGGCCGAAGACGGCCATCAGTTCGAAGCGCCGATTCCCGAGTTCGTGCTGTCGGTGCCGCGCACCTTGCATTGATGCGTCGCCGGGGGCTCGCGCCCCCTTATTTCAGTTTCTCGGTGCCGTCCTGTTCTTCGCCGAGCTGCTTGCGTGCCGGTGGCGCGGGTTTTTTACCCGAATACATGGTCCACCAGACTATAAATGCCAGCAAGAAGAACGCCACCAGCGCCTCTATCATCAAGATCCACATACGTACTCCTATGTTATTTACCCGCAGCTTAGTATTTACCCGCCGTCTGTTGACACGCGGTAGTCTACCCGTTTCCATCGGCGCCGTCGCGCTTGCGCTTTCCGCCTGTACCACGCCGCCTGCGCCGCCCGCTGCCGGCGGCAAGGCGCCACCCATCGCGCCGACCGTCGTCAGGCCGGTTCCGGCCAAGCCCGCCGATGCCAAGGATGCCAAGGACGCCATCGATGCAGCGGTAGCGCCCACCTTCGTGCCCGCCAAATTTGCCGCCTTGCCTGGCTGGGCCCGCGACGACATGCGCGCCGCCTGGCCCGCGTTCATGGCTTCGTGCGGCGTGCTGGTCAAGCGGCCGGACTGGAAGGAATCGTGCACGATCGCGCGCCAGGTGAATGCCGACAGCGACAAGGCCATCCGCCTGTTCTTCGAGACTTTCTTTGTGCCGAATCAAGTCATCACGGCCGATGGCGCCAGTACGGGCCTCGTCACCGGCTACTACGAGCCGCTGCTGCACGGTGCGCGCAAGCGCGGAGGTCCATACCAGACACCGCTGTACAAGGTGCCCGACGACCTGGTCTCGGTCGACCTGGCCGGCGTGTATCCTGAGCTGAAGAACATGCGCCTGCGGGGCAAGCTGGTCGGCAAGAAGGTGATACCGTACGCGACCCGCGCCGATATCGAGCGCGCCACATCCGTCACTGGCAAGGAATTGCTGTGGGTGGATGATGAAGTCGAGGCGTTCTTCCTGCAGGTGCAGGGTTCCGGGCGCGTGCAGCTGACCGATACGCAGGAAACCGTGCGCGTGGCGTATGCGGATCAAAACGGCCATCCCTACAAGTCGATCGGCCGCTACCTGGTCGACAAGGGCGAGCTGACCCTGAGCCAGGCGTCCGCGCAGGGCATCAAGGCGTGGATCGCCGGCCATCCCACGCGCAAGGATGAATTGTTCAACGCCAATCCCAGCTATGTCTTCTTCAAGGAAGAGCGTTTGCCCGATCCGAAGGTGGGGCCGAAGGGCGCATTGGGCGTGCCGCTGACGCCGCAGCGCTCGGTGGCCGTCGATTCGCGCTTCCTGCCGCTGGGCGCGCCCGTGTTCCTGTCCACCACGCAAGCCAATAGCGAGATTCCCATGCAGCGCCTGGTCATGGCGCAGGATACGGGCGGCGCCATTCGCGGGCCGATCCGGGTCGATTATTTCTTTGGCTTTGGCGCGGAAGCGGCCGAGAATGCGGGCCGCATGAAGCAGAGCGGCGCCGTGTGGGTGTTGCTGCCGAAGCAGGCGCCGGCCCGCTGATTTTTTCGCGGCGCCGGGCTGGGATTGTGCTAGTGCAAGGTTAGCGCAGGACCATGACAGGCAAGTGCGTATGCGCCAGCACTTTTTGCGTTTCGCTGCCCACGAACAGTTTGTTCAAGCCCTTGCGGCCATGCGAGGCCATCAGGATGATGTCGCAATGGTAGGTTTGCGCCGCATTGACGATTTCGTCATGCGGGCTCGGTGACACGGCCACCACGCCTTCGAAGGGCACGCCGGCGGCGCGCGCCGCTGCGCCGATCTTGTCGATGGCGCGTTGCGAGGCTTCCTGCATCTGCTGTTCATACAGGCTGGCGTCGAGCACGATGCCGCCGTCGGCCATCGGCGAGAACGGGAAGGGTTGCACCACGCTGATGGCGACCAGCTTGGCCTTGTTCAATTGGGCGAAGGCGAGAGCAGTCTCGGCAGCTTTGTCGGACAACGGCGAGCCGTCGGTGGGAAATAAGATGGTGTTAAACATGGCGTGCTCCTCAAGTGATGTAATACAGCTTATGGATTTACATCAATTAAAACCTTGATGTAAATCAAACCTCACAGGCTTTGGCATGAATAGTGTCGCCAAGGCAATCTTTCTGCAGTGTATTCCCGTTCCTCGCTTCAGGTGCGCACGCTACGCAGCGGCGTGCCCCACACCATGGCGATCGTCAACACAATGCTGCCTGCCGCGATGCAGGCCAGGCCATTGCGCACGCCAAAATGTTCTGCCACCCAGCCGGCGGCCAGCGCGCCCAGCGGCGCCGTCGCCACCGTCAGGAAGCGCATGGTCGAGGTCATGCGGCCCAGCATGGGATCGGGCGTGACCTTCTGGCGCAGGCCCAGGTAGGGAATAAAGAACAGCATCACGCCGCAATCGAAAAAGAACATCAATATGGCATAGGCAACGGCGCTGGCGGCCGCGCTGCCGAACAGCGCGGCGGGAATCGTTGGCGTCAGGACAAAGCAGAGCGAGGTCGATGCCAGGCCGATCAGGATGGTGCGGCCGGCGCCGTAGCGGCGCGTCAGCGGCTTGACGATGAAGGCGCTGAGCAAGACGCCGGCGCCGCCCAGCATCTGCGTCATGCCCAGCACGCCAGGACTCATGCCCAGGTCGCGCGTGGCGAACAGCACCGTCAAGGCCATGCTGGCGTAAAACAGGAAGTGCCAGATGCCGGCGCCCCAGGCCAGCGCGCGCAGCAGCGGTTCGCGCCAGACGAACAGCAAGCCGTCGGCGATGTCGTGCAGGGCGTGTTTGTCGGAGGGAGCAGGGCGTGGATCGCGCACGCTCATGGCGCGCAAATTGAAGACGGAAACCAGATAACCGCAGGCCGTGCACAGGATGGCGACGGGCGCCGACAGCACTTGCACCAGCACGCCGGCCAGGCCGGGGCCGATCAGGCGCGAAGCCGATTCCGTGGCGGCAAATTTCGACTGCGCGTCGATCAAACCATCGCGGCCCACGAGGAAGGTCAGAAACACCTGTTCGGCGCCGCCGCCGACGACGAAGCCCGTGCCGATGATGAATCCCACTATATATAACCATGGCATCGACAGCACGCCACACCACCAGGCGACGGCCACGCTGGCCAGTGCCAGGCCCGACATGCTTTCGCTGAACAGCATGATCGGGTGCTTGCTGCGCCGGTCCAGCAGCACGCCGACGGGCAAGCCGAACAGGGCGAACGGCAGCGCCTGCAGGGCGACCAGCACGCCCATCTGTTCCGGCGTCGCATGCAGTAACAATACCGCGCACAGGGGCAGGGCCAGCGAGGTGATCTGCGCGCCGAAGCAGTTGAGGCCGTTGCTGAACCACAGGCGGCGGAAATTGACGCTGGCGGCGCTGCCGTCGCCGCGCAGGTGGCTGGCGCAATATTGGAGGAAGGAGGAGAAAATACGCTGCTCGATGAAAGGTGATCAGGCTCACAATAATAGCAGCGCCGCTGCCGCGCCGCTGCCGTTAGCCGCTACAATCGTTGCACCGTTCATCGAGAGGAGACACTATGCAATACGAAGACCTGATCATCGATATCCAGGACAAGGTGGCGATCATCCGCCTGAACCGCCCCAAGGCCTTGAACGCCTTGAACGACAATATGATGAATGAGCTGGGCGACGCCCTGCTCAAGTTCGATGCGGATGACAATATCGGCTGTATCGTGCTCACGGGCAGCGAAAAAGCCTTTGCCGCCGGCGCCGATATCGCCGCCATGGCCGATTACACGTATCCCGATACCTTTACCCAGGGCTACATCAGCCGCAACTGGGAACATATCTTGCGCGTGCGCAAACCGGTGGTGGGTGCGGTGGCTGGCTATGCACTCGGTGGCGGCTGCGAACTGGCCATGATGTGCGATTTCCTGATCGCTGCCGACAGCGCCAAATTCGGCCAGCCGGAAATCAAGGTCGGCGTCACGCCAGGCGCGGGCGGTACGCAGCGTTTGCCGCGCGCCATCGGCAAGGCCAAGGCCATGGATCTGCTGTTGACGGCGCGCACCATCGATGCCGCCGAGGCGGAACGCATCGGCCTGGTGTCGCGCGTCGTGCCGGCCGATAAATTGCTGGAAGAAACCCTGGCCGCCGCCAAGACCATCGCCGCCATGCCGACCTCGGTCGCCATGATGATCAAGGATTGCGTCAACCGCGCTTTTGAAACCACCTTGACCGATGGCGTCGCCTACGAGCGCCGCTTGTTCCAGGCCGCCTTCGGCACGCCTGCACAAAAAGAAGGCATGCACGCTTTCCTGGAAAAGCGCTTGCCAAACTTCGACGGTCTTTGATATGATTCGCCTCCCCGATGAGACGCACTAGTTTGCGGCACAAAAGGGACGGCCTTCCGGGGCTGGGTAGTAAAAAAGAAGGTTGACGAATTAGCCGAAACGCTTCATACTCTTCCTTCTTCGCAGCTGACAAACACAACGCTTTGTCGATGGCGCGAAAGTGGCAAATAAGTAGTACCGAATACCGTTCTTTAACAATTAACAGTCGATAAGTGTGGGCATTTGATGTAAGTGCAGCAGTGATTTTCGGATCGCTGTAAAACTTAAAATATCAAATGTTCACAAGAAATAATGAAATAGGATACTTCTTCGGAAGTAGCCTGTCAGTTTTTTGAGTGAGCGACCCGTCGCAAGACGGTGCCAATAAAATGGCAAAGTAACAGAGATTAAACTGAAGAGTTTGATCCTGGCTCAGATTGAACGCTGGCGGCATGCCTTACACATGCAAGTCGAACGGCAGCACGGAGCTTGCTCTGGTGGCGAGTGGCGAACGGGTGAGTA
>NZ_JBWBYV010000047.1:0-79806 GCF_056174685.1 Janthinobacterium sp. BHSEK
AGGGCTTACATTTCTGTAAGCCCTTGATATTCTTGGTGCCGACTGCCGGTTTCGAACTGGCCACCTGATGATTACAAATCAACTGCTCTACCAAATGAGCTAAGTCGGCAAAAACTGCGCGTTGCGAATTATACGCTATTTAATACGTGTCAGGGTCGGGCGGCCGCCTTTTTTTGGTGGCTCGTCGTCGCCGGGCGTGGCGTTGTCGCGTTGTTCGGGGGAGCTGGCCGGCACGGACGACAGGGTCGGGCCGCTGGTAGCAGGGGCGAGCACGGGCGGCGGGACGTCGGCGGAGGCGGGGCTGTCCGTCGGTTGCGCGTCGGGATCATCGTTGCCCAGCACGGGCTCGAAGGCCATGCCCTGACCGTTTTCGTTGGCGTAGATGGCCATCACGTTGTCGACCGGCACATAGATTTCGCGCGAGACGCCGCCAAAGCGGGCGTGGAAGCGGATGGCGTCGTTGTCCATCTTCAGGCCGCTGGTGGCGCCGAAGCTGATGTTGAGCACGATTTCGCCCTTTTTCACGTATTCCATCGGTACCGTGGTGCGCGAATCGACTTTGACCGCGAGATAAGGCGTGTAGCCGCTGTCGGTGCACCACTCGTAGATGGCGCGCAGCATATAAGGTTTGGTTGAGATTTCAGACATGGTAGGCACTGTGAGGCGGGAGCGCCGCCGGCAACAAATGGCGGGCGCACCGGTAGTTCAATGAAACAGAGCAACTGGAAAGAATCCAAGATGCCCCAGAAAGCGTCGCGAGCAAGCCCGATATCGGCTTGAGTAACGCAGCCGTACTTGAGTACGGCGAGTAACGCCAAGTCGAGAGCGGGCTGCGCAGCAGCTTTATGGGGATATCTTTTAGCGGCGCATGACCTTTTCGGAAGGGGTCAATGCCTCGATATACGCGGGACGCGAGAAGATGCGTTCGGCGTATTTCATCAGCGGTGCGGCCGTCTTCGACAGTTCGATGCCGTAGTGGTCCAGGCGCCACAGCAGCGGCGCGACAGCCACGTCGAGCATCGAGAATTCGTCGCCCAGCATGTACTTGTTTTTCAGGAACAGTGGCGCCAGGGTCGTCAGGCGGTCGCGGATTTCCGCGCGTGCCTTGTCGTGGGCCTTGTCGTTGCTCTTGGCGCGTTCGCTTTCCAGCACGTGCACGTGCACGAACAGTTCTTTTTCGAAATTGAACAGCATCAGGCGCGCGCGGGCGCGCATCAGCGGATCGGCCGGCATCAGTTGCGGATGCGGGAAGCGCTCATCGATGTACTCGTTGATGATGTTCGATTCATACAGGATCAGTTCGCGTTCGACCAGGATCGGCACCTGGCCATACGGGTTCATGGTCGAAATGTCTTCCGGTTTGTTGAACAGGTCGACGTCGCGCACTTCGAAGTCCATGCCTTTTTCAAACAGGACCAGGCGGCAGCGTTGCGAAAATGGGCAGGTTGTACCCGAATAGAGAACCATCATTTTTTATAGTTCCTTAGAAACAAAGGGGGTGAAGCCGCGAACGGCTCACCCCAGGTCGCTTGTCCACTCATGCGGACAACGCAGAAACAGGCATAAACCGGCCTATGGCCGGCGCCTCACTTATTTGACTTCCTTCCAGAACGACGCGTTAAGGCGCCATGCCAGCAGAGCAAAGACCGACAGGAACAGCAGTACCCAGACGCCCAGGCGCTTGCGTGTCTGCTGTGCCGGTTCGGCCATCCACTCCATGTAGCCGACCAGGTCGGCTACCGCATTGTCGTACTCGATCTTGTTCAACGTACCTGGCTTGACCTGCTCGAAGCCGGCAAATTTGTGGATCTTCTTGCCAGCTTCGTGCGGATCATTCTCTTCCACGAACTTGGCAGTCTGGACACCTTGCAATTCCCATAATACATGCGGCATGGCAACATTCGGCACGACCATGTTGTTCCAGCCGGTCGGACGAGTGTCGTCTTTATAGAACGTACGCAGGTAAGTATACAGGTAGTCGCCGCCAGTGCCAGCGGAAGATGATTTCGCGCGCGAAATTACCGACAAATCGGGCGGTACGACGCCAAAGAAGGCCTTGGCGTCCTGCGGTGCCAGGGAAGTCGTCATCAGGTCGCCGACTTTATCGCCGGAGAACAACAGATTCTTCTTGATCTGGTCTTCCGTCAAGCCCAGGTCGCGCAGGCGGTTGTAGCGCATCGACACGGCGGCGTGGCAATTCAAGCAATAATTGACGAACAATTTGGCGCCATGCTGCAGCGCTGCCATGTTGGTCTGGCGGTCAGGTGCCTTGTCCAGCGGAAAGCCGCCTTCGCTGGCGAGAGCCATGGCAGGCACGAAGGCCAGGATGGCGAGCAGTTTTTTTGCAATCTTCATATGATGTATGTCCTTTGAGCGTGGCGTGAGAGCGGCTTAGTGCGGGTGAAACGTCACACGCGACGGCACGGTCTTGAACTTGCCCATGGCACTCCACCATGGCATCAGCAGGAAGAAGCTGAAGTAAATCAGGGTGCACACTTGCGACACGATGGTTTTCGCATCCGTTGGCGCCTGGGTCCCGAGGTAGCCGAGGATCAGGAACGACAGGCCGAAGATGGCATAGATGTATTTGTGCCAAGTCGGACGGTAGCGGATCGATTTCACTGGCGAATGGTCGAGCCATGGCAGGAACGCCAGGATCACGACGGAACCGCCGAAGAACACCACGCCCCAGAATTTCGCATCGAGCACCTGCGGCAGCATGCCGATGATGGCGACGATGGCGATGCCGGCGATGATCGACTTGACCGTCGTCGACAGGCGCGACTTGAGCCAGATGAACACCACGTAGGCGGCCACGACACCCATCAGCACGTACATGAAGTCGGCCGTGGTGGCGCGCAGCACCGAGTAGAACGGCGTGAAGTACCAGGTTGGCGCGATGTGCAGCGGGGTCTTCAGCGAATCGCCGGGCAGGAAGTTGTTGTATTCCAGGAAATAACCGCCCATTTCCGGCGCGAAGAAGACGACGGCGCTGAAAATGACGAGGAAGATCGAGACGCCGAACAGGTCATGCACGGTGTAGTACGGATGCGATGGGATCGAATCGACGGGGTGGCCATCGGCGCCCAGGTTTTCCTTCACTTCGATGCCGTCCGGATTGCTGGAGCCGACTTCATGCAGGGCGATCAAGTGCGCTGCAACCAGGCCCAGCAGGACCAGCGGGATGGCGATCACGTGGAAGGCGAAGAAGCGGTTCAGGGTCGCGTCGGACACGACGTAGTCGCCGCGGATCCACAGCGACAGGTCAGGGCCGATGAAGGGGATGGCGCCGAACAGGTTGACGATCACTTGCGCGCCCCAGTACGACATCTGGCCCCATGGCAGCAGGTAGCCGAAGAACGCTTCGGCCATCAGGCACAGGAAGATGGCGAAACCGAACAGCCAGATCAGCTCACGTGGCTTGCGGTACGAGCCGTACAGCAGGCCGCGCGTCATGTGCAGGTAGACGATGATGAAGAAGGCGGAGGCGCCCGTCGAGTGCATGTAGCGCACCAGCCAGCCCCACGGTACTTCGCGCATGATGTACTCGACGGAATTGAAGGCCAGGGCCGCATCCGGTTTGTAGTGCATGGTCAGGAAGATGCCGGTGACGATCTGCAAGACCAGCACCAGCATGGCCAGCGAGCCGAAGATGTACCAGAAATTGAAGTTTTTCGGGGCGTAGTACTTGCCCCATTGGTCGTTCCACAGCTTGGTCAGGGGAAAGCGGTCATCGACCCAGCCCAGCGCTTTTTCGGCGGCGGGAGCGTCTGCCGGGAACTTCGTTTCTTTGAAAGCAGCCATGATCAAGCCTCGCCTTTCTCGTCTTTACCTATCAGCAATTTGGTGTCGCTCAGGTACATATGGCGCGGCACTTGCAGGTTGTCCGGCGCCGGCTTGTTCTTGAACACGCGGCCTGCCATGTCGAAGGTGGAGCCGTGGCAAGGGCAGAGGAAGCCGCCTTCCCAGTCATCGGGCAGCGACGGTTGCGGGCCGGGGGCAAATTTCGAGGAAGGGGAGCAGCCCAGGTGGGTGCAGATGCCGACGGCGACGAGAATTTCAGGCTTGATCGAGCGCGCCTCGTTCATGCAGTATTCCGGCGTGAATTCGGCGGGATTGCGCTGGGAATTGGCATCGGCGACTTTGCCGTCGGTCTTTTTCAGCGACGCGATCATTTCCGGCGTGCGCTTCAGGATCCAGACCGGCTTGCCGCGCCATTCGACGGTGCGCATTTCGCCGGGTTGCAAGGTGGTGATGTCTACTTCGACCGGCGCGCCAGCCGCTTTCGCGCGCTCCGACGGCTGGAAGGTGCTTACCAAGGCTCCCGCGGTTGCCAATCCAACTACACTGCCCGCCGCGCACGTGGCGACGAGCAAGCCGCGACGGCCTGAATCGACCTGCTTTTCGTTACTCATGCAAACCCCAATCAGTCAAAATGCGAATCTTTATTATGAGTGGCAGCCGCGAAAAACCCGTCGCCGAAGCTCTATCCCACTGATTGCCGCAACCCGCATCTTTGTACGGTAAAGTGGCAACATCCCTGCGGAACTTCGGACTATGGCGCAGCCCGTGCCAGTTTCTTGTTGATTATCCGGAAGTGAAAAAGCCACTTCTGGCAACCGCAAATTATAAGTGAAGCAAACAACGAATCAAACAAAAACGTTGCTTGTACCATAATTTATATACTTTTGCAGGAGGTGGCTAGTTCTTTCGAACTAGATGCGTCCGGCTGTGCACGAAATGGTCCTGCCGACAACCACAAGTTGGTGGCACTGGGAATCAATAGTATGATCGGCATGTTTTTTATACATATCCGAAGGAGAAATTCATGGCAATGATGCAAGAATTTAAAGAATTTGCAATGAAGGGTAACGTCGTCGATCTGGCGGTCGGTGTCATTATCGGTGGCGCCTTCGGCAAGATTGTCGATTCCCTGGTGCAAGACGTGATCATGCCGCCCATCGGCCGCATTTTCGGCGGCCTCGATTTCGCCAATTACTACCTGCCCCTGAATGGCCAGGCGACGACGATGACCCTGGTGGAAGCGAAAAAGGCGGGCGCCGTGCTGGCCTACGGTAACTTCCTGACCATCTTGCTCAATTTCGTCATTCTCGCCTTCATCATCTTCCAGATGGTGCGCCTGATGAACAAGGCCCGCCGCAGCGAACCGGTCGCGCCAGCCCCGGTACCGGCCACGCCGGAAGACATCGTGCTGCTGCGCGAAATCCGCGACTCCCTGCAGCAGAACGCACGCAACAGCAACAATCTGGCAAAATAAGCCGTTCCGGCACCGGCCGGCTGACCTGGGCAGAGAACTGTATGCGACGATTCTGGTTATTGTTTGCGCAAACCGTGACGATCGCGTTGGCGCTGTACTTTGTGTACGGCGCGCTGCGCCCGGCCAGCCGGGTACAGCAGCTGGGCTCTCCCGCCAAGCCGGTGCCCGTGGTGGAAACGGCGTCGAGCAGCCTGGCGCCCGGTTCCTACCGCGACGCGGCGGCGCGCGCCATGCCCGCCGTCGTCAACATCCTCACCCTGCAAGTGCCCAAGCGCGGCGCCCATCCGCTGGCGCGCGATCCCTTCTTTAAACGTTTCTTCGGTGACCGCGACCCGGACGGCGAAGATGACGAAGACTTGAAAAACAGCCTCGGCTCGGGCGTCATCGTCAGCCATGAAGGCTATGTGCTGACGAATAACCACGTGGTCGAAGGCGCCGACGAAATCGAAGTGGTGCTGACCGATGGCCGCAAGGCGCCCGCCAAGGTGGTGGGCCTGGACCCGGAAACGGACCTGGCCGTCATCAAGATCAACCTCGACAAGCTGCCCGTCATCGTGCTGGGCCAGTCGGAACTGGCGCGCGTGGGTGACGTGGTGCTGGCCATCGGCAATCCGTTCGGCGTGGGCCAGACGGTGACCATGGGCATCATTTCCGCCCTGGGCCGCAACAACCTGCACATCAACAGCTTTGAAAACTTCATCCAGACGGATGCGGCGATTAACTTCGGCAATTCGGGCGGCGCCCTGGTCGATACGCGCGGCAATCTGATCGGCATCAATACGGCGATTTATTCGCAAAGCGGCGGCTCCGTCGGCATCGGCTTCGCCATTCCCGTCTCGACGGCCAAGACCGTGATGGAAGCCATCATCAAGGATGGCCACGTGGTGCGCGGTTGGATCGGCGTGGAAACGCAGGACATCACGCCCGAGCTGGCGCAAAGCTTCAACCTGCAGCGCACCAGCGGCGCCATCATCGCCGGCGTGGTGCGCAACGGCCCGGCCGACAAGGCGGGCATCGTGCCGGGCGACATCCTGCTGACGGTGCAAGGCAAGCCTGTCGGCGACACGACGGAAATGCTGAACCTGATCGCCCAACTGCCGCCCGGCGAAAAAGCTAAAATGACGGTGCTGCGCAAGAATCGCGAAGCGGCACTCGACGTGATGGTGGGCAAGCGCCCCATCCCGAAAGAGCTTTCCAAATAGTTGTTGATCGGAATTTGACACATGCATGTGCGTGATTTGACCCAATTTTTACGTGAGCTGAGCGACAACAACAACCGTCCCTGGTTTGTCATGAACAAGCCCCGCTACGACATCCTGCGCGAGGAGTTCCTCGCCTTGGTGACTGCACTCATTGCTGAACTCGGCAAGTTCGATCCGGCCGTGAAATACTGCAATCCGAAGAAGGCCTTGTTCCGCATCAACCGCGACGTGCGTTTCGCGCACGACAAGAGCCCCTATAAAACGCGCTTTTCGGCCGCCATCGCGCCGAACGACATGCGCCGTCCCAGCAAGGCGGGCGGTCCCACGTATTATCTGCAGATCGATGGCCAGGGCAATCTGCTGTTCGGCGCCGGCGAATACATGCCGCCGCCTGGCCGCCTGAAGGCGCTGCGCGAGCATATGCTCAACGACGCGCCAGGTTTTTCCAAAGTGCTGAAAAATAAGCGTTTAAAGGCCCGTTTCGGCACCATCCAGAACGAGGGCAAGTTGCAGCGCCCGCCCAAGGGCTTCGAGGCGGACGCCGAACATATCGAATTCATCAAGCTGAAGAGCTTTTTTGTCTGGACCGAAGTGCCGCTGCCCGTCAACGCACCGGAAAAACTGCTGCCGACCCTGGCGGAAGGCTTGAAGGATGCGTGGCCGCTGGTCGAGTGGATGCGCGGCGCGAAAGAGCCCGAGGAAGTCACCGAGTAATTGCCGAAGGAGCACATGATGGCGCTGGAGCACGCAAGTTCAGGACAGGTGATCGAGGTGCTGCGCAGGGATGGCGACGACCTGTCGCAGTTTTCCGCCATCGCGCTGGCCAGGACGGATGAACTGGAATTGATCCGCATGTGCATGCCCAAGGGCAAGACCATGCCCGAGCATCATGTCCTCGGTGAAATCACCCTGCTGTGCCTGCAAGGGCAGGTGGCGGTGGAAGCGCATGGCGGCGTGCACCTGCTGGGGCCGGGGCAGATGCTGTATTTGCTCGGCGGCCAGGCGCACGCGCTGGAAGCGCGCGCAGACAGTTTATTGCTGCTCACCATACTCATGCACAAGGCGGGCCGCTAGGGTTTTCCTGTCAGGCCGCCTCGGCGCGCGGATCGCGCGACAGCAGCTGCTGCACCATCACGTGCGGCAAATCCCCATCGAACAGCACGCCGGCCACCGCGTTGGTGATCGGCATGTCGACGCCCATGCGGCGCGCCAGTTCGCGCACGGCCTTGGCGCAGGGTACGCCTTCGGCCACGTGACCGAGTTCGGCCACGATGGTGTCGAGGGCCTTGCCTTGCGCCAGGCCCAGGCCGACGCGGCGGTTGCGCGACAGGTCGCCCGTGCACGTCAGAATCAAGTCGCCCATGCCCGTCAAGCCCATGAACGTTTCCGTCTGGCCACCCAGGGCAGTGCCCAGGCGCGTGATTTCCGCCAGGCCACGCGTGATCAGCGCGGCGCGCGCATTCAAGCCCAGGCCCAGGCCGTCGGCCACGCCGGTGGCAATGGCCAGCACGTTCTTCACGGCGCCGCCCACTTCCACGCCCACCAGGTCTTCGCTCGCATACACGCGGATGGTGCCGCCATGCAAGGCCGAGACGACGGCGCCGCGCAATGGCGCGCTGTGCGAAGCGATGGTCAGCGCGCACGGCAAGCCGCGCGCCACTTCCTGCGCGAACGAGGGGCCGGACAGGGCGCCGCCGGGGATATTGTCGCCCAGAACTTCCTGCACGATCTGGTGCGGCAGCAGGCCCGTGCCGCCTTCAAATCCCTTGCATAGCCACACCAGCTTGCCGATGGCCTTGCCTTTCAGCTGGTGCAGCATGGGGCGCAGGCCCGCCACGGGGCAGGCGGCGATCAGGAGGCCGTGTTCGCCGCTGGCATGCGCGACGGCGGCGTCGAAATCGGCGCCGATGCGCAGCTGCGGCGGCAAAGGGAAGCCCGGTAAATAGCTGTTTTCGCCGCTGGCGGCCATGGCGGCCATGGCTTCGCCGTTGCGGCCCCACAGCAGCACGTCGTGGCGGCCGGCCAGGGCCATGGCCACGGCCGTGCCCCAGGCGCCTGCGCCGAGGATGGTGATCTTGCGGGGCAGGGCCTTGGCGGCGGGAGATGTATCTGGAGAAACTTGCATGCAACCTCAGTGGGGCGGAAGAAACGGGTACGGCGCGCGGGCCGGTCGCCCGGTGCGCAGGGCGGTGCTTACAGGCCCCACACTTCGCTGGTCTTGACGTAGCCGCTCTGGCCATCCTTGTGGCGTACCTTGACCCAGCCGGAGCTCGGTTGTTCGCTCATTTCCAGCAGCACGCCCTTGTCGACGAGGATGATGGCGGAGGCGTTGTCGTCGGGGCTGGCGCGAACCTTGAGATTCGCGGCGCGCGCCACGACGTTGCGCTTGGCCGACAGGCCCTTGGCTTCCGTCCAGGCCATTTCGCCGCTGGCGTCGCGCACCTTGACCCATTCGCCGTAGCTGAGCACGACTTCCAGCGGCATGCCGCGTGGCGCCACGTACAGCTTGCCGCCCTTGGAGGACGGCGCGTCATACAGGATGACGGGGGTCGCGCCCACCGTCTTGAAATCGACGGCGTGGCTGGCGGCGGTGGCCAGCAGCAGCACGGCGCCGGCCATCCAGCGGAACTTGCTCAAGAGCGCACTTTTCAACATGATATTTTTTGAACCTTAACGAAACACGGCGGCCAGGCCGCCGTGTCAGGCCAGCCCCAAGGGGCCGGCGGGGTCTTGCCTGCAGCTTAGTGCGTCGTCGCGTCGCCTGCTGGAGCAGCGGCGGCAGCGTCGGCGATGGCTTGCAGACGTTGTTGGTAGAACACTTCGAAGTTGATCTCGGCCAGGTGCACTGGCGGGAAGCCGGCACGGGTGATCACGTCGGCGATGTTGGCGCGCAGGTAAGGGTAGATGATGTTCGGGCAGCCGATTCCCAGCAGCGGATCGAGTTGATCGGCAGGAATGTTGCGTGCTTCGAAGATACCGGCTTGCTTGCCTTCAACCAGGAAAGCGACTTTTTCGCCGACCTTGGCGGTCACGGTGATGGTCACGGTGGCTTCGAAGATGCCGTCGGCCAGAGGCGCAGCGCCCACGTCCAGAGCGACTTCGATCGCTGGGGCTTCTTGTTCCAGGAAAATAGCTGGGGAATTTGGTTGTTCCAGCGACATGTCTTTCAGGTAGACGCGTTGGATTTGGAAGACTGGTTGCAGATTTTCGTCAGACATGGAACGCTTTCGTTGTAAGGGACAAGAACGGCACACCGTTCAAATATGGTGCTTGCGGTATTCAAACCGCGCCGGGTAGGCGCGGCCAGATCAGGTGCGAGGGCAATTGTATCAAAACAATACGACAAAAAACCAAGCAATTTCTCGAACCCGCTTTATATCAGGCTGCCGTGCCGTTTAACAAGGGGTCGAGCTTGCCAGCTTGATCAAGCGCATACAAATCGTCGAATCCGCCCACGTGGGTATCGCCCACATAGATCTGCGGCACCGTGCGGCGGCCCGTGCGTTCCATCATCTTGATGCGCTCTTCCGGGTCGAGGTCGACGCGGATCTTTTGCACGGCGACACCCTTGGCTTCCAACAGGCGCTCGGCGCGCACGCAATACGGGCACACGGCGGTGCTATACACAATTACGGGGACGGTCATGATGATTCCTTCTAGTTAAATGCCGGCTTACTTCGCCAGCGACAGGGTTTTCAATGGCAAACCCTGCTTTTTCCATTCGTCGAGGCCGCCTTCCAGGCTTGTTGCCTCAGCGAAACCGGCTTTGCCCAGCAGGCCGACGGCGGTTGCCGAACGCGAACCTTTCTGGCAAACCACTACAATGGGGCGCGTTTTGAATTTTTCCAGCTCGCCCATGCGTTTTGCCAGTTCCGGCAGCGGAATATTTTTTGCGTCAGGCAAGTGGCCCGTGGCGAATTCTTCCGCGCTGCGCACGTCGACGATGATGGTCTTGCCACGGTTGATCAGTTGCGTGACTTCCAGCACGGTCGCGCGCTTGCCGCGCATCGACAGCAGTGGCCAGAGGAGGGCGCCGCCGGAAATAATGACGATGGCAAACAGAAAAATGTGGTCGATAATGAATTTCACGTAGGGTCCAATGGTTTAAGTCAATCCGCGCATTATAAAATAGAAGCTGGACGAGGTCTTTTTACGTTTTGCTTTTTTGATTTGAACCCCTTGAGAAGATAGAACTATGTACAAAATCGTTTTCATGCGTCACGGCGAGTCCACCTGGAACCTCGATAACCGCTTCACCGGCTGGACCGACGTCGATCTGACGGAAAAGGGCGTCAACGAAGCCAAGGCCGCCGGCCAGATCCTCAAGCAGGAAGGTTTTACGTTCGACGTGGCCTACACTTCCGTCCTGAAGCGCGCCATCCGCACCCTGTGGCTGGCGCTCGACGAGATGGACATGATGTATTTGCCGATCAAGAATGACTGGCGCTTGAACGAGCGCCACTATGGCGCCCTGCAAGGCCTGGACAAGGGCGAGACGGCCGCCAAGTATGGCGACGAGCAAGTACTGGTCTGGCGCCGCAGCTACGACACGCCGCCGCCGCCGCTGGAAGCGAACGATGACCGCGCCTCGTACAACGATCCGCGCTATGCCGGCTTGCCGAAAGCGGCTATCCCGCTGACCGAATGCCTGAAAGACACCGTGGCGCGCGTGATGCCGGCCTGGGATGAGGAAATCGCTCCGGCCATCCGCGCCGGCAAGAAAATCATCATTTCGGCCCACGGCAACAGCCTGCGCGCGCTGATCAAGATGCTCGATGGCATCAGCGACAGCGATATCGTCGGCCTGAACATCCCGAACGGCCAGCCGCTCGTGTATGAACTGGATGCCGACCTGAAACCGATCCGTCATTACTACCTGGGCGACCCGGCGGCGATTGCGGCAGCGCAAGCGGCCGTGGCGAACCAAGGGAAGGCCAAGTAACTTGTTGTCTTTCTTCCGCGGCACAGCGATCGCCCCCTCTGCTGAACGACCCCTGCCGGCGTGGCGCGCCGGCGCCATGCTGTGCGCAGCGCTGCTCTTGTCGAGCGGTGCCGCACAGGGTGCCAAGCCCACCGAACGCAGCAAGCAGAAGGCGGCCGCGGAAGCACAACGTGCTGGATTGCAACAAAAGCTGACGGCGCTCAAGCGCGACATCAGCCGCACGGAAAGCGCCAAGGATGACGCGGCCGATACCCTGGCCGAGTCGGAAGAGGCCATTTCCAACGCCAACCGCGCCTTGCGCGACCTGGCGCAGGAACAAGGCGAGACGAGCGTGAAGCTGACGGCGCTGGGGCAGGAGCACCAGCAGCTGACGGCCACCGTCGAAAAACAAAAGACGCAGCTGTCGAAATTGCTGCGTGAACAATATGTCGCCGGCAACGAAGACCGCATCAAGCTGCTCTTGTCGGGCGACAATCCGAACCGCATCAACCGCGACCTGCAATTGATGGCGTATGTGTCGCAGGCGCAGGCGCGCCTGCTGGAAGCCTTGCGCGCCAACTTGCTGGCCGTGGAGAAAAACCAGGCGGACGTGCAGAACGCCAAGGATGAGCTGGAAGAAATCGCGCAGGAAGAGCGCGACCAGAAGGCTTTGCTGGTGCAGGAGAAGGCGCGCCGCGCCGCCTTGCTGACGAGTTTGTCGCAGCGCCTGGTGGCGCAGCGCAAGGAAGTGGGCAATGTCGAGCGCGACGAACAGCGCATGGGCAACCTGGTCGACAAGCTGGCGAAACTGATCGAAGAGCAGGCCGCCGCCGCGGCGGCCGAAAAGAAACGCCAGCAATTGCTGGCCGAGCAGCGCGCCGCCGCGAAAGCGGCCGCCGACGCCAGGATCGCCGCGGAAAAGCGCGAACGCCTGCTGGCCGCGCGCGCCAAGGCCGCCCAGGCACAGGCCGAACGCGAACGCCTGGCGAAAGAGCAACAAAACAAATCGGGCAAGATCAAGCCGCAGACGCCGCCAGCGCCGCCCGTGAAGCTCGAACCGATCGACGACGACGAGCCGCCGCAAGTGGCCAAGGTGGCGCCGAAACCCGAGCCGAAGCCGGAACCGGAGCCGGAACGCCCAAGCCTGGGGCCGGCCGCGCCGGCCGGCGCCTTTGCCAGCATGAAAGGGCAGCTGCGCGCGCCCGTGGCGGGCAAGATCGCCGCCCGCTTCGGCAGCAAGCGCGGTGACGGCCCCAGCTGGAAGGGCGTGTTCATCCGCACGGGCGAAGGCAGCGAAATCCACGCCATCGCCGGCGGCCGGGTCGTGTTTTCCGACTGGCTGCGCGGTTTCGGCAATTTGATCATCGTCGACCATGGCGGCCAGTACATGAGTATTTATGGCAATAACCAATCCCTGCTGAAACGCGTGGGCGATGCCGTCAAGGGCGGCGACGCCATTGCCAGCGCGGGCAACAGCGGCGGCAACGAGGAATCAGGGCTATACTTTGAACTGCGTCATCAGGGCCGCGCCTTCGACCCCGCCACCTGGGTGAAGTTTTAAGTTCCCACCATTGCTGCGGCAGCGAAATTGTAGATTGCGAAGAATTCATGGGTATCAAAGTCAAAAGTATCGGCCTGATCGGTCTGGGCGTCCTGGCCGGCATCGGCATGTCGCTGCAGTACCCGGCCGTGGCGCAGAAAATCACGAATGCCCCGCTGCCGCTCGACGAGCTGCGCCAGCTGTCCGACGTCTTCGGCCTGATCAAGACCGATTATGTCGAGAAGGTGGAAGACAAGAAACTCTTGACGGAAGCCATCTCCGGCATGGTCTCGTCGCTGGACCCGCATTCCGTCTACCTGGATAAAAATGCCTTCAAGGAAATGCGCGAAAGCGTGCAGGGCAAGTTTGTCGGCATCGGCATCGAAGTGAGCATGGAAGACGGCTACGTGAAAGTCGTCTCGCCCATCGAGGACAGCCCGGCCGCCAAGGCCGGCATCCTGGCGGGCGACCTGATCACCCGTCTCGACAACATTCCGCTGAAAGGCCTGCAACTGGAAGAGGTCATCAAGAAGATGCGCGGCCAGCCTGGCAGCAAGCTGGTGCTGACGATGTCGCGCAAGGGCGAAAGCAAGCCGCTGGTCTTCCCCATCGTGCGCGAGGAAATCCGCGTGCAAAGCGTGAAGGCCAAGATGGTCGCGCCCGGCTATGCCTGGCTGCGCATCGCCCAGTTCCAGGAACCGACCGTCGACGACATGGTCAAAAAGATCAACGCGCTGTATGCGCAAGACCCCAAGCTCAAGGGCCTGGTGCTGGACTTGCGCAACGATCCCGGCGGCGTCGTGCCGGGCGCCATCGGCGTGGCGACAGCATTTCTTCCGGGTAACTCCGTGATCGTTTCCACCAAGGGCCAGCTGCCTGAGTCGAAACAGGTGTTTTATGGCCGCCGCGAATTCTATGCGCCGCCGGGCGCCAAGGCCGACCCGCTGGCCAAGCTGCCGGCCGCGCTGAAAACCGTGCCGCTGGTGGTGCTGGTCAATGCCGGTTCCGCTTCCGCCTCGGAAATCGTCGCCGGCGCCTTGCAGGATTACCAGCGCGCCACCGTCATCGGCACGCAAACGTTCGGCAAGGGTTCCGTGCAAACCTTGCGCCAGATCACGGCCGACACGGCCGTCAAGCTGACGACGGCCCGCTACTACACGCCGAAAGGCCGCGCCATCCAGGCGCGCGGCATCGTGCCCGACCTGCTGGTCGATGAAACGGCCGAAGGCGACGGCTGGAACAGCCTGCGCGTGCGCGAGGCGGACCTGGAAAAACACCTGAGCAGCGACGATGGCAAGCCGGAAGCGGCCAAGCCGACGATGGAAGGCATGCAGGATCAGCTGGAAGAAGAGCAGCGCCTGATCGCCACGGCGAAAAAACGCAAGCCGCTCGAATACGGCGCCAAGGACGATTTCCAGCTGCAGCAAGCCTTGAACCATTTCCAGGGCTTGCCGGTACAGCTGGCCAAGGTCGACCCGAAGGTGGAGAAGATCGGCGCCAAGCCGGAAATCGCTTCCGACATCAAGGCGGACGACAAGAAGATTCCCGTGCGAAAACCGTAGTCGCCGCCATGAACGACGCTCAACTGCTGCGCTATTCGCGCCACATCCTGTTAGACGAGATCGGCATCGAAGGCCAGCAAGCCTTGCTCGACGCGCATGTGCTGGTGATCGGCGCCGGCGGACTCGGTTCGCCGGCCGCCATGTACCTGGCCGCCAGCGGCGTCGGCAAGCTGACCCTGGTCGACGACGATACGGTCGATCTGACCAATCTGCAGCGCCAGATCGCCCACACCACGCAGCGCGTGGGCCAGCCGAAAGTGCTGTCGGCGCGCGAAACCTTGACCGGCATCAATCCCGAGATAGCCATCATCGCCTTGCAGGAGCGTCTGGACGGTGCGCGCCTGGCCGAACTGGTCTTGTCCGCCACGGTGGTGCTCGACTGCACCGACAACTTCGCCACGCGCCACGCCGTCAACCGCGCCTGCGTGGCGGCCAGGGTGCCGCTGGTGTCGGGCGCCGTGATCCGTTTCGACGGGCAAGTGAGCGTGTTCGACCCGCGCACGGGCACGCAGCCCTGTTATTCCTGCCTGTTTCCGCAGGAGCAGCAGTTCACGGACGAGGCGTGCTCGACCATGGGCGTGTTCGCGCCGCTGGTGGGCGTGGTGGGCGCCATGCAGGCGGCCGAGGCCTTGAAACTCATCATGGGTGCGGGCGAATCTCTGGCCGGGCGCCTGCTGCTGCTCGACGGTTTGCACATGGAATGGAGCAGCATGCGCGTCGCGCGCGATCCCGGCTGCGCCGTTTGCGGCAAAGTGGTCTTGCCCGCCTGACGGCCGCCGCACAAATTTTTCCCCATATGACAAGCTTTGTCATATTTCCGCTTTATACTCTGCTCTCATTACTCACCTTCTTCTCTCTTTCTTATGCAAAACGCAGCAAACCATCCGATACGCCAGCGCCGCGCGCGCGGCTTCACTTTGATCGAAATCATGGTCGTGGTGGTGATCATGGGCATCCTCGCCTCGCTGGTGGTGCCCAAGCTGATCGCCCGCACGGGCGAGTCGAAAGTGGCGGCGGCGAAAGTCGACATCGCCACCGTGATGCAAGCCTTGAAACTGTACCGCCTGGATAACCAGCGCTACCCGACCACCGAGCAGGGCTTGCAGGCGCTGATCGAAAAACCGACCACGGGCCCGGCCGCGAATGGCTGGAAAGCGGGCGGCTACCTGGAAAAGATGCCGAAGGATCCATGGGGCAACCCGTACCAGTTCCTGTCGCCGGGCGTGAAGGGCGAAGTTGATATCATCTCGCTGGGCGCCGACGGCCAGCCTGGCGGTAGCGGCGACGATGCCGATATCGGCTCCTGGGAACTGTAAGTTTTCCATTGCATGCCTGCCATGACCACCGGTCGCGCACTGCCCCGGCCACGCGCCAGCGGCTTCACGCTGATCGAATTGCTGGTGGTGATGGTCATCATCGGCGTCACCCTGGGCCTGGTGTCGCTGAACGCCATGCCGAATGGCCAGCAGGCGCTGCAAAAGGAAGCCGAGCGCATCGCCCTGCTGCTGCAGCTGGCGCGCGATGAAGCCATCGTGCGCAGCCGGCAAGTGGCGTTCGAGGCGGACGAAAATCAATACCGTTTCCTGGTCCTCAATGAAAAGCTGTGGCAACCCGTGACGCAGGACGATTTGCTGCGCGAGCGCGCGTTTGCGAATACCCCCATGCTGCTCAGCGTGCAGCCGTCGAGCAGCGTGGCCCAGCCGCTGCGCATCATCTTCGGCCGCGAACCGGTCGACAAGCCTTTCGTGCTGACCCTGGCCAGCGGCGAGCGCAGCGTGGCCATCCGCGCCGACGGCATCGGCCACTTCACGGTCGAGCAATGATGCGGCGCTCATTTCGCCGCCAGCTTGGCTTCACTTTGCTGGAAGTCCTGGTCGCCCTCGTCATCGTCGGCACGGCCCTGGGCGCCTCGCTGCGCGCCGTCGGCAGCCTGACGCAGAACAGCGATGGCTTGCGCAGCGCCATGATGGCCACCTGGTCGGCGGAAAACCACCTGGTGCGCCTGCGCCTGGCGAAGACGTTCCCGCAGACGGGCAAGCGCACGGTCGATTGCCCGCAGGGCGACCTGAAGCTGATCTGTGAAGAGGAAGTGGTGGCCACGCCGAATCCCCGTATCCGCCAGGTGCGCGTCAACGTGTACGACGTGCAATATCCGGCCCGCCGCATCGTGCGCCTGGTCTTGCTTTCCTTTAACGACTGATGGCGCGCCGCCCCGTCCCTGCTGGTGGTTTCACGCTGATCGAGCTGCTCGTGGCGATCGGCATCCTGGCCATGGTCGCCGTATTGGGCTGGCGCGGCCTGGACAGCATCATGCGTTCGCGCGAAGTGCTGACCAGCCAGCTGGAGCAGGCGCGCGGCATGCAGCTGGCGTTTGCCCAGATGCAAAGCGATTGCGACCACCTGGCCGGTGCAGGGCAGAACAACAATCTGCTGAATGGCCGCATCAACCTGACGGCGGAAAACGACCGCCTGACCCTGGTGCGCCTGGCCGCGTCGGAGCAGGAGCCGCAGCAGTTGCAAGTGGTCACTTACCGCCTGCGCGGCGGCGTGCTGACGCGGCGCGAGTCGAACGGCACGCGCGACCTGGCCGTGCTCGACACCCTGTGGCAGGCGGCGCGCGACGATACCGATACCTCCAGCGCCGACGTGGCCCTGATGCGCGGCGTCGACAGCATGGTCATGCGCGGCTGGAACAATGGCGCCTGGAACGTGCTGACGGCCGGCGCCGCCATCTCCACGCAAGTGCCGGGCCTGGAAGTGACCTTGCAGATGCCGGGCCAGGATGCGGGCCTGTCCAAAGTCTTTTTATTGGGGCCGGGATGAAGCCGTTTACTCGCCCCGTGCGCCAGCGCGGCGTGGCCGTCATCACGGCCTTGCTGCTGACGGCGCTGGCCATCACGGTCGTCGCCAGCCTGTTCTGGCAGCAGCAGGTGCAGGTGCGCTCGATGGAAAACCAGCGCCTGCGCCTGCAGACGCAGTGGGCCATGCGCGGCATGGTCGACTTTGCCCGCTTCTGGCTGCGCCAGGACAATCCCATGCTGACGGCCGCCGATGGCGTCTGGGCCACGCCGATCGAGGAAGCGCGGCTCGACGATTATGTGGACCGCGAAAAGGTCGATACGGAAAAATTCGACGCCACCGTCTCGGGCCGCGCACTCGATGCGCAGGCGCGTTTCAATATTACCAACCTGGTCGACGCCACGGGCACCGTCAATCCGAAGCAGGTGCTGGCCTACCAGCGATTATTGTCAAATATGAAGCTCGACAGTGGCCTGGCGCAAGCGACGGCCGATGCCGTGCTGCGCGCCAAGCCGAAACCGCGCAGCAGCGGCGCCGACGGCAAGACGCCCGCCGCCAAGCCCGCCACGAGCGGCGGCAGCGAACCGGTGGCGTTCACGCAGGTCGAGGATCTGCTGGCCGTGCCCGGCTATACGCCGCAGATGATCGAGCAGCTGCGCGATGTCGTCATCATCCTGCCGGAACTCACGCCGATCAACGTGAATACGGCCCCGGCCGAGGTGCTGGCGGCCGTGACGATGATGTCGCTGTCCGAGGCCAGCGCCCTGACCTTGAGCAATCCGCGTAAAAAGTTTGTCGATTTTGCAAACTTCAAGAATAATATTAGTGGCAATGTGATTGAGGGCGTCGAGCTTGACGTGAAGAGCCGCTACTTTCTCACCGTCATCCGCGTGCGGCTGGACCGCGCCGCCCTGGATGCCGTGGCGCTCGTCAATCGAAAAACGGATCCGCAGCGCACCACCAGCCTGGTCTGGCTGCGGGAAAATTAACAGCTGAAAGCGAGTCACTTTGACAATATTGTATATCCGTCACCCGGCCAAGGCGTCCACCGATAGCGCGCCCGCCTGCTCCTTCGTGCTGGCCGGCGACGGCGGCACTCTGCTGCAGCAAGGCAGCGCGCCGCTGGGCAGCCTGGGCCAGCTGATCGCCGGCGCGAAGCAGGTGGTGCTGCTGCTGGCGGCGGCCGACGTGACCCTGCTGCGCCTGAAAACCCCGCCGCTGGCCGGCGCCCGTTTGCGCGCGGCCTTGCCGGGCCTGGTGGAAGAACACATCCTCGGCGACGCCCAGGATTGCCTGCTGGCCGCTGGCGCGCCCGATGCGGCCGGCATGCGCACGGTGGCCGTGGCGCAGCGCGCCTGGGCCGAGGTGTTGGTAAAAGCTTTGCTGGCGCAGGGCGCGCGCAAGGTGGCGCTGCTGCCGTCGCAGCTATGCCTGCCCTTGCAGCCGGGCAGCGTGACGGCCGCCCTGCACGCGGCCGGCGACAGCCTGGAACTGGCCTTGCGCCAGGCGCCGCAGGAGGGGCTGGGCCTGGTCTTGCCGGCCCAGCCGCAGCAGGCGCTGCTGACGACGCGCGCGTTTGCCGGCGACGTGCCCCTGACGGTCTACGTGGCGCAGGCCGAGCTGGCGCAGTATCAACAGCTGGCCGCCGGCATGCACGGCGTGACGGTGGAGCCCGACCACTGGGCGCACTGGATCGCCGGCGCCAGAGGGGCGGGGATGGATCTGGCCCCTGCCCTGGGCACGGCCACGGGATCGGCCACCGAGTGGCGCCGCTGGCGCTGGCCCATCCGTCTGGCGCTGCTGGCCGTGATCGTCAACCTGGCCGGCATGAATATCGAATGGATGCGTTTGAAGCGCGAGGCGGCCACCGTGCGCACCTCGATGCAGCAAACCTTCAAGGCTGCGTATCCGAACGAGGCGCCCGTGTACGGGCTGGAAGCGGAACAGATGCGGCGCAATATCGCCGCCGCCCGCCTGCAGGGCGGGCAGGCGAGCATGGATGACTTCACCAGCATGAGCGCGGCGCTGGGCGAGGCGCTGGGCGGCCTGGCCGGGCGCGGCGTGGTGGCCTCGCTGGAATACCGCGAGCGCGCCCTGATCGTCAAGCTGAAGCCGGACATGGTCGACGCCAGCGCCCAGGCACAGGTGCGCGACGGCCTGGCCGCGCGCAAGCTGGCCTTGAATGAAACGGCGCCGGGCGTGTGGAAGATCACGCCGGCCACGGGAGCAAAAGCATGAGTGCAGCAGTGAACAAGGCGCGCGCCGCGCTGGTGGGCCGGCAGCAGGCCGTGCTGGCCTTCTGGGCCGAGCGCACGCAGCAGGAGCGCAAGCTTTTGAGCATCGGCGGCGTGGTGGCGGGGCTGGCCCTCGTCTACGCCGTGTTTTTCGAGCCGGCCTGGACGGGACGCATCGCCTTGCAAAAGAGCTTGCCCGAGCTGCGCCAGAATGCGGCCCAGCTGCAGGCGCTGGCGCGTGAGGCGGGCGAACTGGCGCGCCAGGCGCCCGTGCAGGTGGCGCCCATGAGCCGCGACAGCCTCGAGGCCTCGCTGAAGGCGCGCGGCCTGGCGCCGCAATCGCTGTCGCTGACGGGAGAATACGCGCGCGTGCAGTTGAACGGCGTGCCGTTCGCCAGCGTCATGCTGTGGCTGGACGGCTTGCGCCGCGAAGGCCGCGTGGCGGTGCAGGAAGCGAAGATCACGGCGCAGACGGTGCAGGACAAGGCGGTGGCGGGCCTGGTCGACGCCAGCCTGACCCTGCACCAGAGCCCGGGCGCGGCACGATGATGCGCCTGCTTGGCTGGCTGCTGGCCATCATCGTCAGCGTCTGCGTCACCCTGCTGGTGTTTTTCCCGGCCAGCTGGGTGGCCAGTATCGTGGAGAAGCAGACGGGCGGACGTTTGACCTTGGGCGACGCGCAAGGTACCCTGTGGCGCGGCTCGGCCTTTATCGGCGGGGCGGCCAGCGCGAATGGCGCCGTGACGCCCCTGCTGCCGGGGCGTTTCAGCTGGCGCATTTCGCCCTCGGTGCTGTGGGGATCGGCGGACGTGGAACTGCAGAATCCGCAGGCGCTGTCGCAGCCGGTGAACCTGCGCGGCTCGTGGTCGCACTGGCAGGTCAGCCCGGCGGCCCTGCTGCTGCCGGCCGATGGCCTCGGCGGTCTCGGTGCGCCGTTAAACACCGTGGCGCCGACGGGCAGCATGCGCCTGTCGTGGAGTACCTTGCAGCTGGCCCTGGAGCAGCGGCAGTTTTCCGCCGTCGGCCGCACCACCCTGCAGATGACGGACATGGCCTCGCGCCTGTCGTCCTTGCGTCCGCTGGGCAGCTACGAACTCGATTTCGATTGGCAGGGGCAGCAGGCGACGTTGACCTTGCGCTCCATCAAGGGACCGCTGCTGCTCGACGGCAGCGGCAGCCTGCAACAGGGGCGCATGCAGTTTTCCGGCCAGGCCCAGGCCGCAGCAGGATATGAAGAGACCTTGGCGAGTTTGTTGAATTTGCTGGGACAGCGCCGTAGCAATAGCGAAAAAAACATCATCGCCTTAGAGTTCAGACAATGAAAAAACCATCCGTGAGCCCAATTACCTCCTCCTTCTCGCTGCGCCGCCTGTCGGCCGCCGCCTTGCTGTGCTGTTCCGTGGCCGGCATGCCGGCGCCCGTCTGGGCCGCGCCCGGCGATGAGGCGGCGCTCAATTTCGTCGGCGCCGACATCGAATCGGTGATCAAGGCGGTGGGCCATTACACCAACATCAATTTCGTCATCGACCCGCGCGTCAAGGGCACGATCACCCTGGTGTCGGAGAAATCGATCAGCAAGACGCAGGCGTTCGGGCTGCTGGCCTCGGCCTTGCGCCTGCAGGGCTACGCGGTGGTCTCCGGCGACGGCTATGCCAAGGTGGTGCCGGAAGCGGACGCCAAGCTGCAATCCGTGCCGACCCAGGTGGGCAACGGCGCCAGTCAGGTGAAGGGCGACCAGATCGCCACCCAGGTGTTTTACCTGAACTACGAATCGTCGGCCAACCTGCTGGCCGTGCTGCGTCCCCTGATTTCGCCGAACAACACGATCAATGCCAACCCGGGCAACAACTCGCTGGTGATCACCGATTATGCGGATAACCTCAAGCGCCTGGCGAAGATCATCGCCGCGCTCGACGTGCCCGCCTCGACGGACCTGGACGTGATCCCCGTGCGCTACGCCATCGCCTCCGACCTGGCCTCGATGGTCAATAAACTGATGGAGGGCGGGAATGCGGGCGCCGGCGCGGCCGGCGATACGGGCAAGGTGTCCGTGCTGGCCGACCCGCGCACCAATTCGCTGGTGCTGCGCGCGCCGTCGGCGGCGCGCGCCAACCTGGCCAAGTCGCTGATCTCGAAGCTGGACCAGCCCACCACGCAGCTGGGCAACGTGCACGTGGTGTACCTGAAAAATGCAGATGCCACCAAGCTGGCGCAGACCCTGCGCTCGGTGGTGACGTCGGACGGCACGGCCGCTTCGGCGCAGCAGGGCACCAGCAGCCAGAGCACGAACAACCAGATCAGCCAGAACAACAGCGGCATGAACAGCACTGGCCTGGGCGGCAATACGCAAAGCGGCACCACGGGCGGCGCTTCGCTGAACAACGGGCCGCAGCAGCTGTCGTCCGGCGGCGCGGCCGGCTTCATCCAGGCCGACGCTTCCACCAACACCCTGATCCTGACCTGCAACGAAGCCGTCTACCGCAACCTGCGCGCCGTGATCGACCAGCTCGACGTGCGCCGCGCCCAGGTCTACATCGAGGCGCTGATCGTCGAAGTGACGTCGGCCAAGGCGTCCGAGTTCGGCGTGCAGTGGCTGGGGCTTTCCGGCGACAGCACCAGCAACTACCGCGTGGGCGCGCTGCAGTCGTTCGCCGGCGGCACCAACAACAATATCGCCGCCATCGCCACCGGTGGTGGCAAGACCCTGCCCACGGGCGGCCTGACCCTGGGCATCTTCAAGCAGATCAACGGCGCGCTGGGCCTGGGTGCCGTGGCGCATGCGCTGGAATCGGACGGCAACGCCAACATCCTGTCGACGCCGAACCTGATCACCCTGGATAATGAACTGGCGACCATCAAGGTGGGCCAGAACGTGCCTATCCTGACGGGCCAGTACACCAGCACGGCCGGCACCAACACGAATCCCTTCCAGACCATCGACCGCAAGGAAGTGGGCCTGACGCTGAAGGTGCGCCCGCAGATTTCCGAGGGCGGCACGATCAAGCTGGGCATCTATCACGAGACGTCGAGCGTGGACAAATCCACGTCGACGGCCGTCAGCGGCATCACCATCAACAACCGCGTGATCGAAAACAATGTGCTGGCCGACGATGGCCAGATCATCGTGCTCGGTGGCCTGATCGAGGACAGCACGGGCGACAATGCGGAAAAAGTGCGCGGCCTGGGCGACATTCCCCTGATCGGCAACCTGTTCAAGTACCAGACGCGCGAGCGCAAGAAAACCAATCTGATGATCTTCCTGCGCCCTGTCATCGTGCGCAACAAGGAGCAGAGCGGCAGCCTGGCGGCCGACCGCTACGATTACATGCGCTCGGCCGAGACGGCCGCCGTGCCGGCCACGGGCAACCTGATGCTGAAGGACCTGGGCACGCCCGTGCTGCCGGCCCTGCAGGATGGCCAGCCCGTGGGCGGCAGCATGGTGACGCGTCCCGTGCCGCCGGCACCGACGCCGCCGCCAGGCGCGCCGGCCAACGCCGCCACGCCGCCGCAGCCGCTGCTGCAGCAATACCAGCAGCAGCCGCAGAAGTGATGGGACAGTCATGAGCAATCTGCTTCCCTACGCCTACGCGCGCGATTTCGGCTTGCTGGCACGGCCCGGCGCCCTTGAAGGCGCCCCCGTCGAGGTACTGGTGGCCGCTTCGACGGCGCCGGCGGCGATTGCCGAGGTGTCGCGCCGTTTCGGCCAGATCCAGTTGACGGTGCTGCCGCGCGCCGAACTCGATGCGGCGATTGCCGGCGCCTACGCGGGCGGCGGCGGCGATGCGTCGCAGATGGCCGATGAATTCGACGCCGACCTCGATCTCACCAAGCTGCTGCAGGACGTGCCGGCCATCGAGGACTTGCTCGAATCGTCCGACGACGCGCCCGTCATCCGCATGATCAACGCGCTGCTGACGCAGGCGCTGCGCGAAGGCGCCTCCGATATCCACATCGAGCCGTTCGAGCAGACCTCCGTCGTGCGCTTCCGCATCGACGGCAGCCTGCGCGACGTGGTGCGTCCCCGCAAAGCCATCCACGGCTCGCTGATTTCGCGCATCAAGATCATGGCGCAGCTCGATATCGCGGAAAAACGCTTGCCGCAGGACGGCCGCATCACCCTGCGCGTGGGCGGCAAGCCTGTCGACGTGCGCGTCTCGACCCTGCCTACCGGGCATGGTGAACGGGCCGTATTGCGCTTGCTGGACAAGGAAGCGGGCCGTCTCGACCTGCAGCACCTGGGCATGAGCGCGCCCATGCTGGGGCAGTTCGATGGCCTGATCACGCAGCCGCACGGCATCGTGCTCGTCACGGGTCCCACCGGTTCGGGCAAGACGACGACGTTATACGCGGCGCTGTCGATGCTCAACGCCACCACCACGAATATCCTGACGGTGGAAGACCCGATCGAGTACGACCTGGCCGGCGTGGGCCAGACGCAGGTCAATCCGCGCATCGACATGACATTTGCCAAGGCGCTGCGGGCGATTTTGCGGCAAGATCCCGATGTGATCATGATCGGCGAGATCCGCGACCTGGAAACGGCGCAGATCGCCGTGCAGGCGTCGCTGACGGGCCATCTGGTGCTGGCGACCCTGCACACCAACGACGCCTCGGCGGCCGTCACGCGCTTGCTTGACATGGGCATCGAACCATTCCTGCTGTCGTCGTCCCTGCTGGGCGTATTGGCGCAGCGGCTGGTGCGCAAATTGTGCGGTTCCTGCAAGACCTTCGACGGGCAGTACTGGCAGGCGGTCGGCTGCGAGCAGTGCGGCCAGACGGGCTACCAGGGCCGCGTGGGCGTGTATGAACTGCTGCGCACGACGGAGCAGATCCGCGCGCAGATCCATAACCGCGCGTCGGAAGCGGAAGTGCGCGCCGTGGCCCTGCAGGACGGCATGACGAGCATGCGCGACGACGGCGAACGCTGGCTGCGCGACGGCACCACCACGCAGGCCGAATTGCTGCGCGTGACCAAAGACTAGGCCCGCCACCATGCCCGCATTCCGTTATGAAGCCGTCGACGCCCAGGGCGCCACCCGCAAGGGCGTGCTCAATGCCGACAGTCCCCGTTCCGCGCGCGCCGAGCTGCGCGTGCAAGGCCTGGTGCCGCTGGCCGTCGAGCCGATCGCCGCGCAGGTCGACGCCGCCGGCGTGACCAAGCGGCGCGGCTTCGGCGAGCGCCTGTCCAGCACCGAGCTGGCCCTGTTTACGCGCCAGCTGGCCAGTTTGCTGGAAGCGGGCCTGCCGCTGGAGCAGGCCTTTTCCGCGCTGCTGGAACAGGCCGAGCGGCCGTATCTGCGCGACCTGATCGCCTCGATCCGCTCGGAAGTGATCGGCGGCGCCGCGTTTTCCGACGTGCTGGCCCGCCATCCGCGCGATTTCGCGGAAATCTACCGGGCGCTGGTGGCGTCGGGCGAGCAGATCGGCCATTTGTCGCGCGTGCTCTCGCGCCTGGCCGACTATATCGAACGGCGCAATGCGCTGGTGCAGAAGGTCAAGCTGGCGTTTACCTATCCGGCCATCGTCACCGTGGTGGCGTTTTCCATCGTCATTTTCCTGCTCACCTATGTGGTGCCGCAGATCGTTTCCGTATTCGCCAATACCAAGCAAAAGCTGCCCATGCTGACGGTGATCATGCTGGCGCTGTCGGACTTCGTGCGCCACTATGGCATCGTCGTGGCGATCGTCCTCGCCGGCGCCTGGTTCGCCTGGCGCCGCGCGCTGCAGCAGCCGGCGTTGAAGCGGCGCTGGCATACCTGGCTGCTGACGGCGCCCCTGTACGGGAAATTCGAGCGCAGCCTGAATACGGCGCGTTTTGCCAGCACGCTGGCCATCACCACGGGGTCCGGCGTGCCGATCCTGCGCGCGCTCGACACCAGCCGCGACACGCTCACCAATGTGGCGATGCAGGAACTGGTGGCTGACGCCAGCGGCGCCGTGCGCGAGGGCGTCAGCCTGGCGCGCGCGCTGTCGGCGCAAAAGCATTTTCCGCCCATGTTGATCCACATGATACGCGCGGGCGAAATCACGGGCGAGCTGCCGGCCATGCTGGAACGCGCCGCCAGCGCGCAGGAGCAGGACCTGGAACGCCGCACGCTCACCATTGCGGGCCTGCTGGAGCCGGCCCTGATCCTGGCCATGGGCGTGGTGGTGCTGTTGATCGTGCTGGCCGTGCTGATGCCGATTATCGAGATTAATCAGCTGGTGCGTTAAGAGAAATATCAAGGAAACCATGAAGCGTTTGCCACAACTTGTAAGCTTGCTCGCCGTCGTGGCGCTGTCCGTGTCGCTGGCCTACTGGGCCATGCAGCTGTTCAAGGCGCCGCAGCGCCCCATCAATCCACCCGCCGTGCCGGTGGTGCAGGATGCCAGCGTGGAGGCGGGCGCTTCGCTGTTCGGCGGCCAGGTCAGCGTGGCTACGGCCAGCAACTACCAGCTCAAGGGCGTGGTCGCCGCCAGCAATGGCCGCGGCAGCGTGGCCATCATCTCGACCGATGGCAAGCCGTCCGTGGCCTTGCCCGAGGGCGCCGAGGTGGTGCCCGGCGTGACGGTGCTGGAAGTGCATGCGCGCCATGTGCTGCTGCGCGATGGCGGCGTGAGCAAGCGCATCGACCTGGTGGCCGATGACAAGGCGCTGGCCTTGCCGGGGCCCGTGTCCGCCACCCCGGCGCCGGGGCCGGCCCCCGCGCCGGCAACGAACCTGGTGCCGCCGCCGCTGCCGATGGAGCAGCAGCGTCCGGCGACCGTGATGCCGGCGCCGCCGCAGGTGAGCGGCAGCGTGCCGCCACCGTCGAATTAACGCCGTTCTTATCGTATTTTGCCGATGGCGCCGTGCCGCCATTGCCACAGGAGTCTTCATGTTCTCGATCCGTGCCGTCCTGGCGGGCTGCGTGGCGGCGCTGTGCGCCTTGCCGCAAGCCGCCGCCGCTGACGTCCCCGCTGCTGCCGCAACTTCCGTTCCTCCCCTGGCCGTTCCTGCGCCCGTGCCGGCGCGCCCGCGCATTGCCCTGGTGCTGTCGGGCGGCGGCGCGCGCGGTCTCGCGCATATCGGCGTATTGAAAGTGCTGCAGGAGCTGCATGTGCCGATCGACATGGTGGTCGGCACCAGCATGGGCGGCGTGGTGGGCGGCGCGTACGCGGCCGGCGCTTCCGTGGCGGACCTGGAAAAGATGGCGCGCGATACCAACTGGGCGCGCGTGGTGGCCGACCGGCCGCCACGCGACGAACTGGCGTTCCGCCGCCGCGAGGAAGACTTATTGCTGCCGTCGCGCATCGAGTTCGGCACCAGCCGCAACGGCATTTCCACGCCGCCGGCGGCGGCCAGCAATGCGGCGCTGGAAATGGCCTTGAACCGGCTGCTGCCGGCCGGCATGCGCGACCGTCCCGCCAGCCAGCTGCCGCTGCCTTTCCGCTCGGTGGCCTCGGACCTGGTCAATGGCGAGCTGGTGGAACTGGTCGACACGCCCCTGTTCCTGTCGATGCGCGCCTCGCTGGCCGTGCCGGGCGTGTTTGCTCCCGTGCGCGTGAACAACCGGCTGGTGGTCGATGGGGGCCTGGTGCGCAACCTGCCCGTCGACATGGCGCGCGCCATGGGCGCCGACATCATCATCGCCGTCAACGTGGGCACGCCGCTGGCGCCGGAAAAAGAGCTGGGCAGCGCCATCGGCGTGGCGCAGCAGATGCTGCAGATTCTCACGGAGCAGAACGTGCAGCGCTCGCTCAAGGAGCTGCAGCCGCAGGACATCCTGGTGGCGCCGGACTTGACGGGCGTCAGCTTCCTCGACTTTGAAAACTATGCGCGCGCCATGCGCGCCGGCGAACAGGCGGCGCAGGCGCTGGCCGCCCGCCTGGCTCCGCTGGCCCTGCCGCCGGAACAGTATGCGGCGCGCGAGCAGCTGCGTCTGGCGGCGCCGGCGCTGCTGGACGTGGCCCTGCCGCTCACGCGTCTGGCCGTGGAAAGCGAAGGCGATATCAATCCGCGCATCCTGCAGGCGCAATCGGGCCTGGTGGAAGGGCAGTCGGTCAGCCAGGAAGATGTGCTCAAGGCGGCGGCCAAGCTGTATGGCCGCGGCGACGTGGCGCGCGTGGAGACGGAGGTGGTCGATGCGGGCGACCAGCGCGCCGTCACCATCAAGGCGGTCGAGGCGCCGTGGGCCAGCAGCCGCCTGCGCGTGGGCCTGGAAATGGCCAGCGATTTCAGGGACAGCAATACCTTTGCCCTGAAGCTGCTGCACGTGCGCTCGAATCTGAACAGCTGGGGCGGCGAATTGCGCAGCATGGTGCAGATCGGCACCGCGCGCAACTTCGGGGTGCAGTACTGGCAGCCGCTCGGTGCCGGCAACCCGTGGTATATCGCGCCATCGCTGCAGTACACTTCCCAGGCGGTCGACCTGTTCGACAAGGGCCGGCGCAATGCGCGCGTCGCTTACAGCGGCCAGGGCGCCAGCCTGGTGCTGGGGCGCCAGTTCGGTTTCTGGGGCGATCTGCAGTTCGGCATCACGCGCAGCGAAGTCAAGGCGGACATCAGCATCCCCGCCGACCCGGCCTACCCCAAGGAGCGGGCACTGGGCACCAACCAGTTCGTCCAGTTCCGCGTCGACACGCTCGATTCGCCCGGTTTCCCCACGCGCGGCGTGCTGTTCGACGCCACCTGGACGCGCTCCGCGACCACCGGTACGGGCGAATCGGGCCTGGGGCGCTCCGCCATCACGGGCCTGAAGGCGTTTGGGCGCGGCAACTGGGCCGGCCACGTGTATGGCGAATGGGCGCGCGCGCAGCGGGGCGAGGCGCCGCTCAGCCTGGGCGGCTTCCTGCGCCTGTCCGGCACGCAGTTCGAGTCGGTGACGGGGCGCAGCGTGGCCCTGGCGCGCTTCGTGATGGCGCGCCGCATCGGTTCCCTGCCCAGCACCCTGGGCGGCGCCGTGCGGGCCGGCTTTTCGCTGGAAATGGGCGGCGGCTTCGATCAGAGCGAGCGCTGGAAAGCCACCAAGTTCACGCAGGCGAGCAGCGCCTTCATTTCGGTCGATACGCGCTTCGGTCCCGTGTACGTGGCCTCGGGCGCATCGAAGGGCGGCGAGAGCACGCTCTATCTGTTCCTGGGCCCTGTCTGGTAAGGGGTGCCCGGCGCGGCGGGCGCCGTGCTGCGGCGCAGGGCCGTGAAGGCGGCAAATTCCCATGAGCGAAAGCCCAGCAGCAGGGTAAAGCCGTCGCGTTCCTGCGGCCCCAGGCGGCGGTCGTTCTGGTGCAGGCGCGCCAGTTCTTCGGCCAGCTGGCGGATCTTTTGCACCAGCTCCTGTGCGCTCGACAGCGACAGGCGCGCCGGGATGCACATCAGGGTTTCACCGGCGCCGTCGAAATGCCCGCTGAAATAATCGGCCACCACGTGTTCGCGGAAGTACAGCTGCACCGGGCCGTCGGCCAGCCAGTGGAAGGCGTTCGAGACGCGCAGGCTGTAGCGGTTCAGCGGCTTGAGTTCGATCAAGCCCAGCCGGTCCAGTTCGGCCAGGCAGCCGATGCATTCGGCCTGCGTCAGCGCATACGTTTCCACCACCTGTTCCAGGCTCCAGTGGCCGAGGCAGCAGATCGCCACCAGCAGCAGGCGCGGATGCGCCACCAGCGACTTTTCCTGCACCAGGGTGAGCGTGTCGGCATGCGGCGTGATGTCGGCCGCGCCGCGCAGCACATCCTCCATGGCGATGCCGGAAGCCTTGCAGATCAGGGCCAGGCGCGACAGCGACATGTCGTGCTGGCCAAACATGCGCTTGACGCTCGACTCGCTCATGCCGATGCGCTCGGCCAATACCTTGTAGGTGATGCCGGCGGCGCGCAGTTGGGTGCGCAGCACGCGCAAAACCAGTTCAGGTGAACTCACGATAGTTCCTTTATGCAAGTTTGGTAGCGGTTGACGGTACCGAATGTAGCCGTTAATGGCACTTTGCACAAGATGATAGTACTTTTCGGCGAAAGCGATGACACTCCCGCTTGTGGCTCGCGCAGCGCGCTACAACCAGGCAATCCATCCACTTGTAGAGGTTATCCATGTTTCCATCTTTCCGTTTCCCCGCAGCGCTGCTGGCGCTGGTCGCCATCGCTCCCTTGCATGCCGCCGCCGCCGAACCGGCGCCAGGTTCCATCTATGCGGGCGCCAGCTATGGCTTTCGCGCCAGCACGGGCCTCGATTGCATCGCCGGACAAGGCGATTGCGACAAGAGCAGCAAGCGCAATGGCAAGGCCTACCTGGGTTACAGTTTCGACGCGTTGCCGTTTCAGGGCGGCGTGGCCCTGCCTTCGGTTGAGCTGGTGGGGTACATGGGCGGCGAGGTCAAGTCCGGCTTCGACACGGGCGCCGGCAAGCGTGCTGGCCGCGGCAAGTTCACGGGCCTCGGCATACAGGGCGTGCTCGGCTACCAGTTTGACGCCTTTACCCTGAGCGGGCGCGCCGGTGCCGCGTACACGCAGGGCAAGGTCGATTATCTGGGCGGCGGTTCGGACAAGAAGGACAAGATCGGCCTGACCTACGGCATCGGCGCGGCGTATGCGCTGAACCGGAACTGGTCGCTGCACCTGGACTGGGACCGCGTGCCGGTCAAGTACAGCAGCAAGCAAACGACCAAGGTCGACATGTTTTCGCTGGGCGCGTCCTACCGTTTCTAAGGGGATGATGCTGCGGCAGAGAGTGGCCTGATGGCGGACGCCCCGGAACGGGGTGTCCGCGGGCGGCCTATTTGTCCGTTTCTACTTTCAACAGCAGTTTCGCCAGCAGGCGTTTTTCCTGCTGGCGCTGGCCTGACACGGTTTTCACGTGCGCCCCGGCGGCGCGCTGCAGGGCTGCAGTGGCGACGGGGTTGCGCGGTTTTTGCGAGGGTTCGACGCGGAACTGCATTTTCTGCCGCGTCGCCAAGGCCTTGTTTGCCATCGGTTTCCCCCTTCTTTCTTACAGCACGTAGCGCGACAGGTCCTCGTTGACCGACAGCGCTTCCAGGCGTTCGTTGACGTACGCGGCATCGATCAGCAGCAGGTTTTCCGTCGTGCTGCTGCCTTCGCTGGCCGTAAACGACACTTCTTCCAGCAGCTTTTCCATCACCGTGTGCAGCCGGCGCGCGCCGATGTTTTCCGTGCGCTCGTTGACCGAGTAGGCGATTTCCGCCAGGCGCGTGATGCCTTCCGGCGCGAATTGCAGTTTCAGGTTTTCCGTCGCCAGCAAGGCTTCGTACTGCATCGTCAGGCAGGCGTCGGTGCTGGTGAGAATGCGCTCGAAGTCCGCAATCGACAGCGATTCCAGCTCCACGCGGATGGGGAAGCGCCCCTGCAGTTCCGGGATCAGGTCCGACGGCTTCGACAGATGGAAGGCGCCGGAGGCGATGAACAGGATGTGGTCCGTGCGGATCATGCCATATTTCGTGTTGACGGTCGTGCCCTCGACCAGCGGCAGCAGGTCGCGCTGCACGCCGGCGCGCGAGACGTCGGCGCCGCCGGACTCCGAGCGCGAGGCGATCTTGTCGATTTCGTCCAAAAACACGATGCCGTTCTGCTCGACGTTCTGGATGGCCTTCTGTTTCAGCTCATCTTCGTTGAGCAGCTTGGCCGCTTCTTCCTCGACCAGCAGTTTCAAGGCTTCCTTGATCTTGACCTTGCGCGCCTTCTTGCGCTGCCCGCCGACGCCCGAGAACATGGACTTGATCTGCTCCGTCATTTCCTCCATGCCCGGCGGCGCCATGATTTCCATCTGCGGACCCGCCTCGGCCAGCTCGATCTCGATTTCCTTGTCATCGAGCTCGCCCTGGCGCAAGCGCTTGCGGAAGGTCTGGCGCGTGCTGTCGCCGCTGCCCGTGTCCACGGCCGCTGCCGTATTCGGCGTGAAGCCGAAGTCGCGCGCCGGCGGCACGAGGATGTCGATGACGCGGTCTTCGGCCGCATCTTCGGCGCGCGCGCGCACCTTCTTCATTTCCAGCGCGCGCGTCTGCTTGATGCCGATGTCGATCAGGTCGCGGATGATGGTGTCGACGTCGCGCCCCACATAACCGACTTCGGTAAATTTGGTCGCTTCGATCTTGATGAACGGCGCCTCGGCCAGCTTGGCCAGGCGGCGCGCGATTTCCGTCTTGCCGACGCCCGTGGGGCCGATCATGAGGATGTTCTTGGGCGTGATTTCATGGCGCAGGGGTTCGGCCACCTGCTGGCGGCGCCAGCGGTTGCGCAGGGCGATGGCGACGGCGCGCTTGGCCTTGGCCTGGCCCACCACGTGTTTGTCGAGTTCGGTGACGATTTCCGACGGGGTCATGTTCATGATCATAGTTGGCTTTCTATCTTTCTTTTGCGTAGAGTGCCCGAAAAACGTTCAGGGCAAGGCGCGTGGCCGCAGGCAGTACCTTTTTGTACGCCCAGGCCATGCAACGCAGCCATGGGCGTTTTCTCGGGGACTCTTAGTCCAAGGTCTCGATAATGTGCGACATATTCGTATAAATACACAGTTCCGCGGCGATGGTCAGCGATTTCTTGACCACGTCGGCCGGCGACAAGTCCGTGTTTTCCTGCAGCGCCTTGGCGGCGGATTGGGCGTAGGTGCCGCCCGAGCCGATGGCGCCGATGCCGTCTTCCGGTTCCAGCACGTCGCCATTGCCCGTGATGACCAGGGTCGACTCGCTGTCGGCCACCAGCAGCATCGCTTCCAGGCGGCGCAGCACGCGGTCGGTGCGCCAGTCCTTGGCCAGTTCGACGGAGGCGCGCAGCAGATTGCCCTGGTGTTTTTCCAGCTTGCCTTCAAATCGGTCGAGCAGGGTAAAAGCGTCGGCGGTGCCGCCGGCAAAGCCGACCAGGACCTTGCCCTGATACAACTTACGCACTTTACGGGCCGTGCCCTTCATGACGATGTTGCCGAGCGTTACCTGGCCGTCGCCGCCCAGGGCGACTTGCTTGCCGCGCCGGACGCAGAGGATGGTGGTGCCGTGAAATTGTTCCATAGTGACCTCAAAAGATTCGTGCCGATGCGTGCAAGGCCATGCGATTGCGCGCCCATGCTGCAAAAGTGGGGATGGAAAAGGCAATTGCAAGCGGCATGTGCCACTGCCGTGCTTGCTTCAGTGTAGGCCGGCGCGGGGCGAAAAAAAAGCACGCAACCTGGGTTGTGTGCTTTTTTATTCGCCATCGCGGGACCGCCGGGGCGGCCGCGCAAGGGGCGGGACGATCAGTCGCCGTACAGCTTTTGCTTCAGTTCGCGCCGTTGCTGGGCTTCCAGCGACAGGGTGGCGGTCGGACGGGCGATCAGGCGCGGGATGCCGATAGGCTCGCCCGTTTCTTCGCACCAGCCATAGTCGCCGGCGTCGATGCTGGCGATCGATTGCTGCACTTTCTTCAGCAATTTGCGTTCGCGGTCGCGCGTGCGCAGTTCCAGCGCATGCTCTTCCTCGATGGTGGCGCGGTCGGCCGGGTCCGGTACGAGCACGGTTTCACGCAAGTGTTCCGTGGTTTCGCCGGCGTTTTTCAGCAGGTCTTTTTCGAGCTGCTGCAGGCGCGCCTTGAAGAATGCCAGTTGTGCCGGATTCATGTAGTCATCTTCGCTCATGGCGCGAATTTGGTCTTCGCTGATGAGAGGGATGTCTTGGTTGGCGGCCGGGGTCGATTTATTAGTTTTGGTCATAACTTCGCTTACCTTCGATACGACAGAGTTTTCAAATTGATCAGTTGATGCGGCGATACCGAGCAACTGTACAGGTTCCGCTTGGCATTGCTGTCCCGCTGTACTGCGTGCGACCTTGGCTTGCCGGCGAAAGCCAGGACTACCGGCCGGCCATGGTGCCATGTTGATAACTTTTTACCGCTCTATGCCTGTCGCGCTATGCGCGCGTCAACGGGCGTGTTGGGTGGATCGCTTGCATGCCTGGCATGCGGCCAGCGGCAGTTTGCCAGCATTTCATGACAGGCGAACGACATGGGCCGTTTTCGTCGCTGATTTTGGCACGCTTTGCCTTATATTGCCATCCCGATTTGTTGACTAGCCGATCAGAGACGGCTACTTGTTGGTTTATACCAGCAAGATGGATGTCGGACAGCGGGAAAGCGTGCTTAACTTTCCCTTTTGTTTCTGCTTTGCAACGGGTATTTTGCAAAACCCGGCTAGTTTATACCAAACATTGTTCGAGTCCGCGAATAAAAATGTCTTTTGGTAGATTTTTGCCAATAAACACCATTTTGCTGCCGCGCACTTCGTTTTCGCCCCATTTGGCGCCCAGGTCGCTGCCCATCAGCTGGTGCACGCCCTGGAAGACCACCTTGCGTTCTGCGCCCTGCATCAGCAGCACGCCCTTATAGCGCAGCATGCGCGGGCCATACACTTGCACCAGGCCGCCGAGGAACTCGTCGAGCTTGGCGCTGTCGAACGGTTGCGTGCTCTTGAAAACAAAGGCGGCGATATCGTCGCTGTGCTGCGCATGGTGATGGTCGGCATGGCCGCAATCGGCGGCACAGGCGTCGCTGTGCTCATGCGCGTGCTCATGGCCGTGCTCATTGCCGTGCTCATTGCCGTGTGCATGTGCGTGCTCGTGGCCGTGCGCGTGGTCGTGCGCGTGGTCGTGATCGTGGACGTGCGCCGTCTCTGTCTCCAGGAAATCCGGGTCCAGTTCCAGTTTTTCATTCAGGTTGAAACCGCGGATGTCGAGCACCTCGGCCAGCGGCGCGCGGCCAAAATCGACCTTGGCGATGGGCGCGCGGGGATTGATGCGCTTCAGGCGGCGCGTCAGGACGGCCACGTCGTCTTCACTGACGAGGTCGGTTTTCGACAGCAGCAGCTTGTCGGCAAAGCCCACTTGCCGCTGGGCTTCCTCGTATTCATCGAGTTGCTTCATGGCATGACGGGCATCGACCACCGTGATGATGGCGTCGAGCATGTAGTGGCTGCCCACTTCCTCATCGACAAAGAAGGTCTGCGCCACGGGGCCGGGATTGGCCAGGCCCGTCGTTTCGATGACGACGCGGTCGAACGCCAGCAGGCCGGCGTCGCGCTTGCGCGCCAGTTCCGACAGGCCGACGATCAGGTCGCCGCGCACGGTGCAGCAGATGCAGCCGTTGTTCATCTCGATGATGTGTTCGTTGCTATCCTGCACCAGGATGTCATTGTCGATGTTTTCCTGGCCAAACTCGTTTTCGATCACGGCGATGCGCATGCCATGGTCTTCCTGCAGTATGCGGTTGAGCAAGGTGGTTTTGCCTGCGCCCAGGAAACCGGTGAGGATGGTGGTTGGAATCAGTGCCATGAGATGCCTATGCTGTAATCGGTGGTGCCGCCGCGCAAGCGGAAGAATGCGGACGATTATGCCGGAATTTTGCAAAAGCTTGCAAATGCGCGCCCATCCGCTTGATATGGATCAGGCCGGCCAACGGGCGCGGCTGTCTACTTCGCCTTGGCGCGGGGGTGCGCCTGGTCGTACACGTGGGCCAGATGCTGGAAATCGAGGGCCGTGTAGACCTGGGTCGAGGTGATGCTGGAATGGCCCAGCATTTCCTGCACGGCGCGCAAGTCGCCCGACGATTGCAGCACGTGCGAGGCGAACGAGTGGCGCAGCACGTGCGGGTGCACGTTGGCGGGGATTTCCGTCGTCAGCGCATGCGCCTTCAGGCGCAGCTGCAGCACGCGGGGCGAGATGCGCGTGCCGCGCGTGCTGAGAAACAAGGCGGCGCTGCCATCGGCCGCAGGCGGGCGCACGGCCAGCCAGGCAGTCAGGGCGACGAGGGCTGCCTTGCCGACCGGCACCTTGCGCATCTTGCTGCCCTTGCCCGTGACGATGACTTCGAAGCTGGCCATGTCGAGCCAGCCCAGCGAGGCGGGCTGGCCATTCTCGGCCTTGCAGTAATGGGTGTCCAGGCTGGTCAGTTCGGAGACGCGCAAGCCGCTCGAATACAGCAGCTCGAACATGGCGCGGTTGCACAGTTGCTCCGGCTCGGCAGCGCCTTGCTGGTGTTGCGCGGGCGCCACGAGGCGCACGGCGTCGTCCACTGACAGGGCTTTCGGCAAGGTCTTGGCCCGCTTGGGGGCGCGGATGCCGTCGACGGGATTGGCGTCGAGCGCCGTTTCACCGCTGAGCCAGTTGAAGAAGCCGCGCCACGACGACAGCTTGCGGGCGATCGAACGCGGGTCCAGGCCGCCGGCATGCAGCTTGGCCGTGTAGCGGCGCACTTCGTTGTGCGCCAGCGCCGTCCACGGCGTATTGCCGCTCAGTTCCAGCAGGGCGCGCAGGTCGCGCCCGTAGGCGTCCAGGGTATGCGGCGACAGCTTGCGCTGCGTGGCCAGCTGCGCCAGGTAGGCGTCGAGCCACTCGGCCTTGCCGCGCGCCTCTCCCATGGCTGACTCAGGCAGGCGAACCGGCGCGCAGCGCGGCCAGGGCGGCGCTGGCCGTGGCGCCGATATGCACGAGGAAATCGGTGCCCATGCTCGACGTAAAGCGTTCGCTGTCGGGCGAGCCCAGCACCAGCAAGCCGAAGGTGCCCGTGGTGTTCGGGGCGCGCAGGGCGATCATGACGGTCGATTCGATCTTGTCCGCCTGCAACCAGTGCACGGCTTCGAAATCGCGGTTGCTGCCGCAGTACGGCGTTTGCAGGCTGTTGGCGAACATGCGCACGTCGGCCGTGACATCTTCCGTGAACCAGCCGTCAGCGTGTTCCGGCAGCACTTGCCACAGGCGCAGGCTGACGTAGGGCACGTCGAAATTGCTTTGCAAGGCATCGACCAGCACGCGCGGCATGTCCGCATCGTGGCGTACTTGCAGCATGGCCTGGTTCCAGCCGTGGAACTTGCTGGCGATGTCGCCATTTTCCTCGGCCAGGCGACTCAGCTTGGACATGCGCAACTCCAGCGCCTTGTACTTGTCGCGCATCACTTCCATCTGCCGCTCCTGCAGCGAGATGGTGCGTCCCGTCAGCGGGCTGCTCAGCTTGACCTCGCCGAGCAGCGCGGTATGCTCTTCGAAGAACGTCGGATGCTCGCTCAGGTACTGGGCGACGGTGCTGGAATCGAGTGTGGCGGTCATTGAGAATATCTGTCAGTGAAAGTTGAACGCTTCATTCTAACCGAGAGTGCGGCGGCATAGGCGCAAAGGGCGCGGCGCCCGTGCATTTTCCGCGCGCCCATGAAAAAAGCGGCATGGTTGCCCATGCCGCTTTGTATTCGTTGCTCAGCAATCACCCGCGAAGGGTGACAGGCGAGGCATTAGAAGTTGTGGTGCACGCCCAGACCGATGTAGTTGGTCGTAGTCGAAACGTTGTAGTTGGTCGTGCTGGCTGCTTTCTTGTTCGAAATATCTGCGTACAGGTAAGTACGCTTCGACAGATTGTAGTCGTAGCCCAGCGATGCCTGCTTGGTTTTGACTACGCCATCCGGCGTTTTCTGACCGTAGCCAGCGCGGACCTTGCCTGGGCCGACGTCGTAGTTGGCGCCCAGTACCCACGATTTGGTGCCGGTATTGATGATCTTGAAGTCGTCATCTTTCTGGTGTTGGATCGACAGCATGACTTTCAGCTCAGGAATCGGATTGACCGACGCACCGACCGACCACAGCTTGGCTTGCAAGCCATTGCGCTCGTAGGCGGCCATGGCGGCAAATCCTGGCGAGGCGTACGTCACGGATACCGAGTATGGATTCGATGCAGGCGCCACATTGGCTGGCACGCCGAAGTTGCCGGAGGCATTCGTCGTTGCGTTCGGTGCGGTGGCCAGGAAGGCATTATTGTTGTTCGCTTCCTTGGCGGCCACGGTGGCGTTGAACTGGAAGCCGCTGATGACTGGCGAGTTGTAGAACACGGCATTCGAGAAGCGGTTACGCGAGTTGCCTGGCGCGCTCAGCGGATCGCTGGTGTAGCCGGCCACGGTCAGGTCGGTCTGGAAACCGGCTGGCGTAGGCATGCCCGACCATGGTTCGAAACCGGTGCTCGTTTCCTGGAACGCGGTCAGGCCACGGCCCAGGCGCACGGTACCGAAGTCGCCTTGCAGGCCGACGCGGCTTTGACCCTGGAACAGCGGACGCGAATTGGCGCCCGAGGTGTTTTCTACGGTGCCGGTATCGGATTCATAGCGAATTTCCAGTTGGAAAATAGCTTTCAAGCCATTGCCCAGATCTTCCGTACCCTTGAAACCCAGTTTGTTGTTGTCGCGCTTGGTGACGGCGGTGGTCGAACCAGTCGCTTTGCCCAGGCCTGCATCGATCGTGCCGTAGATTTGGACGGACGACTGCGCTTGTGCGGTTGCGGCAAAGGCGCCGAAGAGTGCGAGGGCAACGAGTGATTTTTTCATGTCTTATTCCCTATTAAAAGTGAGTTCCGTCCGAGATCCGAGCAGATTGAAATGCGCTAACTGTCGCGTTTCGATGAATGAACCTTAATTCGTCGGCGCGCAAGACGTGCGGGATTGGTCAAATGTGCGTGAAAAGATTGGTGAAAAGCGGCATAACTGCATGCCCCTGTTGTATTTTTGTAACGCGCGGTTTCCGCCAGTCCCGCACCGATGGCACGCGTTTTCCCATCGCCACCGTAGCGGCGTATTGTGATATTTGCATGTTTTGGCCAGGACATTGTTGCGCTGAATCAAGTTCCTGAGGCCGCTTTGGCGGATTTACGACACAAGGACGTTACACTAAGGGCGGGCCTGAACCGATGGGCCTGGAGATGGCTGACCACTAATTATTAGAATCATTGACTCAATATCGAGAATCGATGGCAAATCGCGAAACATTAGGATTGATCAAGGGCGCACGGGCTGGCGATGTCGCTTGCCAGCTGGCGTTGGGACGGGTGTACCTGTTTGGACAGGGGGTGCCGCAAAGCCTGCCGACTGCCTTGCACTGGCTGGCGCGGGCGGCCCAGGAGGATAGCCAGGAAGCGTGCTTGCTGATTGGCACGCACGTGCCGTTCGACGTGGCGCAACCGGCAGCCAAGGCGCTGATCCCGTATTACGCGCAGGCGTTCGATGCGGGCCTGGTGCAGGCGGGCCTGGTGCTGGCGCAACTGGTGCTGGGCAACGCCGCCAGCCACAGTGAAGCCTTGCGCGCCAAGGCGCGCGTGGCGCTGGACGCCGCCGTGCGTGCCGGCTTGCCCGATGCGCAATGGTTGTTGTCCCTGCAAGAAGGATCATCCGTAGCGTCCGGGCCGGACGCCAGCCTCGCCGGCGAGCCAGCCCCCGATGGCGATGCGCCGCTGCACGCCTGGCTGGAGCAGGCATGGAGCCAGGGCAACCATGCGGGATTTCTGTCGCAAGGCTTGCCGCTGGCGCGCGCGCTGCTGCAGCGCCAGGCGGCGGCCGGTGCGCGCACGATCGCCCTCGACGCGCAGCAGGTGCTGTTGCTGTCGCGTTGCGCCCAGGCATTGGCGCCTGGCGGCGATGCGGAGGGCTGGCAGTGCTGCGAGCTGGCCGCGCATGGCGGCGACCGCACGGCGCAGCTGGAGCTGGGACTCGGCTATGCGCGCATGGATGCGCATGGCCAGCGGCTGGCCACGCGCAATGGCGCGGCCAATTTCAAGCGTGCCGTGCGCTGGCTGACGCAGGCGGGCGAGCAGGGACTGGCCGAAGCCTGGTTCGTGCTCTCACGCATCTACACGAAACCGGAATTTTCCCAGCGCAATGTGGTCGAAGCGCATTTCTGCCTCGAGCGTGCCGCCGACCTGGGGCATGGCCCGGCCCAGCTCGAATGCGGCATGCATGCCTGGCGTAATCGCCGCGACGGCGTCAACAACGATGTGCGCGCCGTGTACTGGCTGCTGCAGGCGCAGGCGCAAGGCAGCCGTGAAGCGGAGGCGGCGCTGGCGCGCATCGCGCCGCGCGGCGAGCCCGGCGACTGGGGCCAGTGCGCCGCCCTGCACGCCGATGAGCCGCTGCGCCAGCTGGGCCAGAGCCACCCCCTGCTGGCGGCGCGCCTGGAACTGGCGCGCTGCTTCCATCTGTCGCGTGCCGAGGCGCTGCTGCTCGATATCCATGCGGCCGACCAGGGGCATTGTTTGCTGATCGATATCAGCGCCACGCATGGCCGCGGCAAGCGGCGTCTGGCATTGATCCGCACGGCGCAGGAGCGCCAGCTGCTCGATCAGGTGGTGCGCCTGTTCGAGCGCGTCGATTGCGGCGTGGCGGGGCCGGAAGGCAATTACCGGCAGCGTTTGTACCGCCTGAAGTGCTACCTGGCCGAACTCGGTGTCGCACAGGAACAGCAGTTCCTGGCGGCCTGACCTTTACTTCTGACCTTCACCCGTCTACAGCTCGATCGTGCCTTCGAACACGGTCACGGCCGGGCCCGTCATCAGGACGGGGTGGCCGGGGCCTTGCCAGGCGATCGACAGTTCGCCGCCGCGCGCGCTGATGCGCACGGGGGAATCGAGCCGGCCGCGCAGGATGCCGGCCACGGCGGCGGCGCAGGCGCCCGTGCCGCAGGCGAGCGTTTCGCCCGCGCCCCGCTCATACACGCGCAGTTTCACGTGCTGGCGGTCGACGACCTGCATGTAGCCGGCGTTGACCCGGCGGGGAAAGCGCGGGTGGTGCTCGATGCGCGGGCCCGACTGTTCCAGGTCTTGCGCGTCGACGTCGTCGACCACTTGCACGGCATGCGGGTTGCCCATCGAAACGACGGACACCAGTACGGGGGCGTTCTCGCCCGGCAACGCCAGGTCCAGCGGCCACAGGGTGCCGCTGCCTTCCGCCACGCCGTCCAGGCCGCTGGCGTCGAACGGCACCAGCGCGGGTTCGAGCACGGGCGCGCCCATGTCGACCGTGATACTGCCATCAGGTTCCAGGCGCGGCGCGATGACGCCGGCCATGGTTTCCACGCGGATGCTGGCCTTGTTTGACAAGCCTTTTTCGCTGACGAACTTGACGAAGGCGCGCGCGCCGTTGCCGCACTGTTCCACTTCGCCGCCATCGTTGTTGTAGATGCGGTAGCGGAAGTCGCAGCCGGGCAGACGCGGCTTTTCCACCACGAGGATCTGGTCGGCGCCGATGCCGAAACGGCGGTCGGCCAGGCGCTGCCACTGGGCCGGCGTAAAGTCGATGTCCTGATTGATGGCGTCGATGACGATGAAGTCATTGCCTGCGCCATGCATCTTGGTAAAGTGGAGTTTCATGTTCTGCCGTATCACTTGTGCTGGTTATAGAACGAGGCTTCGCCTTCCGGACGCGTCTTGAAGCGTTTATGCGTCCAGAAATACTCGGCCGGTGCTTCGCGCACTCTTTCCTCAATGAACTCGTTCATGCGGCGCGTGGCGGCCGTGATGTCGTCGCCGGGATAATCGTCCCAGGCCGGGTAATAGGTCACTTGCCAGCCCTGGTAGTTGGGCAAAAAAGTGGCGATGACGGGAATCACCTGCGCCTTGGCGGCCAGCGCCAGGCGCGCCGTGGCCGTCAGGGTGGCGGCCGGCACGCCGAAGAAGGGCACGAATTCCGCATCCTTTTCGCCGAAATCCATGTCCGGCAACATAAAGTAGGGCAAGCCGTCGCGCAGCGCGCGCAGAATCGTCTTGATGCCGTCCTGGCGCGTAAACAGCTTGGGCGGCTTGAAGCGCGAGCGGCCGTTGCGCAAGGCCTGGTCGAAGGCGGCATTCTTTTGCTGCACGTACATCGACGAAGCGGAAATTTCCATGGCCGTGGCGGCGCCGGCCACGTCGAGGCAGACGAAGTGCGGGCACAGCAAAATGGTGGGCTTGGCGGCGATCTGCTGGCCCGGGAAGGCGGGCACTTTTTTGATCAGGCGGTTCAATCGCGCTTCCGACGACCACCACAGGATGCTGCGTTCCCACACGCTGCGCGAGTAGGCCTGGAAATGCTGGCGCGCCAGCGCCACGCGCTCGGCTTCCGTCAATTCCGGCATGCACAGGCGCAGATTCGTCAGGGCGATCCTGCGCCGCGTGGGCATGGCGATGAACAGCAGGCTGCCGACGGCCACGCCGAAGCGGCCGAGGATGGGCAAGGGCAGCCAGTGCAGCAGCCACATGAAGGCGATCAGCAGTCTCATGCCTGCTCCTTGGCGGCCTCGGGCGTCGCTGGCGTGGGCGGCGGCGCACCGCGCGGCACCTTGTAGCGATTGTAGCTCCACAGGTATTGCGCGGGGCTGCGCGCGATCAATTGTTCCATGGCCGCATTGATGGTGCGCGCCTGCTCGGCCGAGGTACTGTCGAGGGATTCGGTGAACGGCACGAAATGCACGACGTAGCCGCGTCCGCCCGGCAGGCGTTCCGCGTAGGTGATGATGACTTCGGCGCCGCCCATCTGCGCCAGCTTGGCGGGCAGGGTCATGGTGTAGGCGGGGCGGCCGAAGAAATCGGCCCACACGCCTTCGCCTTCCTGCGGCACCTGGTCGGGCAGCAGACCGATCGGTTGTCCCTTTTTCAGGCACTTGGCGAAGATGCGCACGCCCGACATGTTCGCCGGCGCCAGCATCAGGTTTTCGCGCGCGCGCGCGCCTTCGATCAGCGGTTTCAGGGCGGCGCGCTTGGGCGGGCGGTACATCACGGTGAGCGGCGTGCGCAGGGCGATCTGCTGGGCGACGATTTCAAAGCAGCCCAGGTGCGGCGTGAGGAAGACGATGCCGCGGCCGTGCTGCAGCGCTTTTTCCACCAGTTCCCAGTTTTCCACCGTCGCATGGCGCGCCACGCGTTCGGCCGGCGCGCACCAGATGAAGGGCAGTTCCAGCACGCTCTTGCCCGCTTCGGCCACGGCCGTGTGCAAGTGTTGCGAAAACCCCGCACCTTGCATGTTCTCGCGCATGCGGCGCCGGTAGGACGGCGAAATGGCGTAAATCACCCATCCCAGCGCAGCGCCAAGGCCATGCAGGACGGGCAGTGGAAAGAGGGACAGGAAGCGGAAAATTGGGACTAACATGTATAAGCTGTTTCCAGGAATGGCGTGTTGCCGTGCCAAAATTTTTTAAGAAGCGTAAAATACCACGTATGCAGTAACCGCTGAGTTAATAGACAACTTGCGATGCGGAATATAAATCTCGCTAAAGCGTCGCAGGCAAAATCCTCTTTACTGCGACAGAACATTCACATAGTAAACAGGAGCTTGCAATGTCAAACGACTATCTCTTCACTTCCGAATCCGTTTCGGAAGGCCATCCCGACAAGGTTGCCGATCAAATTTCCGACGCCATCCTTGACGCCATCCTGACCCAGGATCCGAGCGCCCGCGTGGCTGCCGAAACCCTGTGCAACACGGGTCTGGTGGTGCTGGCTGGCGAGATTACCACGCACGCCAATGTGGATTATATTCAAGTTGCGCGCGAAACCATCAAACGTATCGGCTACGACAACACGGAATACGGCATCGACTACAAGGGCTGCGCCGTGCTGGTGGCCTACGACAAGCAGTCGCCGGACATCGCGCAAGGCGTCGATGAAGGTGCGGGCATTGACCTGGATCAAGGCGCCGGCGATCAGGGCCTGATGTTCGGCTACGCCTGCGATGAAACGGCCGAGCTGATGCCTGCCGCCATCCACTACGCGCACCGCCTGGTCGAGCGCCAGTCGCAGCTGCGCAAGGATGGCCGTCTGCCATGGCTGCGTCCGGATGCGAAATCGCAAGTGACGCTGCGCTACGTCGACGGCCGCCCCGTCGGCGTGCACACGGTCGTGCTGTCGACCCAGCATGCGCCGGAAATCTCGCACAAGCAGATCGAAGAAGCCGTCATCGAAGAAATCATCAAGCCCATCTTGCCGCGCGAATGGCTGACGGAAACCAAATTCCTCGTCAACCCGACGGGCCGTTTCGTCATCGGCGGTCCGCAAGGCGATTGCGGCTTGACCGGGCGCAAGATCATCGTCGATACCTACGGCGGCGCAGCCCCGCACGGCGGCGGCGCGTTCTCGGGCAAGGACCCGTCGAAAGTCGACCGTTCGGCAGCCTACGCGGCCCGCTACGTGGCGAAAAACATCGTCGCGGCCGGCCTGGCGCGCCAATGCCAGGTGCAGGTCAGCTACGCCATCGGCGTGGCCAAGCCGATCAACATCACCGTCTACACGGAAGGCACGGGCGTGATTCCCGACACGGAAATCGCCAAGCTGGTACTGGCGCACTTTGATTTGCGTCCAAAAGGCATCGTGCAAATGCTCGACCTGCTGCGCCCGATCTATCAGAAGAGCGCCGCCTACGGCCATTTCGGCCGCGAAGAGCCGGAATTCACGTGGGAGCGCACGGACAAGGTCGCCCTGCTGCGCGACGCCGCCGGCCTGAAGTAATCTGGTCGGATGTGCAAGAAAAGCGCCCCGGCCTCATGGCTGCGGGCGCTTTTTTTATGTGTTGTTACGTGGCAATGTATGGCGAACAAGCTGGCGCGCCAGCCTTGACAATGTTAAAATCCCCCGTCCGAGGAGCGTTGCGACGAAGAAATTCGCCAGGCTCGGAATATCCTGCAACCGCGCTCACGTACCTTTTTCAACTGAAAGGAGGGCGTGATGAACGCCGTACTCAAATCGCAACACGACTACACCATCGCCGATATCACCTTGGCCGCATGGGGCGACAAAGAAATCAAGATTGCTGAAACGGAAATGCCTGGCCTGATGGCCATCCGCGAAGAATTCGCGGCAGCGCAGCCTTTGAAGGGCGCGCGCATCACCGGTTCCATCCACATGACCATCCAGACCGCCGTGCTGATCCAGACCCTGGAAGCACTGGGCGCGCAAGTGCGTTGGGCATCGTGCAACATTTACTCCACGCAAGATCACGCCGCCGCCGCCATCGCCGCCGCCGGCACGCCCGTGTTCGCCGTCAAGGGCGAGTCGCTGGACGATTACTGGGAATACACGCACCGCATCTTCGAATGGCCGAACGTGGACGGCAAGGCTGTCTACTCGAACATGATCCTCGACGATGGCGGCGACGCAACCCTGCTGCTGCACCTGGGCGTGCGCGCGGAAACCGACCTGTCGGTGCTGGCCAACCCGGGTTCGGAAGAAGAAATTTGCCTGTTCAACTCGATCAAGAAGCACTTGCTGGCCGACCCGACCTGGTACTCGAAGCGCCTGCCGGAAATCCTCGGCGTGACGGAAGAAACGACGACCGGCGTGCACCGTTTGTACCAGATGCACAAGGAAGGCAAGCTGGCTTTCCCTGCGATCAACGTCAACGATTCCGTCACGAAATCGAAGTTCGACAACCTGTATGGCTGCCGCGAGTCGCTGGTTGACGGCATCAAGCGCGCCACCGACGTGATGATCGCCGGTAAAGTGGCCGTCATCGCCGGTTACGGTGACGTCGGTAAAGGTTCGGCGCAAGCCATGCGCGCCCTGTCGGCGCAAGTGTGGGTGACGGAAGTCGACCCGATCTGCGCACTGCAGGCGGCGATGGAAGGCTACCGCGTGGTGACGATGGATTACGCGTGCGAACACGGCGACATCTTCGTCACTTGCACGGGCAACTATCACATCCTGACGCACGATCACCTGACGCGCATGAAAGACCAGGCCATCGTCTGCAACATTGGTCACTTCGACAATGAAATCGACGTCGCTTCGTTGAAACAATACGAGTGGGAAAACATCAAGCCGCAAGTCGACCACATCATCTTCCCGTCGGGCCGCCGCATCATCCTGCTGGCCGAAGGCCGTCTGGTCAACCTCGGTTGCGGCACGGGCCATCCGTCGTACGTGATGAGCTCGTCGTTCGCCAACCAGACGATCGCCCAGATCGAGCTGTACGCCAACACGGCCAACTACCCGGTCGGCGTGTACACCTTGCCAAAACACCTCGATGAAAAAGTCGCCCGCCTGCAACTCAAAAAGTTGAATGCGCAGCTGACGGAACTGACGCAAGAGCAAGCCGACTACATTGGCGTGCGTCAAGAAGGCCCTTATAAGCCAGAGCACTACCGTTATTAATCGGTAGTCCGGGGCTGTAACTCACCCTCTGAGGGCCGGCGCCTGCCGCCGGCCTGACCCTACTTTTGACAGGCTAGAGAAATGCGCTTGCTACTGATTTGGTTTATCAATGCGGCAGCCCTGTTTGCCGTCCCGTATTTGATGCACTCGGTGACGATGAGCAGCGGCTGGACCGCGCTGCTGGCCGCTGCCGTGCTGGGGCTGGTCAATGCCTTGATCCGCCCGCTGCTGATCCTCTTGACCCTGCCCGTGACGTTCCTGTCGCTGGGCCTGTTCATTTTGATCATCAACGGCTTCCTGTTCTGGCTGGTGGCGCAGGTGATCGATGGTTTCCATGTCGCCAGTTTCTGGTCGGCCGTGGGCGGTGCCATTCTGTACAGCATCATTTCCTGGGCCCTGTCGACCTTACTTTTGAGTAACGACGATGGAAAAGCATAACTTCAGTATTGAGTTTTTCCCGCCGAAAACCCCGGAAGGGGCGGAAAAGCTGCGCGCCACGCGCGTCAAATTGTCTGAGTTGCATCCGAAGTATTTCTCGGTGACGTTCGGCGCGGGCGGCACCACGCAGCAGGGCACCCTGGACACCGTGCGCGAAATCCTGGCGGCTGGCGAACAGGCCGCACCCCATTTGTCTTGCGTGGGCGGTTCGCGTGCATCGATCCGCGCCGTGCTGGCCGACTTCAAGGCGGCCGGCGTGCGCCGCATCGTGGCCTTGCGCGGCGACTTGCCGAGCGGCTACGGCGCTTCGGGCGAGTTCCGTTACGCCAACGAGCTGGTGGAATTCATCCGCGCCGAGACGGGCGACCATTTCCATATCGAAGTGGCCGCCTATCCGGAAGTGCACCCGCAAGCCCGTTCGCCGCAGGACGACCTGAACGCGTTCGCGCGCAAGGTGCAGGCCGGCGCCAATGCCGCCATCACCCAGTACTTCTACAATGCCGACGCGTATTTTCAGTTTGTCGAGCAGACGCAGAAGATGGGCATCAACGTGCCCATCGTGGCCGGCATCATGCCGATCACGAACTACACGCAGCTGATGCGCTTTTCGGACATGTGCGGCGCGGAAATTCCACGCTGGGTGCGTCTGAAACTGGCCAGTTTCGGCGACGACAGCGCATCCATCAAGGCTTTTGGCCTGGACGTGGTGACGGGCTTGTGCGAGCGTTTGCTGGAAGGCGGCGCGCCAGGCTTGCATTTCTATAGCATGAACCAGGCGGCGCCCACGACGGCACTGTGGCAGCGCCTGGTGAAATAAACCGTTTTGACGCGTTAAAACAGATCGCCCTCGGTCACGATGTGATCGAGGGCGATGTCGTATTCGCCGTTGGGAAAACTTGCCGCCAGGCAGGCATAGGCGACGCCGAGCGTGCGCGGACGGGGCGTGGCCGCCAGGGTGCGGTCGTAATAGCCGCCGCCATAGCCGAGGCGAAAGCGTTCCTGGTTAAAACCCAGGCAGGGCACCAGCAGGGTGGCAGGTGCCGGACGCAGGCGCAATTGCGCGGGCACGGCCACGCCCATACCATCCTTCACCATGGGCTCGCCCGGCGTCCAGTCGGAAAATGCCAGCGGCGCATGCTTTTCCAGCACCACCGGCAAGCTTAATTGCACGCCGCGCGCGGTCAGCTGCGCATACGCGCCGTGCAAGTCCGGCTCGCCGTGCAGGGGCCAGTACACGCCCAGTTCCTTGACGTTTTCTTGCGCGCACCAGTCCAGCAGGCGCTGCGCGATGGCCGCATCCCACCCCGTGCGCGTGGCGTCGGGCAGGGCGCGGCGGGCCGCCAGCAAGGCTTTGCGCAAGCCGGCTTTTTCCTGTGGCGCAATGGGTGGCCGTGCAGCCGGATCGCATGTTATTCTAGGGTCGCTATTCATATCACCATCAAGTTAAGATTGAGAGTCGTACATTGATTTCCCCACTGAAATGGATTGCCGGCACGATGCTGTGTGTTGCATCGGCCTTGTCTCCCCTGGCCGCCCTGGCCCAGGTATCGACCACCGTCTCCCCAGCCGCCCCCGACACGCGCAGCGAGGACGATGCCTTCTTGCTGCTGCGCGACGCCGCGCGCAAGGATGACGTCGAAAAAGCCGACTTTTATGCGGGGCGCCTGACGAATTACCAGATTCCCTCGTATGTTGACTATTATCGGCTGAAACCGCGCATCAAACTGCTGACCGAAGCGCAATTTCGCGATTACCTGAACCGCTACAAGGGCAGCGCCATCGCCGACCGCTTCCGCAACGACTGGCTGCTGGAGCTGGGCCGCAAGCGCGACTGGGTCGTGTTCGACGAGCAATATCCGCAATTCGCCCTCGATGACGACACCCAGCTCAAGTGCTATGCGCTGATGTCGCGCGCCGCCAAGGGCCAGAACGTGGCGTCCGAGGCGCGCAACCTGCTCGTCTCGCCGCCCGGCTATGGCGAAGCGTGCGGCAGCCTGATCGCCGCATTGGCGCAAAACGGCCAGTTCGACACGAACGACCTGTGGGCGCAGATCCGTCTGGCGGGCCAGACCAACGCCACGGGCCCGGCGCGCCGCATCGCGCTGCTGCTGGGTGCCTCCGACGCGAAGATGGCGCAAGCGATCGATTTGCCGGCGCTGGTGCTGGCCAAGGGGCCCGGTCTAAGTCGCGCCGACCACGAGATGTACCTGGTGGCCGTCGGCCGCATGGCGAAAAGCACCTTGAAACTGGGCGTGGTGGCGCTGCAAAAGGCCAGCGCGCAGCTGACGGCGCAGGAACAGGCCATCGGCTGGGCCAGCCTGGCCTTGCAGGCGTCGTATTCACTGGCACCGGAAGCGTTCGAGTATTGGCAGAAAACCAATGGCGCACCGTTGACCCAGGAGCAGATGCAGTGGAAGGCGCGTATCGCCTTGCGTGAAGGCAACTGGCCCCAGGTGAAGACGGCGATCCAGGCCATGCCGGCCTCCCTGCGCGCGGACCCGACCTGGGTCTACTGGCTGGCGCGCGCGCAGCAGGCGGAAACGCCGGGCCGCCCGAATGCGCAGGCCGATGCCCTGTACCGCACGATTTCCGAGCAATCGAATTTCTACGGCTTGTTGGCCAATGAAGAGCTGGGCAACCACTTGGTCTTGCCGCCGCCGGGCCAACCCGTCACGCCGACGGAAATCGCCGCCATGGCCGCCAATCCGGGACTGCAGCGTGCCTTGAAATTCTTCAACATGCGCTTGCGCTTCGAGGGCACGCGCGAGTGGAACTGGGAATTGCGTTCGATGACGGACAGGCAACATCTGGCCGCTGCGGAATTTGCGCGCCAGAACAATGTGCTTGACCGCATGGTCAACACCTCGGACCGCACGCGCCTGGAGGTGGACTATACGCAACGCTATCCGACGCCGCACGACGACGTCATGCATCCGGCCACGCAAACCCTGGGTCTGGATAAGGCCTGGGTGTACGGCCTGATCCGCCAGGAATCGCGCTTCATCATGGATGCGCAGTCGCACGTCGGCGCATCCGGCTTGATGCAGGTCATGCCGTCGACGGCCCGCTATGTCGCCAAGAAGATCGGTCTCACCGATTTTGTGACGGAAACCTTGAGCGACGTGCGCACCAACGTCTTGCTGGGCACGAATTACCTGAACATGGTGCTCGGCGGCCTGGACGGTTCGCAAGTACTGGCCAGCGCCGCCTACAACGCGGGACCGGGGCGCCTGCGCATCTGGCGCGCCACCATGACGCGTCCGCTGGAAGGCGCCGTCTTTGCCGAGATCATTCCGTACACGGAAACGCGCGGCTACGTGAAGAACGTGATGGCCAACGCCACCTATTACGCGGCCCTGTTCGAGAAGAGCCCGCAGTCGCTGAAAGCGCGCCTGGGCACCGTGGGACCGAAAAACAGCGCCGTCGCGGCCGATTTGCCATCATCCAATTAAAGATCGCTGACCATGCAAACCACCATCCTTGACCCCAGCCTGACGCAAACCCTGGCCGCCGCGCGCGAGCCGGGCCTGACCCTGATCATCGGCAACAAGAATTACTCGTCGTGGTCGATGCGCCCGTGGGTGGCCATGACGGCCTTCGGCATCCCGTTCCAGGAAGTGCGCGTGCTGCTCGACCAGAGCGACACGGCGACGAAAATCGCCGAATATTCGGCCTGCGGCCGGGTGCCCGTGCTGCTGGCGGGAGAAATGACGATCTGGGACAGCCTGGCCATCTGCGAATACCTGGCCGAGCAGTTTCCTGACAAACACATGTGGCCGCAAGACGTGGCCGCGCGCGCCATGGCGCGCTGTGTCTGCGCGGAAATGCATTCGGGCTTTACCGGCTTGCGCACGGACATGTCGATGAATATCAAGGCGAAGCTGCCTGGCCGTGGCCGCACGGCCGCCGCGCAGGCGGACATCGGCCGCATCAGCGAAATCTGGGAAGAGTGCCTGTCGCGCTTTGGCCACCACCAGTTCCTGTTCGGCGACTTTTCCATCGCCGACGCGTACTTTGCCCCCGTCGTCATGCGTTTCCGCACCTATGGCGTGTCGCTGGCGCCGGCGCTGAACGCCTACTGCGAGCGCGTCCAGGCGCACCCGGCCGTCGCGCGCTGGATCGCGGAAGCGCTGGCGGAGACGGAAATTGCTGCCAAGCACGACGCGGAATTGCCTGATTAAGAAAAGAGTGTTATGAAGATATACACGGTCGGTGGCGCGGTGCGCGACCAACTGCTGGGCTTGCCCGTGAAAGATCACGACCACGTCGTCGTGGGCGCCACGCCGGAAGACATGCTGCGTCAGGGCTTCCGCCCCGTCGGCAAGGATTTCCCCGTGTTTTTGCACCCGAAGACGCAGGAAGAATACGCCTTGGCCCGCACGGAACGCAAGACGGCGCCCGGCTACCGGGGCTTTGTCTTCCACACGGCGCCCGATGTCACCCTGGAAGACGACCTGGTGCGCCGCGATCTGACCATCAACGCCATCGCCCGGGCCGAGGACGGGACGTTGACCGACCCGTTCGGCGGCGTCGAGGATATCCGGAACAAGATCTTCCGCCACGTTTCCGACGCCTTTGGCGAGGACCCCGTGCGCATCTTGCGCCTGGCCCGCTTTGCCGCCCGCTTTCATACTTTCACTGTCGCGCCCGCGACCATGGAACTGATGCGCGAGATGGTGCAGGACGGCGAAGTCGACGCCCTGGTGGCCGAGCGCGTGTGGCAGGAAGTGGCGAGAGGATTGATGGAAGCGCGGCCTTCGCGCATGCTGACGGTGCTGCACGAATGCGGCGCCCTGGCGCGCATCATGGGGGAAATCACGTTGAGCGAGCGCTTGCTGCAGGTCATCGACCATGCCGCCGCGCAAGGCCTTGACTTGCCCGTGCGCTTCGCCGCCTTGACGCTGCATATGAGCAAGGATGCCATCGAGCAGTTGAGCGAGCGCCTGCGCGTGCCCAACGAGTGCCGCGAACTGGCCGTCATGGCGGCGCGCGAGCGGGACCATATCAATGGCGCGCTGGACTTGGGCGCCGAAGCCATCGTCGCCCTGTGCGAACGCTGCGACGGCTTGCGCAAGCCGCAGCGCTTCGTGCAACTGCTGCAAGCCGTCGCCTGCGACGGACTGGTCACCGGCGACTTTCCCCAGGCGGCGCGGCTGCAGGGCGGGCTGGACGCGGCGCGCGGCGTGCATGCGGGTGCGCTGGCGCAAGGCTGTGCGGAGCCGAAACGCATCCCTGAAGTCATCCATGCGGCGCGGGTGGCGGCCGTGGCGGCCTTCCTGGCCCAGGCTTGAATGGCGCGGATAGGCTACAATGGCGCCATGATGTTGCACTGCACAATAACGGCCTGACGTGCCGCAGCACCGCCCCCAGGAGTCGACGTGACCTTACCCAAGCTGTTTCAAAACCCGTTTCGCCGCTGGCTCAGCCGTAGCGGAGGCGGGCGTCCGACCGTGCTCGTCAAGCAGTTGCACGAGCGCGACCGGCGCCGCATGATGAAGCATTTCCTGTCGCTCGAGAAAAGCGACCGTCTGCTGCGCTTCGGCAGCGCCTTGCCCGATGAACTCGTCGCGCAGTACGTGCAAAAGATGGATTTCTCGCGCGACATGATCTACGGCGTCTACAACAGCCTGTTCAAACTGGTGGGCGTGGGCCATCTGGCGTTCGCGCCGAAGGACCAGTCGCCGGCGAAAAGCGTGGTGACGGACAAGGAGCAGGTGGCCGAGTTTGGCGTATCCGTGTCGAAATCGATGCGCGGCATGGGCGTCGGTTCGAAACTGTTCGAGCGGGCGGCGATTCACTGCCGCAACAACGATGTCGATACCCTGTACATGCATTGTTTGTCGTCCAACAAGACGATGATGCATATCGCCAAGAAGGCGGGCATGGAAATCCAGCGCGACTATGGCGAAGCCGATGCCTACCTAAAACTATTGCCGCCGAACCCGACGAGCATGCTGCAGGAAGCCGTGCAGGAGCAGTTCGCCATGTTCGACTACACATTCAAGGCGAATGCGCGCGCCGCCAGCAAACTGTTCGAGCGCTTGCCAGGGCGCAAGAAGCAGCCCGGGCCGCCATCACAATAAGGGCAGGGCCGTCGTATCCTTGATGCGCTGCAAGGCGAAGCTCGACTTGACGTCCAGCACGGCCGGGTGGCGCAGCAGGGTGGCCATCATGAAGCGCGAGAAATGCTCCATGTCTTCCACGTGCACGCGCAACAGATAATCCATTTCGCCCGTCATGGCATAGCAGGCCACCACTTCCGGCCATTGCGCCACGGCCACGGCGAAGTCGGCGCGCGGCGACGTGTTCGTCACCAGATTCGGCGCGAGTACGCGCGCCGTGCTGTGGGCCGTGGCGTCGCTGTGCTTTTCCAGCCGCACATTGACGTAGGCGAGCAAGCCCAGGCCGATCTTTTCCGGGTCCAGCAGGGCCACGTACTGGCGGATCACGCCCGCTTCTTCCAGCCTTTTGACGCGGCGCAAGCATGGCGACGGCGACAGGCTGACCTGCTCGGCCACGTCCTGATTCGACAGGCGGCCATCGGCCTGCAGGACGGAGAGGATCTTGCGATCCGTTTTATCCAGCGTAATTTTGCTCATGCTTCCTCCGGTGGTTCTTGTTTCACGCAATATTATTGCGCAAATCATGATTGTTCGGGAGATCTTTGGCATTTAATGCCCGTGACCCACGCCTATACTGTGCGCTACTTCTTGGAGGAGACATCATGCAATTTCAGCCTTGGGACAACCCGATGGGTACCGATGGTTTCGAGTTCGTCGAGTATGCAGCACCAGACCCAAAAGCATTGGGCAAGCTGTTCGAGAACATGGGCTTCACGGCCATCGCGCGCCACCGCCACAAGGATGTGACCCTGTACCGTCAGGGCGACATCAATTTCATCATCAATGCCGAACAAGATTCGTTCGCGCAGCGTTTTGCCCGTCATCACGGCCCGTCCGTGTGCGCCATCGCCATCCGCGTCGACGACGCGGCCTTCGTCTACCGTCGCGCGCTGGAACTGGGCGCCTGGGGTTTCGACAATAAGACGGGGCCGATGGAGCTGAATATTCCCGCCATCAAGGGCGTGGGCGATTCGCTGCTGTACTTTGTCGACCGCTGGCGCGGCAAGGGCGCCGACAAGCCGGACGCGGCCGCGCCGGGCGGCATCGGCGACATCAGCATCTATGACGTCGATTTCGTCGCCATTCCCGGCGCCGTCGCCAACCCGGTCGGCCATGGCCTGACCTACATCGACCACCTGACGCACAATGTGCACCGTGGCCGCATGAAGGAATGGGCGAGCTTCTATGAAAACCTGTTCAACTTCCGCGAAGTGCGCTACTTCGATATTGAAGGCAAGCATACGGGCCTCAAATCGAAGGCCATGACTTCGCCATGCGGCAAGATCCGTATCCCGATCAATGAATCGTCGGATGACAAGTCGCAGATCGCCGAATACCTGGATCAGTACCACGGCGAAGGCATCCAGCACATCGCGCTGGGTACGGACAATATCTACGCGTCCGTGCAAGGCATGCGCGATACGGGTATCGATTTCCAGGATACGATTGAAACTTACTATGAGCTGGTCAACCGCCGCCTGCCGAACCACGGCGAGCAGCTGGAAGAACTGCGCCGCCTGCGCATCCTGATCGATGGCCACAGCACGGAAAACGAACGCGAACTGCTGCTGCAAATCTTCACGCAGACGGTGATCGGCCCGATCTTCTTCGAGATCATCCAGCGCAAGGGCGACCAGGGCTTCGGCGAAGGCAACTTCCGCGCCCTGTTCGAATCGATCGAGCTGGACCAGATCAAGCGCGGCGTGCTGAAAGATACGAACGCGGCGTAATGTTGCTTTGTAATAAATAGTAGTAAAAAAAGTACCGGCCCGGGAGTGCAGCGCAGCAAAGAACTGCGCGCCTTCCTGTGGTAGTCTACGACAAACAAGTCATTTTTCCGCACCGGCATGCTCACAAAGCGCGGCCGGTACGTGTGAGTTCAACCGACTTTGCACGCGTAGCACAGAGAATAATGGAGACAAGTAATGAATGCACCAATCAAGGGCTCGAGTCTTGAGCCGGGCGCGCACGCGTCCGAAATTTCCCTGAACGACAAATACACCTTGGAGCGTGGCCGCGCCTTCATGACGGGCACGCAAGCGCTGATCCGCCTGCCCATGCTGCAGCGCGAGCGCGATGTAAAAGCTGGCCTGAATACGGCCGGCTACATCACCGGCTACCGCGGTTCGCCTGTGACGTCCGTCGACATGACGGCGATCAAGGCCAAGAAATACCTCGATGAACACCACGTCAAATTCCACCCGGGCCTGAACGAAGACCTGGCCGCTACGGCCGTCTGGGGCACGCAGCAAACGAATCTGTTCGAAGACGCGAAATACGACGGCGTGTTCGGCATGTGGTACGGCAAGGGCCCCGGCGTCGACCGCTGCGGCGACGTCTTCAAGCACGCGAATAACGCCGGTTCCGCCAAGCACGGCGGCGTGCTGGTGCTGGCCGGCGACGACCATGCGGCGAAATCCTCGTCCACGGCGCACCAGTCCGACCATATCCTGAATGCCTGCGGCATCCCCGTGCTGTACCCGTCGTCGGTGCAGGAATACATCGATTACGGCTTGCATGCATGGGCCATGAGCCGCTACACGGGCTTGTGGGTGTCGATGAAATGCGTGACCGACATCATCGAGTCGGGCGCCGCCGTCGATTTCGACCCGGACCGCGTACAGATCACCCTGCCGACCGACTTCGAGATGCCGGCCGGCGGCTTGAACATCCGCTGGCCCGACACGGTGCTGGAACAAGAAGTGCGCATGAACAGCTACAAATGGTATGCGGCGCTGGCATATGCGCGTGCCAACAAGCTCAATAAAATCATCTGGGACAGCCCGAAGGCGCGCATCGGCATCATCACGGCCGGCAAATCCTACCTGGACACGCGCCAGGCGCTGGCCGACCTGGGCATCGACGAGCAGACGGCGTCCGACATCGGCATCCGCCTGTACAAGATCGGCATGACCTGGCCGCTGGAAGCGGACGGCGTGCACGAATTCGCCAAGGGCCTCGATGAAATCCTCGTGGTGGAAGAAAAGCGGCAAATCCTCGAATACGCGCTGAAGGAAGAACTCTACAACCTCAAAGACGGCGAGCGTCCGCGCGTGGTCGGCAAGTTCGACGACACGGGCGAGTGGAGCAACCAGAAGGGCACCGGTCACGGCGACTGGCTGCTGCCGGCCACGTATGAACTGAACCCGGCCATGATCGCCCGCGCCATCGCCAGCCGTATTTCGCGCTACTACGCGGGCCACCCCGTCGAGCAGCGCGTGAAGGAACGCATCGCCTACCTGGAAGCGAAGGAAAACGTCCTCAAGGCCATCAGCGTGAAACCCGATCCGCAAAAGGACCGCACGCCGTTCTTCTGCTCCGGCTGCCCGCACAACAGTTCCACGAAAGTGCCGGAAGGCTCGCGCGCGCTGGCCGGCATCGGCTGCCACTACATGGTGCTGTGGATGGACCGCGAAACGTCGACGTTTACCCACATGGGCGCGGAAGGCGTCACCTGGGTGGGGCAGGCGCCGTTCACGAATGAAAAGCACGTGTTTACCAACCTCGGCGACGGCACGTATTTCCACTCGGGCATCCTGGCCATCCGCGCGGCCGTTTCGGCCAAGGTGAACATCACCTATAAAATCCTGTTCAACGATGCGGTGGCCATGACGGGCGGCCAGGAATTCGACGGGCCTTTGTCTCCGGCCATCATTTCGCGCCAGATCGCTGCCGAAGGCGTGGGCCCGATCATCGTCGTCACGGATGAACCGGAAAAATACCCGGACGATTACGCCTGGGCGGAAGGCGTCACCGTGCGCCACCGTTCGGAACTGATGGACGTGCAGCGCGAACTGCGCGACATGCCCGGCGTGTCGGCCATGATCTACGACCAGACCTGCGCCTCGGAAAAACGCCGCCGCCGGAAACGCAATGAATACCCGGACCCGGCCAAGCGCGCCGTGATCAACGAAGCCGTCTGCGAAGGCTGCGGCGACTGTTCCGTGCAATCGAACTGCCTGTCGGTGGAACCGCTGGAAACGGAACTGGGGCGCAAGCGCCAGATCAACCAGTCGTCCTGCAACAAGGATTTTTCGTGCACGACGGGTTTCTGCCCCAGTTTCGTCACGGTGGAAGGCGGCGGCCTGAAAAAGCCGAAGAAGGCGGCTGCCGCCGACAAGGATGCGCCAGCCGCGCCGGCCTTGCCGACACCGATGATTCCATCGACTGCCGAGCCGTTCGGCATCCTCGTCACCGGTATCGGCGGCACGGGCGTCGTCACCGTCGGCCAGATCCTGGCCATGGCGGCCCACGTGGAAGGCAAGGGCTGTTCCGTGCTGGACATGAGCGGCCTGGCGCAAAAGGGCGGCCCGGTCATGTCGCACGTGCGTCTGGCGGACCGCCAGGAAGACATCCACTCGACGCGCGTCGGCACCGGTGCGGCCGACCTCGTGATCGGCTGCGACCTGATCGTCACGGCCAGCCGCGATGCCCTGTCGCGCATGGGAGAGGGACGCAGCTGGGCCATGATCAACTCGACCAGCTCGTCGACGGCCGCTTTCGTGAAGAACCCGGACTGGCAATTCCCCGGTGCTTCCGCGCGCATGGAAATCGAAAAGGCGTGCGGCAGCGACCACGTTGACTTCATCGACGCGGGCCAGATCGCCACGGCGCTGATGGGCGACTCCATCGCGACGAATATGTTCATGCTCGGCTACGCCTGGCAAAAGGGCAAGGTGCCATTGAGCGAAGCGGCCATCATGAAGGCCATCGACTTGAACAACGTCTCGGTGGCGTTCAACAAGGCGGCCTTCAACTGGGGCCGCGCGGGCGCGCATGACGCGGCCAGCCTGGTGCGCATGACGACACCAGCCAAGGTGGTGGAATTCAAGCGCATCGACACGCTCGACGACATCATCGAAAAGCGCGTGGCCCTGCTGACGGCCTACCAGGACCGCGCATATGCGCAGCAATACCTGGACTTCGTCGGCCAGGTGCGCGCCGCCGAAAGCGCCCTGAACGGCCCGCACTTGCGCCTGACGGAAGCCGTGGCACGCTACTTCTACAAGCTGATGGCCTACAAGGACGAGTACGAAGTGGCGCGCCTGTACACGGACGGCGCCTTCCAGGCGAAGATCGCGTCCATGTTCGAAGGCGACATCAAGCTCAAGTTCCATCTGGCGCCGCCCATCATGGCGAAAACGGATGCCCAGGGCCACTTGATCAAGAAGGAATTCGGCCCGTGGATGATGAAGGCGTTCGGCGTGCTGGCCAAGTTCAAGGGCTTGCGCGGCACGGCCTTCGACGTGTTCGGCCATACGGCCGAGCGCAAGATGGAGCGCGCGCTGATTCTTGAATACCGCGCGACGGTGGGCGGCCTGCTGCCGAAGCTGACGACGGCCAAGCTGGCGCAAGCCGTGGCGATCGCCAGTATTCCGGAAGACATCCGCGGCTATGGCCACGTGAAGGAGCGTCATCTGAAGGCGGCGAAAGAGAAGGAAGCGAGTCTGCTGATCGCCTTCAACGCGCCCGCGCCGCTGCCGCCCGTCGTGGCGGCGCCCGTGGCGGCCACCGTGTGATGGGGTGAACGCCTCGCTGTAGCAATGGCGCCTGCGGGCGCCATTTTTTTTGTGTCAAAGAAAACAACGCTTGCTGGCAAAACGCATTATAATTTTTCGATAATTTCTTTATAGAAAGTTTCTCATGCATGCCCTGCGACTTGGCTCCCTCGCTGTTTCCTTCGTATGTGTGTTGAGTGCCTGCGGCGGAGGCGGCGGCAGCGACAGCGCGTCCGTCGTCCCGCCCGTGACGCCGACGGGCCCGACGGCGCTGGTCGCCTCGTCCACGGTGGCGAACCGCTGCGAGGCGCCGCGCAGCGGCAGCGGCATCGACAAGCCGGGCACCTTGCTCGATGAACTGACGTGGGTGCGCAGCTGGATCGATGAAACGTATCTGTGGTACCGCGAAGTGCCGACCACCTACCTGCCGCAAAGCTTCGCCACGCCGATCGCGTATTTCGACGTGCTGAAAACAACGGCCACGACGGCGTCCGGCAAGCCCAAGGACCGCTTCCATTTCACCTACACGACGGCCGAATGGGAAGCCTCGCTCAATGGCGTGGAACTGGGTTACGGCATGCTGCTGGCGCTGACGCGCACCACGCCGCCGCGCAAGGCCGTGGTCACGATCGTCGAGCCAGGTTCGCCAGCCGACCTGGCGGGCTTGCGGCGCGGCGATGAACTGCAAACCGTCGATGGCACCGATTTCGTCAATGCCCCTGACGCTGCCAGCGTGAAGATCATTAACGCCGGCCTGTTTCCTGCAGCGCAAGGCGCGCACACGCTGGCGTTCAGCCGCAATGGCTCGCCCATCTCCGCGAACCTGCAGGCGGTGGAAGTGAGCACCAGCGCCGTGCAAAACGAGCGCATCATCGACACGCCCACGGGCAAGGTGGGCTACCTGACCTTCAACACCCACAACAACGTGGCCGAACGCCAGCTGGTCGAGACCATGCGCCGCTTCCAGGCGGCCGGCATCAGCGACCTGGTGCTTGACGTGCGCTACAACGGCGGCGGCTACCTCGATGTCGCCAGCGAGATTGCCTACATGATTGCCGGTCCGCAAGTCACCACCGGCAAGACCTTCCAGCAGGTGCTGGCCAATGACAAGACGCGGCCGGAAGCGCCCGTGCCATTCCACACGCAAAGCCAGGGCTTTGCCGGGCCGAATCCCTTGCCCAAGGGCACGCCTTTGCCTTCGCTGGGCCTCAAGCGCGTGACCTTGCTGACGACGGGCAATACCTGTTCGGCCAGCGAAGCCATCATCAACGGCTTGCGCGGCGTCGACGTGCAGGTCAGTCTGATCGGCGGCACGACGTGCGGCAAGCCGTATGGTTTCTATCCCACGCCGAATTGCGGCACCACGTATTTCGCCGTGCAGTTCCAGGGTGTCAACGCCAAGGGCTTTGGCGACTTTGCCGATGGCATGGCGCCGACCTGCGACGTGACGGACGATTATCAGCACGCGCTGGGCGATCCTGCCGAAGCCATGCTGGCGGCGGCGCTGCGCTACCGCGGCAGCGGCAGCTGTACCCCGGCCACGGGCGCGATCAGGCTGTTGAGTTCGATGGAGAGCCCCGCCGACACGGCCGCGCGGCTGTTGCGCCCGGCCTACAAGGAAATTGCTGTGTTGAACCGATAAAGCCCCATGTTGCCCCCCTTCCTGGATGAGGGTGGGGCATCTTTCTTCTCATAAATATTTCTATATAACAATTATGATATATAGAAAGATGAATCCATTCGTTCTGTAATTGCTGGCATCTTGATATCTTTCGCCTTCTCCCTAACCTTGAGAAGCGTAAAGATGCCTATACAATTCAAGTTGCCACCGCTCACCGTAGCCGTACTGGCCATCCTCGGCGGTTCCGCATGGCAGGCGCACGCGCAGACGCACGCGCCCGCGGCGGATCAGCAGCCGGCGGCCACCCCGCCAGCCGTCGTGGTCACCGGTTCGCGGATTCCCCGCGCCAGCCTGGAGGGACCATCGTCCGTCACCATCCTGACGGGCGATGAAATCACCAAGCAAGGGTACAAGAACGTCTTCGATGCGCTGACCAACCAGGTACAGAACAGCGGCTTTACGCAAGGCGAGGACTTCGGCAACACGTTCACGCCATCGGCCAATACCATCAGCCTGCGCGGCCTCGGTCCGAACCATACCCTGATCCTGCTCAATGGCCGCCGCCTGGCCGACTTCCCCGTCGCCTACGAAGGCACGGTCAACTTCACCAACCTGGCGAATATCCCGTCGAGCATCGTCGACCGCATCGAGATCCTCAACGGCGGCGCCTCGGCCATCTATGGTTCCGACGCGATCGCCGGCGTGGTCAACGTCATCCTGAAAAAGCAGACGGAAGGTTTCGATATCAACGTCAAGGCGGGCGGCACCACGCGCGGCGGCGCAGGCAACCAGCGCGTGCAGCTGACGGGCGGCGGCAATTTCGACAAGCTGCATACCTTGTTCAGTGTGGAGCTGAGCCAGCGCGATCCGCTGTCGAGCCTGCAGCGCGACTTCATGGCCACCCGCTCGGGCACGCCGACGAATATCGCGTCGCGTCGCGTGGTAAAGGCGGGTACTTCCGGCACCTACGTGGACCTGGGCGACACCTGCACGCAGTTCGGCGACCTGTTCGGCGGCAGCACCGTCAAGTATCAGGCGAAGAACGGCAGCTATTGCGCCAGCCCGAAAGTGGGCCCCACTTACTGGACCACGCAAACCAAGAACCGCAGCCAGAACGTGTTCGGCAGCGCCAACTATGAGCTGTCACCGGAAACGACCTTGTTCGCCGACTTCCTGATCGGCAAGAACTCGACCGAGAACAATACGCGCGGCCCGACGTGGACGTCGTCGTCGACGGGCAGCAGCTATTTCCGCAACCAGAATACCGATCGCTACGAAGCGTGGACGCGTTACATCTCGCCCGAGGAAATGGGCGGCGTGGAGCGCTACAACCGCAAGTGGGACGACCTGGCCACGGCCATCTCGCTGGGCGCCAAGGGCCGCCTTCCCGGCACGTCGTCGTGGCAATATGAGGCGAACTACAACGCCTCGGTGTACAAGAGCGAAAGCCACACGCCGCGTGCGCTGGCCAATATCGACAGCTTCTTCCTGGGTCCGAAACTGGGCACCGATGCCGCCGGCGTGCCGGTCTACGCACCGGATCCGGCCCGCCTGTCGCGCCGCGTGACGGCGGCCGAATTCGACAGCATCACGGGCAATTCCGACAGCGACGACAAGGCCTGGACGAATACCCTGAGCCTGGCCACCAACGGCGACCTGTTCCAGCTGCCCGCTGGCGCGGCAAAGATCGCCACCATCGCCGAAGTGGGCAAGCAGGGCTTCAGCAACGTGCCCGACGCGCGCCTGAACGAAGGCTACTTCAACGTCGCCACCAAGTCCGACATCACGGCCGGCACGCGCACCCGCTATGCGCTGGGGGCGGAAGTGAATCTGCCGCTGCATGAAAAGCTGACCGGCACCCTGGCCGGCCGCTACGACCGCTACAGCTTTGCCGGCCGCCATGACGGCAAGTTCACCTATAACGGCGGCCTGGAACTGCGTCCCGCGCCGGAGCTGCTGTTCCGCGCCAACTACGCCACCAGCTTCCGCGCGCCGGACATGAACTACATCTACAAGGCGCGCGGCACCGGTTACTACTCGAGCACCACCGATTACTACCGCTGCGGCGCCACGGGCCAGAGCATCGACAACTGCGAATTTGCAAACAAGTCGCCGGGCGCCGATTATGTGCAGAATGGCAGCCGCGACCTGCAGTCTGAAAAAGGCAAATCGTTCGGCGTGGGCGCCGTCTGGTCGCCAAGTGCCAATTTCGACGTCTCCGTCGATTACTGGAACATCAAGATCGACGACCTGGTGACGAACCTGAGCGCCGACAAGATCCTGCGCGACGAAGCCGATTGCCGCCTGGGCAAGCTCGACATCAATTCGCCCACCTGCGCCGATACCCTGGGCCGCGTCGAGCGTTTCGCGGCCAATGCCTTGAACCGCGCCGGCGAGATCAAGACCATCACCGTCAATCCGATCAACGCGGCCAAGCAGAGCAGCAGCGGCATCGACATCAGCGTCAAGTATTTGCTGCGCACGACGGACTATGGCCGCTTTGCCTTCAAGGCCAATTACGCCAAGGTGCTGAGCAATAAATCGCAGCAATTTGCCGGTGACGAAGAGATCGACGAGCTCAAATCGCTGAACAATTCCGACTGGCGCGACAAGCTGAACCTGAGCGTGAACTGGAGCGCTGGCGACTGGTCGAACACCCTGCTGGTCAGCCGCTACAGCAAGATCCCGAACGCCGCCGGTACCGGCTACCTGACGCCGACGGCGCTGGCCAACATCAGCACCGTGTACCGCATCAACGACCGCGCCACCTTGTCGCTGATCGTCAACAACGTGTTCGACAAGATCAAGCGCGACGACAGCGGCGGCTGGCCGTACTATCCGGTGGGCAGCTACAGCCCGCAGGGACGCCAGGGATGGGTCGAATTCAACTACCACTTCGGTTCATAATTCACGCTCGCCAGAGCAAGGCCGGAGCAGCTGACGCTGTTCCGGCTTTTTTATTTTCCGCTGCGTTTTTAGCCGACCGCCCCTCTATAATTGCCCGCTTGTCCTCTCTCGATGGAGTCTGACCCATGCTACGCCACGCCTTGCTGTCCACCGCCCTGTTCACCGTGTCTGCCGCCAGCGCGCACGCCGCTCCCGCCCTGACGACGGTGGCCGAGCGTTCCGCCTTCCAGCAGACGGGCCGCTATGCGGAAGTGGAAGCCCTGTGCCGCCAGTTCCAGGCGCGCTATCCGAAGCAGGTGCGCTGCATCGAATTTGGCCGCACGCCGGAGAACCGCCCCATGCTGGCGCTGGCCGTCAGCAATACGGGCGCGCTGACGCCGGCCGAGGCGGCGCACCGCCAGCTGCCCGTTCTGCTGGTGCAGGGCGGCATCCATGCCGGCGAAATCGACGGCAAGGATGCGGGCTTCCTGGCGCTGCGCGAAGTATTGGAGGGCAGGGCGGCGCCCGGCGCGCTGGACAAGCAGGTGCTGCTGTTCGTGCCCGTCTTCAACGTCGACGGCCATGAGCGCTTCGGCCAGTGGAACCGTCCGAACCAGCGCGGCCCCGTGGAAATGGGCTGGCGCAGCACGGCGCAAAACTACAATCTGAACCGCGAATACATGAAGGCCGATACGCCCGAGATGCAGCACATGCTGGCACTGGTGAACGCCTGGGATCCGCTGGCCTATGTCGACCTGCACGTGACGGACGGCGCCCAGTTCGAACCCGATATCTCGATCCAGGTCGAACCCGTGCATGCGGGCGACGCCGCGCTGCGCGTGGCCGGCACGGCCTTGCGCGATCAGGTCCTGGCCGACCTGGCCAGGCAGGGCTCCGATCCGAAGCCGTTCTATATTTCGTTTGCCGAGAACGACAATCCGCAATCGGGTTTTGTCGATTCGGCGCCGAACCCGCGCTTCTCGCATGGCTATTTCCTGCTGCGCAACCGCTTCGGCATGCTGGTGGAAACCCATTCGTGGAAGGACTATCCGACCCGCGTGCGCATCACGCGCAACACCATCGTCTCGCTGCTGTCGCAAGTGGCGCAGCATGGCGCGCAGTGGCGGCAAACAGCGCTCGAGGCGGACGCGCGCGCCGCGCGGCTGGCCGGCACCACCTTGCCGCTCACGTATAAAACGACAGACAAGAGCCGCATGATCGCGTTTCGCGGCTACGCCTACACGCGCACGCCGTCCGAGGTATCGGGCGCGCTGATGACGCGCTACGACGAAACCACGCCGCAGATCTGGAACGTGCCGCTGCGCGACGAGATCGTGCCCGACCTGCAGCTGGCCGCGCCCAAGGCCGGCTACCTGGTGCCCGCCGCGCACGCGCAGATGGTGGCGGCCAAGCTGCGCCAGCATGGCGTGTCGTATCAGGTGCTGGCCACAGCGCCCGGCACGCTGCCCGTCGAAACCTTCCGCGCTACGCAGGTGAAATTCGGCGCGCAGTCGTTCGAGGGCCGCCAGACGGCGGCCGTGCAGGGTGAGTGGCAGAAAGAGGCGCGCGTGGTCGGCGCGGGCGCGCTGTACGTGCCCGTCAACCAGGCCAAGGCGCGCCTGGTCGTGGCCCTGCTCGAGCCGCGCGCGCCCGATTCCCTGCTGGCCTGGGGCAGTTTCAATACGGCCTTCGAGCGCAAGGAATACATGGAAGAATACGTGGCCGAAGACGTGGCGCGCGCCCAGCTGGCGGCCGATCCGGCGCTGGCGGCGCAGTTCCACGAAAAGCTGGCCAGCGACCCCGCGTTTGCAAAAAGCCCGGCCGCGCGCCTGGAATTCTTCGCCCGCCGCCACGCCTCGTGGGATGAGCGGCTGAATCTGTACCCGGTGCTGCGCACGGATGCCGCGCCGGCGCTGAAGTAAGGGAAGCCGCGTGCCTTGCTAATTTGCAATGTGCGCGGCGCGGAAAATGCTATTGTGCCTGTTTTCCCGATCAGGGCTTCCAGTGGAGCACCAGCGCATGCCGCAGCAAACACCGAAAAAAATTCTTCTCCTGAGCGTCTCGGCCGGCGCCGGCCATATGCGCGCAGCGCAAGCCATCGAGGCATACGCGGGGCGCGATGACGGCGCCGGCCCTGCGGCGCTGGCCAGCCATCTCGACGTGATGGATTTCGTCACGCCCGCATTCCGCAAGCTGTACACGGATTTTTATATCAAGCTGGTCAACAAGGCGCCCGCGCTGTGGGGCTATCTGTACCACGCCACCCACGATGCGCCGCGCGACAGTTCGATGCAGCGCCTGCGCCGCGCCGTCGAGCGCCTCAACACGCGCGCGCTGATGGCGCAGATCGCCGCCTTCCAGCCCGATGCGATCATCTGCACGCATTTCCTGCCGGCCGAACTGCTGTCGCGCGCGCTGCGCCAGGGGCAGCTGGCTTGCCCCGTGTGGGTGCAGGTTACCGATTTCGACTTGCACCGCATGTGGGTGCATGAGCAGATGCAGGGCTATTTCGCCGCTACCGACGAAGTGGCGTTCCGCATGCGCCACGAAGGCATTCCCGCCGAACGCATCCACGTGACGGGCATCCCCATCATGCCCGCCTTTGCGCAGGCGCCCGACCGCGCGCAGTGCGCGCAGGCGTTTGGCCTCGACCCGCGGCGCACGACGATCCTGCTGATGGGCGGCGGGGCGGGACTGGGCAGCCTCGATACCATCGCCGCGCGCCTGCTGGCGCTGGATGGCGACTTCCAGCTGATCGTGCTGGCGGGGAAAAACGCCGCCGCGCTGGCGGCGCTGCAAGCACTGGCCGGCCGCTATCCGGGCCGCCTGCTGGCGCAAGGCTTTACCAGCGAAGTCGAGCGCCTGATGGCGTGCGCCGACCTGGTGATCACCAAGCCGGGCGGGCTGACCACCTCGGAATGCCTGGCCCTGGGCTTGCCCATGATCGTCAACTCGCCGATTCCGGGCCAGGAAGAGCGCAATGCCGACTATCTGCTGGAGCAGGGCGTGGCCCTGAAGGCATTCGATGCCGTCACCCTGGAATACCGCGTGCGCCTGTTGCTCGATCATCCGGAGCAGTTGCAAGCCATGCGGGCGAAAGCGCTGGCGCTGGGCCGCCCGCGCGCCGCCAGCGACGTGCTGGCGCAGGTGCTGGCGTGACGGGCGTCGTGGCAAAACCCTGGCAGATCGCCCTGACGCTGGCCTGGGTGGCCCTGCTGGGACTGTTTTTTGCGCAGGTGGAAATCCAGATCGAAGGGCCGGCCGGCTGGGCCGCCAACCTGCCCACCTGGCGCATCGAAAGCCACTGGCTGCTCGATATCTTCTGGGGCGGCCGGCCGATGACGGGCTACCATGCCTGGGTCTTTCCCTTCATTGCCCTGTTCTTCCATTTCCCCATGCTCTTCCTGGCGCAATGGTCGCTGCGCCTCGAGTGCCGCGCCATCGGCTGCATCATGCTGTTCTGGATCATCGAAGATTATCTGTGGTTCGTGCTCAATCCCGCCTATGGCGTGGCGCACTTCAATCCGACCCACATCGCCTGGCACAAGCACTGGCTGTGGTGGGCGCCGACCGACTACTGGGTATCGCTGCTGCTGGCTGGCGTGCTGCTGTGGTTTTCATACAAGAGGAAGTCATGACCTTATCGCCCTTGCCGCATCTTTTGCTGTTATTCCTGGCCCTGGCGGCCGGTTCCGCCGGCGCGCAGGCGCCCGTGGCGCCCGAGCGCAATACCGAATGGGCGACGCCGCTGCCGCACGTGTCCAACCTGCACCAGGTCACCCCCGTCCTGTTCCGCAGCGCAAAGCTCGACAGCGCCGATGTGGCGCAATTGCAGGCGCTGGGCGTGAAGACGGTGATCAGCCTGCGTTCCTTCCACTCCGACACGCAGGTGCTCGATGGCAGCGGCATCCGCGCCATCCGCATTCCCATCAATACCTGGGCCATCCGCGACAAGCATGTGATCGAGACCATGCGCAGCATCCGCGCCGCCGAGCAGCAGGGCCCCGTGCTGCTGCATTGCCTGCACGGCGCCGACCGCACGGGCATGATGGCCGCCATGTACCGCATGCTGTACCAGGGCTGGCCGCGCGAGAAGGCGATCGACGAGCTGAAAAATGGCGGTTACGGCTATCACGCCGTGTGGAAGAATATCGAAAGCTACCTCAAGCGCGTCGACGTGGCGGCGCTGCGCGCGCAGATCGAACAGGAAAAACCATGAAGACCCTGCTGTTCGCACTGGCCGCGTGTTCCGCTTGTTATCCGCTGGTCACCCTGGCGGCCACGCCTGCGCTCGATGTGCGCGATGTCAGCAAAGCCGGCATGCCCGGCAAGACCTTTGCCGCCACGACCAGCATGCCGGCCAGCGTGGCCACCGTCTGCGCGGCCATCCAGGATTTCGCCGGCTATCCGCAGTTCATGCCGAACGTGGAGAAGATCAAGGTGACGGCCGCCGGCGGCGGCGTGTCGCTGGTCGACGTCACGCTCAAGCTGCCGATGGGGAAAATCAAGCAGTACCGCCTGAGAATGACGCCCAAGGTGCTCGACGCCAGCTGCAGCCTGGCCTGGAAGCTGGTGCCGATGGAGGGACTGAAGGTGGAGGATACCATCGCCGACACCAGCGGCTACTGGCAGCTGTCGCCGGATCCGCTCGATGCGGGCGCTGCCGCCGTCAGATACCAGGTGTACACGGATCCGGGCCCCGTGCCGATGGGCCTGGGCTGGATCGTCGACAGCATGAGCCGCGACAGCATCCCGACAATGTTCGACGCGCTGCGGGCGCGGGTGGCCGCGCGCAAATAGCCGGCGTGGCGCGGCAGCCACTTCACGCCGGCGCGCCACTTCAGGCATGATGTCGTTTCATCCACACATCCGCCCGGAATCCGCATGGAACACCACAGCTTTCTCATCAACATACTCTTTTACCTGGTCGCCGCCATCATCATGGTGCCGCTGGCCAAGCGCCTGGGCATGGGTGCCGTGCTGGGCTACCTGGTGGCCGGCGTCGTCATCGGACCGTGGGGACTGGGCCTGATCAAGAATGTCGAGGTGATCCTCAGCTTTTCCGAATTCGGCGTGGTGCTGCTGCTGTTCCTGATCGGCCTGGAGCTGGAACCCAAACGATTGTGGCTGCTGCGCCGTCCCATCTTCGGCTGGGGCGGGGCGCAGGTGGGTGTCGTCAGCGCGGGCTTGTGCGCCGTGGCCATGGCCTTCGGCGTGGACTGGCGCACGGCGCTGGTCGGTGCGCTGGGGCTGTCGCTGTCGTCGACGGCCATCGTGCTGGCCACCCTGGGCGAACGCAAGCTGATGAGTACGCCGGCCGGTTCCGCCGGCTTTTCCATCTTGCTGTTCCAGGATATCGCCGCCATTCCCATGATCGCGCTGGTGCCGCTGCTCGGTGGCCTGGTCACGCACAGCGGTGAACCGGGCTGGCTGCGCGTGGCCAAGCTGGCCGCCGTGCTGGCCGCCCTGGTGATCGGCGGGCGCTTTCTCGTCAACCCCATCCTGCGCTTCATCGCCAGGACGGACTTGCGCGAAATCTTCACGGCGTTTGCCCTGCTGCTGGTGATCGCCATCTGCGTGCTGATGGAATCGGTGGGCCTGTCGATGGCGCTGGGCACCTTCATGGCGGGCGTGCTGCTGGCCGATTCCGAATACCGGCATGAGCTCATTTCCGACCTGGAACCGTTCAAGGGCTTGTTGCTGGGCCTGTTCTTCATCGCCGTGGGCATGTCCGTCGATTTCGGCGTGCTGCGCGCCCAGCCGCTGCTGATCCTGGCCCTGGTGGCGGGCCTGCTGCTGGTGAAGATCGCCTTGCTGTACCTGCTGTCGAAGTTTGTCGACATTCCCCGCGGCCAGCAGCTGTTCTTTGCGCTGCTGCTGTCGCAAGGGGGCGAATTCGCCTTCGTCGTGTTTGCCGCCGCCGAGGCCGCGCACGTGTTTGCGCCGCAGACGGCCGCGCTGCTGGTCGTGGTGGTGACCCTGTCGATGGTGGCGACGCCCTTGCTGCTGCTGGCGCACGACAAATTCGTCGCGCCGCGCCTGCAAGGCGACAAGAAGCGCCGTCCCGACGACCATATCGAGGCGCAGGACAACCCCATCGTCATCGCCGGCTTCGGCCGCTTCGGCCAGATCATCGGCCGCCTGCTGGCGGCCAACAAGATCGGCGTGACGGTGCTCGATCACGACCCGGACCAGATCGAGCTGTTGCGCAAGTTCGGCTTCAAGGTGTTTTATGGCGACGCCACGCGCGTGGACCTGCTGGTGGCGGCCGGCATCGAGAAGGCGAAGGCGCTGGTGATCGCCATCGACAATGTGGACGACAGCCTGGCCCTGGTCGACGCCGTGCGCCTGCGCCTGCCCGAACTGACGATACTGGCGCGCGCGCGCAACGTCACGCATTACTATGAATTGATGAAGCGGGGCGTGACCCTGATCGAGCGCGAGACGTTTGCCGCGGCGCTGCTGCTGGGTGAACAGACCTTGCAGCAGGTGGGCTTCAGCGCGGAGCGCGCGCAGCGCGCGGCCGGCATCTTCGGCCGGCATAACCTCAAGACCTTGCTGGAAGTGGCGCCGCACTTCCAGGACCAGCAAAAAGTCATGTCCCTCACGCGCCAGGCGCGCGAGGAGCTGGAAGACATGTTCGAGAGCGATGCGGCGGCGTTTGCCTCGGAGCAAGCAGAAAATGGTAGGTCGGATTAGCGGCAAAGCCGCGTAATCCGACACTTTGTTGGCGTTGCTGGTGCTGTCGGCTTACGCGCTTTGCGCTAAGCCGACCTACGCCTCCTGGCAAGCGGCTTATTTTCCCCGTTTGCTCTCAATCGCCTCGATCTGGTCCATGATGCCGTTCATGCGCGATACCAGCGCCTGGTACGGTTTCGGCGAGGCCAGGTCGACGCCGGCCGTCTTCACTAGATCGTAGGGGTAGGCCGAGCCGCCCGCGCCGAGCATCTTCAGGTAGGCGGCCAGCGCGCCCGGTTCCTTGTCGAGGATGCGCTGCGCGAAATCCTGCGCCGCCGCGATCGAGGTGGCGTACTGGAACACATAGTAGCCGTGATAGAAATGCGGCACGTAGGCCCATTCCAGCGCGTAGGCGGGATCGATGCTCATGACGCCTTGCGCTTCGCCGTGGTAGCGCTTGAGGATGCCGGCATAGATGGCCGTGATCTCTTCGCCCGTCAGCGACTCGCCCTTGTCCACCTTGCCGTGGATGGCCGCCTCGAATTCGGCGAACATGGCCTGGCGGAAGAAGGTGCCGCGCAGGTTTTCCAGCGCCGCGCCCAGGTACAGCAGGCGCTCGTCGTCATCCTTGGCCTGCTTCAGGCGCGCGTCGAGCAGCAGCGCCTCGTTCGTCGTCGAGGCGATTTCCGCGACAAAGATGCTGTACGGCGCATAGATCGACGGCTGCGCCTTGTTGGCCAGCACCGAGTGCATGGCGTGACCCCATTCGTGCGTCAGGGTGCTGACGGCTTCGTAATTGTCCGTGTAGTTGAGCAGCACGAACGGATGCACGTCGTACGCGTCGCCATTCATGTAGGCGCCCGCCACCTTGCGCGGACGCGGATACACATCCATCCAGCGCGCGTCCACGGCGGCGGTCAACGCTTTCACGTAGTCGGGGCCCAGCGGCGCGACGGAATCGAGCATCATCTGCTTGCCTTCGGCCAGCGGGAAGGTGCGCTCGCTTTTCAGCAGCGGCGCATACACGTCGTAGTACGCCAGGTCCTTCACGCCCAGCATGCGCGCGCGCAGCTTGAAGTAGCGGTGCAGGGTGGGCAGGTTGGCGTTGGTTTGCGCGATCAGGGTCTGGTAGACGGCGGGCGGCAAGTTGTCGGCGTCGAGCGCGGCGCTTTGCGAATCGGCGTAGTGGCGCACCTTGGCATACGCGGCATCCGTTTTCAGCTGGCCGTACAGGGTTTCGCCGAACGTGCGTTCGTATTCTTTCCACTTGCCGAAGAAGGCGTCGAACACCCGCTTGCGGTCGGCGCGGTTGTCGTCGCCCCGGTATTTTGTGTAGGCCGCCTGGTCGAGGCGTACTTCCTTGCCGTCCGACAGTGTGACGGTCGGCCACGGGATTTCCGCATTGGCCAGGGTGCGGTAGACGCTGGCGGCCGAGCTTGTTGCCAGGCCGAACTGCGCCACCAGCTGCTCGCTGGCCGCGTCGAGCGTGTGCGGCGCGCTGCGCAGCATGTTACTCAACTGAAAGCGATACAGCTGTAGCCCCTTGTCTTGCGCCAGCATGGCATTGATGCGCTTGCTGCCCAGGGCGAGGATTTCCGGCTGCAGAAAGGTGCTGGCCTGGGTGAAGTCGTTGCCCAGCAGGGCGGCGCGCTGGTTCAGCTGGTTGCCCTTGCTGTCCCCCGTATCCTGGTCGTAGTACTGCGCCGCATAGGTGGTGAGCGTATTGACGCGCTTGCGCGCATCGGCGACCAGGTCCAGGCAGCTTTTCAGGCGGGCCGGCGAGGCTTTCAACTGCCCCTTGCAGCCAGCCAGCTGCTGCAGCTGGGCCGACAGCCGTTTCGCATCGGCGTCGAACGCGGCATCGTCTTGATACAGCGCCGTCAAATCCCAGCGGTCGGCCTGGCGGTCGGTGGGCGCCGGGGCAGGGGCGGCAGTGGCGGTGGCGAGCCCGAGGGCCAGCAGGGAGAACAGCAGGGGGCGCTTGAGCGCGGATGGCGTCATGGTTCATTCCAGTGAGGTTGTCGGAAGAATGCGTGCTGACCGCCGGGCAGGAATGCGCGCGTGACACATGGCGTACCGGCAGAGCTGACTACGGTACATCAAATGGACGCAGGGGGAAAGAGGGGGATGCCGCCACCAGGACGGTGGCGGCGAAAACAACGGGGGCTTACAACAGCGGATTACAGCGCTTGCAGCGGGATCGTGCCGAACGTGGTCGGCGTCGAGCATGGCTCTTCATCGAAGGCGATGTCGCCCATGGGGTTGGCCACGCCGTCCGCCTTCAAGTCCTTGAAGCCGAACAGTTTCGGGTCCATCAGGTGCGATGGCGCCACGTTCGACAGCGCCGAGAAGATGCTTTCCACGCGGCCGGGGAATTTCTTGTCCCATTCGCGCATCAAGCCCTTGATCTGCTTGCGCTGCAGGTTTTCCTGCGAACCGCACAGGTCGCATGGAATGATGGGGAAGCCCTTGACTTCCGCATAGCGCTGCGTGTCCTCTTCCTTCACGTAGGCCATCGGGCGGATGACGATGTGCTTGCCGTCGTCCGATTGCAGCTTGGCCGGCATGCCTTTCAGTTTGCCGCCGAAGAACATATTTAGGAAGAATGTTTCCAAAATATCATCGCGGTGGTGGCCCAGGGCGATCTTGTTGGCGCCCAGCTCGTCCGCCACGCGGTACAGGATGCCGCGGCGCAGGCGCGAGCACAGCGAGCAAGTCGTCTTGCCTTCCGGAATCAGGCGCTTGACGATGCTGTAGGTATCCTGGTTTTCGATGTGGAAGGCCACGCCCAGTTCCGTCAGGTAGGCGGGCAGGATGTCCGGCGGGAAGTTCGGCTGCTTCTGGTCCAGGTTGACGGCGACGATATCGAAATGAATCGGCGCGCGCTCGCGCAAGGTCATCAGGATATCGAGCAGCGCATAGCTATCCTTGCCGCCGGACAGGCACACCATCACCTTGTCGCCGTCTTCGATCATATTGAAGTCGCCGATGGCTTGCCCCACCAGGCGGCACAGGCGCTTGTGCAGCTTGTTGTTTTCCAGGGCGATCTTTTCCGCCTTCTTGCGCGCCAGTTTCTGCGCTTCCACGTTGGCCGGGAATTCCACGGCCGTTGTCGTCGTTTCCAGCACGGCGGTGTTGCTCATGTTGTTCATGCTTCATCCTTGATCTTGAATACTTCCACGCCCACGCCTTCGCAGTCGGGATACACGTCCGGTTTCATGCTCGATACGCGCGCGGCGCGTACGCGCGGGTGCGCCAGCATGGCGGCGAGCACGTCGTCGACCAGGCTTTCCTGCAGCTGCACGTGGCCTTGCGCCATGCGCTTGGCGATGGTTTCGCGCATGAAGTCGTAGTCGACCACCTCTTCCAGCTGGTCGTCCTTGGGCGTCGACAGGGCCAGGGGAATGTACAGGTCGACGTTGATGAGGACGCGCTGCTCGCCCTTTTTCTCGAAGTCGTAGACGCCGATGTTGATGAGGACTTCGTAATTGCGCAGGAACAGCCGGCGGCAGTCAAGCAGGCGAGGGTGGGACAGGGCGGACGACATAGTTTTACCTTTTCGGGGATGCTGAATGCGGGTTGTTTGGCAGGGCTGCTGATTATTTGGTCAAAAACATGACGTCGCGCGGCAAGCCGATCAAATGCTGGCCGCCATCGACCAGCAGGGTCGTGCCCGTCAGCGCGCGCGCGCCGGCCACGTAACAGACGCTGTCGGCCACGTCCTCGGGCGTGCTGGAGCGTCCCAGCGGCGTATTTTCATGCGCCTTGGCAAAGTTCGCTGCCGTCTGTTCGCCGGAGACCATGGTGATGCCGGGGGCAATGCCCACCACGCGCACTTTCGGCGCCAGCGCCTGGGCCAGCATGGTGGTCGCCGACAGCAGCGCCGCCTTGGACAGGGTGTACGACAAAAAATCAGGATTGAGATTGTACAGTTTTTGATCCAGCAAGTTGATGACCACGGCTTGCCCGCCTGCCGGGGTGGCATGGTACAGCGCTTGCGCCAGCAGGATGGGGGCGGCCAGGTTGGCGTGCATGTGGGCGTCCAGGGCGGCGAAGGAAAAATCGCCCGCATTGTCGTATTCAAACAACGATGCGTTGTTGACGATGCAAGTGACGGGGCCCAGCGCCGCCTGCGCCTGCGGCAATAGCTGGCGCACGGCGTCTTCCTGCGCCAGGTCGCAGGGGAATGCCTGCGCGCGGCGGCCCAGCGCCGTGATGTCCGCCACCAGGCTGAGCGCTTCGTCGCGCGAGTCGCGGTAATGGACGGCGATATCCCAGCCGTCGCGCGCCAGGCCCAGCGCGATGGCGCGGCCGATGCGCCGCGCCGCGCCCGTGACGAGGGCGACGCGGGGTGTGCTGTCGAATGGCGTTGTCGTTGCTTCTGTCATGTCTTTGTTATGGTTGAGATATTCGGTGGACGCCGCACTGGCGGCATGCGCCGCCGATTCGCTACAATGCGGGTATGTCTCTTCCCGCACCCGATAGCGACGCGCTGGCCGCGTCCCATGCCTTGCAGCACCAGATTGCCGCCGAAATCGCGCGCAATGACGGCGCCATTCCCTTTGTCCGCTTCATGGAACTGGCGCTGTACGCGCCTGACCTCGGTTATTACAGCGGCGGCGCCGCCAAGCTGGGCAAAGATGGCGATTTTACAACCGCGCCGGAGATTTCGCCCCTGTTCGGCGCCACGCTGGCCCATGTGGCAGCCGCTATTATGGCGCAAACGGCCCCGCGCATCCTCGAATTCGGCGCCGGCACGGGCAAGCTGGCTTTCGATATCCTGACGGAAGCGGCGAATGCCGGCATCGCTATCGAACAGTATGCGATCGTCGAATTGTCCGGCGAGTTGCGCGCGCGCCAGGAGCTGGCGCTGGCCGCCTTTCCGCAGGTGGTGTGGCTCGACGGCTTTCCCGACAGTTTTGAAGGCGCCGTGTTCGGCAATGAAGTGCTTGACGCCATGCCCGTCAACCTGATCAGCAAGACGCCCGCCGGCTGGTGCGAGCTCGACGTCGGCATTGCCGATGGCCAGTTCGTCTTTGTCGAACGCCCTGCCGACGCCGACGTGGCCGCGCAGATCGCCGCCCAGGTGCCGGACGCCGATGCCTTGCCGGTCGGCTATGTCAGCGAGATCCACGGCGTGGCCTGCGGCTTCATGCGCTCGCTGGCGCGCATGCTGACCAATGGCCAGGGCGGCGCGGCCGTGCTGTTCGATTACGGTTTTCCCGCGCACGAGTATTACCTGGACTTGCGCGCCACGGGCACCTTGATGTGCCATTACCGCCACCACGCCCACGCGGAACCGTTTTATCTGCCCGGCTTGCAGGACATCACGGCCCACGTCGATTTCACGGCCATGGCGGTGGCGGCGCAGGATGCGGGTCTCGATGTGCTCGCGTACATGAACCAGGCATCCTTCCTGCTGGGCGCGGGCATCGGCGACTTGCTGCTGCGCACCGATCCGGAACAGGTCAAGACCTACCTGCCGCAGGCCAGCGCCGTGCAAAAGCTGGTGTCGCCGGCCGAGATGGGGGAATTGTTCAAGGTGCTGGTGGTGGGGCACCAGGTGGCGTTGCCGGAAGCGCTGTTGTCCAGTGACCGCAGTCACCGCCTGTAAGCGCTGGCAATATCAAGGCAGGGCAGTGCCGCCCTGCAATTTCCTGTCCGCCGGTGGTTATTATCTTGTCATATCGTATATGATGACCGACACAGCACGGTTCCATCCTGCAAGAACCCGTCGCCGCGCACCGATTTCAAGATAGAACGATGGGAAAGATACATACACACTATGACAACCTGAAAGTGGCGCGCCTGGCGCCGCAGGAAGTCATACGTGCCGCGTACAAAGCCCTCAGCCAGAAATACCACCCAGACAAGAATCCGGGCGACGAAAAGGCCGCCCGCATCATGGCTATCCTCAACAGCGCCTATGGCACCTTGTCCGATCCACAACGCCGCAAGGAACACGACGAGTGGATCGCCGCCGAGGAGTGGGAAATCGAATGGCTGGAAAGCACCCACCACGAAGAAGGCAAGACCCGCGATGGCCGCGCGAAAGGCCATGCCCAGCCGCATGAGCACGCCTGGGCGCAGGATGTACCGCCGCCGAAGGGCAAGGCGCGGAGCGGGGCGCAACCCATCTGGCGCAACTGGCGCTGGTGGCTGAGCCTGCTGGTTTGTTTGCTGCTGGGCTGGCTGGGCGCCTTGCTGATGCTCGATACGTCCCAGCCGATGCCGTCCGCGCTGGCGTCGGCCTGGAGCGGCCTGGCCCGCGATGGCGCCAAGCCGCGCCCGGAACCGGCGGCGCCGGGAGCCGGCGCCTTGCTGCCGCCGTCCAAGGCAGAGGCCGTGGCCATCGATAGCTGGGCGGTGGGCAAGCCGTATGCGGCCGAACCCGCGCAGGCGAAGGCGCCCGAGATCCGCGTGCTGGCCGTCTCCCAGCTGAGCCTGAAAGCCAGCCGGCCCGCCTGCGATGGCACCAGCCAGGCCGAGTCGGCGGCGCTGGTGGCGCCGAATGGCGAGCCTTGGCCGGCGCAGTCCGGTTATGTGGATGGCTTCCCGATCGGTAACAAGGGCAATGAACTGAGCTTGACCATCGACAACAGCGGCAATGCGGCGCCCGTGTTCGTCAAGCTGTATGACCAGGAGCGGCGCTCGAATGTGCGTTATCTGTACATCCTGGCCAATGACAAGCTGACGGTGGAGCAGCTCAGCGCGGGCAAGTACGAAGTGCGCTACCAGGCCGTCGGGCCCGGCCAGGACAGTTGCGGCGCCACGCGCAGCGGTGCGTCGGCATCCGCGCCGGCGCCGGCCGTTGGCGAAGGCGGCACGCAGAATCCTGTTGTAAGCAGCATCTAATCTGATTATGCTTGATATGCGTCAACGCAGCGTCCACATCGAACTTATCCCTTAGGAGTATTCATGACCGACCTCAAAGCCGATGCAGATGATAACTGGCTGCTCGACGAAGATGAGCCGGTGGCCAGCCCTGCCGGGCTGGCCGCGCCCGACCAGCGCCTGTGGCGTGTCCTGATCGTCGATGACGACGTCGACGTGCATGCGGTCACGCGGCTGGCGCTGCGCAATGTCAGTTTCAAGGGCCGTGAACTGGAACTGTTTTCCGCCTACAGCGGCCGCGAAGCGTATGACATCCTGCGCGACACGCCCGATATCGCGCTGGTGCTGCTCGACGTGGTGATGGAAACGGATGACGCCGGCCTGATCCTCGCCAAGCGCATCCGCGCCGACCTGAACAACTCCATCGTGCGCGTCGTGCTGCGCACGGGCCAGCCGGGCCAGGCGCCCGAGCAGCGCGTCATCATCGAATACGACATCAACGATTACAAGGCCAAGACGGAGCTGACGACGCAAAAGCTGTTTACCACCGTTATCTCGGCCTTGCGCGCCTACGAGAGCCTGATGATGCTCGAGCGCAGCCGCATCGGCCTGGGCAAGATCCTCGCCGGCGCCACCAATCTGTACCAGATCCATTCCCTGCGCGAATTCGCTTCCGGCGTGCTCAACCAGGTTAGCGCCATCCTCGACGTGGGCGCCGATGGCGTGCTGTGCCTGATGCAGGGCGGCGCCGGGCGGCCCGAGGTGGTGGCCGCCACGGGCACCTATGCCGTGCTGGCCGAGGCCGAAGCCATGCCGGCCGACCACGCGCTCACGCCCACCATCGACAAGGCGTTCGCGGAAAAGCGCAGCCAGTTCGAGCATCCGGCCAACGTGCTGTTCATCCACACGGAAGGCAACCGCGAGCTGGCCATTTCCGTTACGCCGCCGTGGCCGCTGGCGCAGATCCAGCGCGATCTGCTGGAAGTGTTTTGCCAGCGTATCGCGGCCGCCTTCGACAACCTGTACATGTTCGGCCAGCTGCGCAAGGCGCAGGAAGCGACCGTCGTGGCGCTGGCCGACCTGGCCGAGTTCCGCGACAGCGACACGGGCGGCCACGTGCGGCGGGTGCAGCAGCTGTCCGACGCCATCGCCCGGCGCATGCAGCAGCGCGGCGTGTATGCGGACGAGCTCAGCCCGCAACTGCTCGACATGATCGGCCTGGCCAGCATCCTGCACGACGTGGGCAAGGTGGCCACGCCGGACGCCGTGCTGCTCAAACCGGGCCGGCATACGGACGAGGAACGCACGCAGATGCAGCTGCACGCCAGCGTCGGGCGCACCATCCTCGAGCGGGCCGCCAACATGGTCGACGGCGTCAGCTACCTCACGTATGGCGCGCAGATCGCCGGCGGCCACCACGAGCATTTCGATGGCGCCGGCTATCCGAACGGCCTGAAGGGGCGCGACATTCCCTTGGCCGCGCGCATCGTCGCCGTGGTCGACGTCTTCGATGCCCTGCTGCATGAGCGGCCGTACAAGGAGCCATGGCCGTATCCGCAGGTGCGCGAATACATCGAGCAGCGCAGCGGCAGCCAGTTCGATCCGGAAGTGGTGACGGCGCTGCTGGACCTGATCGACAACGAGCCGCAACTGTGGCATCCGGAGCGCGCCAACGCTTGAGCGGCAATTGGTGTGGCGTTTTTCGGCGCGGCCCCATTCCCTTGCGCGCGGCGCCGTCATATACTCGGCAGCCTCATGCTGGCCGGCGCCACGCACCAGTGTGGCGCGCCGCGGAGTTTTCGGACATCACGACATGAAAGAACTCAAGGGCCTTAGCGCACTGATCATCGAGCCCCATCCTGGCATGCGCGCCAGCCTGCACAATATGCTCAATCTGTGCGGCCTGGCGAAGATCGATGACGCGGCCAGCTCGGGCCAGGCGATCCGCATGCTGGGCAGCAAATCGTATGATTTGATCCTGTGCGAATACGACCTCGACGGCGGGCAGGATGGCCAGCAGATGCTGGAAGACTTGCGCCACCATAAATTGATGCACGCGTCGACCATGTTTTTCATGGTGACGGGCGAAGGCAGCTTCGCCAAGGTGGTCAGCGCCGTCGAGCTCTTGCCCACCGATTACATCCTCAAACCGTTCACCGCCGACAACATGCTCGAGCGCATAGCCCGCGCGCTGGACAAGCGCAATGCCTTCGTGCCCGTGTATGAACTGATCGACGTGGGTAATGAACGGGCGGCGATTGCCGCCTGCACCGAGGGCGCCAGCCTGTACCCCCGCTATGCCACCGATTTCCTGCGCCTGCGCGCGGAACTGCACCTGCTGCTGGGCGAGGCGGCCGACGCCGAGCCGATCTACGCAGCCCTGTATGAAAGCAAGTCCATCGGCTGGGCGCGCCTGGGGCAGGCCAAGACGCAGTTCCTGCTGGGCGAATACGCGGCGGCGCAGGGCATGCTGGAAGGGCTGCTGGAAAACAACAAGCGCTTCCTCGACGCCTATGACTGGCTGGCGCGCACGCATCTGGCGCAAGGCAAGCCGGAATTGGCGCAAGCGGCCCTGAGCGAGGCGGTGGCCCTGTCGCCGCACGCCGTGCGCCGCTTGCGCCGCCTGGGCGAGGCGGCCCTGGCGGCCGACGATATCGAGATGGCGGAAAAATCCCTCAAACTGGTGGTCAGCAAGGCCAAATATTCGGAATTCCGCGATCCGGAAGACCATGTGCGCCTGGTGCAGACCCTGGTGCGCAAGGGCGATCCCTTACAGGCGGGGGCCGTGATCCGCGACCTCGACAAGTCGATGGGCGGGCAAAAGAATGCGGAACTGTGCAGCGCCTTGTGCAGCGCCATGCTGCATGCGCATACGGGCAACGCGGAACGCCTGCAGCAATCGCTGGACGCGGCCCTGGCCGCCAACCGCCACAGCGTGGGCGGCTCGAACATGCTGAAAACCGAGCTGGCGCGCCACTGCCTGGCGCATGGGCGCGAGGATGGCGCGGCCGAGGTGATGCGCGAAGTCATGCGCAATGCGCCCGACAGCGCGGCCATGACGCGCGCCATGGCCGTCTTCGAGCAGGCGGGGCGCGACGAGCTGGCCAAGGCGCTGGCGCGGCAAAGCCGCCAGGAAGTGGCCGACATGGTGGCGGCCGGCGCGGCGAAGGCGGGCGAGGGCGATTTCCGCGGCGCCGTCGATCTCATGGGCGAGGCCGTCACGCGCCTGCCCGACAATCCGCAAGTGGTCTTCAATGCGGCCGTGGCCGTGCTGAAATGCCTGGAACATGAGGGATGGGATGAGCGCATGGGGCAGCAGGCGCTGACCTTTATCGCCGGCGTGCGCCGGCTGGACCCGCGCAACCCCAAATTGCCCGTATTGTCGGGCCTGCATCAGCAGTTGTTGCGCAAATATAAGCCGCTGGGCAATTCCTGGATGCATCCGCCTGACGCACGGTAAATGGGGAAAATGCGGGGCGAATGACGGGAAAATGCGGCTTGGCGGCAGGGATGATAAAAAAAATGCGAAAAAAGTCGACTTTTTCGCGCCAACCCTTGCACTTTCTCAAATCGGGAGCTTATAATCACGCCCCGAAGCAGCCAACTTCTTCTTTATACGCAAATGCAGCAGTCAGGCATCGGCAAATAAGGTTGACAGTTGTGAGTAGATGCTTCATACTCTGCGGTTCCCGCGGAGGGGTGGCCGAGTGGTTAAAGGCGACAGACTGTAAATCTGTTCTCTATGAGTACGCTGGTTCGAATCCAGCCCCCTCCACCAAGTTTTTGCAAGGAAAACTGGGTAGTAGCAAAAGTAAGTGAAGATAATGTGAACGATACCTCGCGGGTGTAGCTCAATGGTAGAGCAGAAGCCTTCCAAGCTTACGACGAGGGTTCGATTCCCTTCACCCGCTCCAGTTTCCGTTCAGATGCTTGATGCATCGCATGCAACAAATTACAGCCCTTGTAGCTCAGTGGTAGAGCACTCCCTTGGTAAGGGAGAGGCCACGTGTTCGATCCACGTCAAGGGCACCAGAATTCGCAGCAGGCAGCACAGAAGCAATTCAAACCAGACCGTCGGGCGTGTGCCTGAGCAATCTAATCAAATCATTAGGAGTTCAAAATGGCAAAAGGTAAATTCGAACGGACCAAGCCGCACGTCAACGTCGGCACCATCGGCCACGTCGACCACGGTAAAACCACGCTGACCGCTGCAATCGCAACGGTTCTGTCGAAGAAATTCGGCGGCGAAGCCAAAGCATACGACCAGATCGATGCGGCTCCAGAAGAAAAAGCGCGCGGTATCACGATCAACACCGCCCACGTCGAGTACGAAACGGAAACGCGTCACTACGCGCAC
>NZ_JBWBYV010000048.1:0-35610 GCF_056174685.1 Janthinobacterium sp. BHSEK
TTCTCCGGCGCCCGTTCCTGAACCAGCGGTCGCGTTGATGCTGCCCGCGGGCCTGGCGCTCATGTACCTTGTGCGGGGACGCCGCCGTAACACTTCAGCATAAGCCCGCCTTGTCCGCTGCGCCGGAAAACGCATCCGGCAGCCTGGGCCGTGAGCAGCCGCACACGGCCTTGTTGTACACAAAGTCACATCGTCAGACGCTTAGTCTGCCGTCTCGAAGCCTTCCAGCACGTTCACCACATTGATGCCGATTTCCTTCACCGCATAGCCGCCTTCGAGGATGAAGGCGGTGGGCAGGTTCAGATGCGCCAGGCGTTCGCCCACGCGCAGGTAGTCGCCGCTTTGCAGGGAGAAATGCGACAGCGGGTCGCCGGCGAACGTATCCACGCCGAGCGAGACCACCAGGGCGTCGGGTGCATACATCTTGATGCGCAGGCAGGCCGTCTCCAGCGCGGCGAACCAGCTGGCCGTGGATGTGCCGGCCGGCAGCGGCAGATTGACGTTGTAGCCGAGTCCCGCGCCGCTGCCCGTCTCGTCGGCGTGACCCAGGTAAAACGGGTATTCGCTGCGCGGATCGGCGTGGATGGAGGCGAACAGCACGTCGTCGCGTCCGTAAAAGATGCTTTGCGTGCCGTTGCCGTGGTGGTAGTCGATATCGAGGATGGCGACCTTGCGGGCGCCGTCGTCGAGCAGGTGCTGCGCGGCCAGGGCCGCGTTGTTCAGAAAACAGTAGCCGCCAAAGAAATCGCTGCCCGCGTGATGGCCGGGCGGGCGCGTCAGGGCGAACGTGGCCCGCTCGCCCAGGCGCAGCGCGTGGGCCGCGTTGACGGCGCAGTCGGCGCCCGTCTTGGCCGCCGTCCAGGTGCCCGCCGTCAGCGGCGTGCCGTTGTCCATCGAATACAGGCCCAGCTTGGCCGTGAAGTCGTCCGGTTCGATGTCGCTGCGCAGGGTGCGCACGGGCCACACGGATGGCAAGGCGTCCTTGCTGGCGTTGTCGGGGGCTAGCGCCAGCCAGTCGTGCCAGGCGTGGCGCAGGAAATGCAGGTAGCGGGGCGTGTGGATGCGTTCCAGCGACGTCAGCGGCACGCCGTGCGGCGTGACGATGCGGCCCAGGTTGCGCCGCCCCAGCTCGGCCACCACCATGTCGGCCCGCTCCGGTGTCTCGAAGCAGGGCACCATGGCGCCGCGAAACATCTCGAAGCGGCCCCGGTGCTGGCCGTGCAATTCATTGTAGAAGGTCAGCATCGGGGCGTTTTGCGCAAGGTCAGGTGTGCGAGCACAGGGTGCTGGCGCGGTAGGCGGCGACGAAATCGTCGAAGCTGCCGGCTGGTGCCGCTTCCATGGCGCGCTGCTCGGCCAGCGAGCTTTCCGCCAGCTGGTCGAAGTACGCGCTTTGCTCGGGTGTGGGCGGATGCGCGCGGAACCAGGCGGCGTGGCGTTCGCTCTGGCGCAGGCCGAAGGCGGCAAACGAGCCGCCGTTGGCGCGCAGCTCGGCCAATACCTTTGCCGATGGCGTCGCGTCCGGGTCGGCCAGTTTACGGGCTTGCGCCGCCAGGCTGTCCGCATGCTGCGTGCCGCCATGGCGCGCATCGAGCAGGGCCGCCACAGGCGCGATACGCGCCAGCAATTCCTCGCCCCAGGCCTGCAAGCGGATTTCCTCGCCATCGCGGCGCAGGGTCAAGCCCGGCTTGCGGCCTTCCTTGACGGTGCGGGCGAAATTGTGCGTGTAGCAGGCGCTTTGCTCGGCAGAAATCGGCGCGCTGTCGTCGAGCGCGCAGAACAGCAGGAAGGCGTCGAGGAAGCGGCCCGTTTCCAGGCTGATGCCCACCGGTTCGAACGGGTCGACGTCCATGCAGCGCACTTCGATGTATTGCACGCCGCGCAGGCACAGGGCCTGGATGGGGCGCTCGCCCGTGCGGATCACGCGTTTCGGGCGGATGGTCGAATAGTATTCATTTTCGATCTGCAGCACGTTGGTGGACAATTGAATCCACTCGCCATCCTGCTTTGTGCCCAGCGCCGCATACGGCGGATACGGGTCGTTGACGGCGTGCGTGAGCGCGTTGACGTAATCATCGAGACTGTTTTCGTGCGGGCGCAGGCCGGACTGGGCGTCGTTCTGGTAGCCGAGGTCACTCATGCGCAGGCTGGTCGCGTACGGCAGGAACAGGGTGTCGTCGGACAAGGTGTCGAGCTTGTGCGCGCGGCCGCGCAGGAAACCGGCGGACAGGGCCGGCGAAGCGCCGAACAGGTACATCAAGAGCCAGCTGTAGCGGCGGAAATTGCGGATCGTCGCCAGGTAGCTTTCCGACTGCACGTCTTTCGGCGTCGCGGCCGCGTGCGCCGCGCTGGCGCGGGTGTCCGGATGGCTGGCCAGCACTTGCCACAGCTGTTCGTCCAACGAATAGTTGTAATGGATGCCGGCGATGCATTGCATGGCCTTGCCGTAGCGCAATGCCAGGCCGCGCCGGTAGACGTGCTTGAGCATGCCCATGTTCGAGCTGCCGTAATTGGCGATCTCGATATCTTCCTCGGGCGGCAGCTGGCAGGGCATCGACTGGCTCCAGAGCAACTCGTCGCCGAGGCGACTGTAGGCATGGCGGTGCACGGTATCGAGCTTGTCGAGCGTGACGGCGATGTCGGCTTCCGCCGGGGTGATGAATTCGAGCAGCGCTTCGGCGTAGTCGGTGGTGATTTCAGGGTGCGTCAGCGCCGAGCCCAGGGCGGCGGGGTGGGGCGTGGAAGCCAGATGGCCGGCATGGTCGACGCGCAGGGTTTCACGCTCGATGCCGCGCAAGCCGCCCAGTAGCGCGCGGTTGGCATCTTCGGTCAGCAATGCCAGGCGGCGAGTCAACAGGTTGGGCAATTTGAGCTTCCTTTCTTGTGCAGCATATAAATAATTTGTGCTGAGATTAACCGAATTTTGGCAAATGCGTCGGCGCCGGCCCAAAAAACGCCGCGTCGCCAGCGTCCGCCCCGGGGAACGGTGACGGCGCTTCGGTCAGGAATTCGCTTGATATTTTAACAAACTGCGGGGGATCTGGCGCGCCGCCGGGTCAAGCTTTGCGCAGGTGGCAACGTCAGCCCAGACGGGCGCCGCTGACCCGTTCGATGCCGGCCAGGTCGCGCCAGCTTTGCACCTTGTTGTAGCCGGCAGCGGCCAGCAGCTCGCGCACGGATGCCGCCTGGTCGTAGCCGTGTTCCATCAGCAGCCAGGCGCCCGTCGCCAGATGGCGGGCGGCGCCGGCAACGATGGTGTGCAGGGCCGACAGGCCGTCCGCATGGTCGGTCAGCGCGCCTGCCGGTTCGAAGCGCAGGTCGCCTTCGGCCAGGTGGCGGTCGCCGCTGGCGATGTAGGGGGGATTCGAGACGATCAGGTCGAACTTTTCCGTGCCCAGCGCTTCGAACCAGTCGCTGGCCATGAAGGTGATGTTGACGCCGTTGGCGCTGGCGTTGCGGCGCGCCACGGCCAGCGCCGTGCTGCTCACGTCCAGGGCCGTGACGACGGCGTCGGGCCGCGTATGCGCCAGGGCGACGGCGATGGCGCCGCTGCCCGTGCCCATGTCGAGCACCCGTCCGCCGGGCGGCAGGCGCTCCAGCGCCAGTTCCACCAGCACTTCCGTGTCGGGGCGGGGGATCAGCACGGCGTCGTTCACCTCGAACGGCAAGCCGAAGAATTCGCGCTGGCCGACGATATAGGCGATCGGCTCGCCTTGCAGGCGGCGCGCCAGCAAGCCCGACAAACGCTCGGTTTCATCGGGAGTAAGGACTCGCTGCGATTGCGTGATCAAGCTGACGCGCGACAGGCCCAGCACGTGGCCGAGCAGGATGCGGTTGTCGAGCGGGTCGAGCAGCGGACGGATTTGCAGGGCGCCGACAGTGCTGCCGGCGGGGATCAGTGTTTCTGGCATGAATAGTCTATTATTTTTTGCGGCGCAGCAGTGTCCACAGCAGGCCTACGGTAAAAATGGCGAACCAGGCGAACGCCCATTGCGGGATCGACAGGCCGAAAAACGGCTCGCCGGCGTTTTCGCAGGCGCCATACGATTCAAACATGAAGGGCATGAGTTCGGCCGTGAAGACCTTGTTCAGCGCCGTTTCCACCGGGTCGATGCCGCACGAGAAGCCGGGATTGGCCAGCACGTACAGATGCTTGGCGCCCACGCCCAGGCCGCCCAGGGCCGCCAGCACACCGACGCCGGCGCCGATCTTTGGCTTGTTCGCGGCCGCGCCGGCCAGGCAGGCGATGCCGATGGCGAGGAACAGGTAGCGCTGGATCACGCACAGCGGGCACGGCGCCATGTGCATGGCGTGCTGCAAATACATGGCCACGCCCAGCATCAGGAAACACAGGGCGGCGATCGACAGGAGGACGGTACGTGAATTTTTCATGGGCGACACGGTGAGGTGGATGGAATCGAGCTGGTCATTTTCGCACAAGGGCCGATTTTTATTGCTTAGCCGCTACTTAAAGCTGTCGGCTTACGCGCTGCGCGCTAAGCCGACCTACAAATTGCGGCGTAGGTCGGCGTAGGTCGGCTTAGCGCAGCGTAAGCCGACACAACGGCGCCAGTGTTTAGTCGCCTAAAGCAGCCAGCAGCTCCGCCTGATGCTCTGCCGCCAGCGCATTCGTCAGCTCCGTCAAATCCCCATCCATGATGAAGTCCAGTTTATATAACGTCAGGTTGATGCGGTGATCCGTCAGGCGGCCCTGCGGGAAATTATAGGTGCGGATGCGCTCGCTGCGGTCGCCCGAGCCGATCAGGCTCTTGCGCGTGGCCGCTTCCTTCGACTGCTGCTCGCGCAATTGCACGTCCTTGATGCGCGCGGCCAGCACTTTCATCGCCTGCGCCTTGTTCTTGTGCTGGCTGCGGTCATCCTGGCATTCGACGACGATGCCGGTGGGCAAGTGGGTGATGCGCACGGCCGAATCGGTCTTGTTGATGTGCTGTCCGCCCGCGCCCGAGGCGCGGTAGGTGTCGATGCGCAGGTCGGCCGGGTTGATGTTGACGTCTTCCACTTCGTCCGCTTCCGGCATCACGGCCACCGTGCAGGCGGACGTGTGGATGCGGCCCTGCGTTTCCGTGGCCGGCACGCGCTGCACGCGGTGGCCACCCGACTCGAATTTCAGCTTCGAATACGCGCCATTGCCGACCACGCGCACGATCACCTCGCGGTAGCCGCCCAGGTCGGAATCGGACGAGGACACCAGCTCCACCTGCCAGCGGTTGCGCTCGGCAAAGCGCGTGTACATGCGCAGCAGGTCGCCGGCGAACAGGGCCGACTCGTCGCCGCCGGTGCCGGCGCGAATTTCCAGGAAGATATTGCGCTCATCGTTGACGTCCTTCGGCAGCAGCATGGTCTGCAATTCGCGCTCGAGCCGCGCCATGGTGGCCTTGGCTGCCTCGATCTCCTCCTGGGCGAATTCCTTCATGTCCGGATCGCCCAGCATCTCTTGCGCCGTGGCGATGTCGTTGCCCGCTTCCTGGTAGGAACGGTACAGGGCCACCAGCGGGCCCAGCTCGGCATGTTCGCGCGTCATCTTGCGGTAGCTGTCCATGTTCGACGTGGCGTCCGGGTGCATCAGCAGTTCGTCGAGTTCGACCAGGCGGTTCGCCAGTTGATCGAGTTTGGCCAGCATGGATGGTTTCATAGCGATTCGCGGTAAAAGAGTATAGGGATGATGCAAGCCCGGCAGGCGGGCAGGGGGCGGCCTTGGGCGGCCAGCGGGGCTGCGCTAACGGCGGGGGCGGAACAGTTTCGGCAGCAGGGTGACCAGCTGTTTGCGCTCGTCGCCCTGCGCATGGTGCAGCGCCTGCTGCGGACCGTGCAGGAACTTGGCCGTCAAGCCTTTCGACAGCGCTTCGAGCACGGCGTCGATATCGGCACCCTTGGCCAGCATCTTGCGCGCCCGTTCCACTTCCAGCAGGCGCAAGGTTTCGCTGTTTTCATGCAGATGCTGGATGACGGGCACCATGGCGCGGTCGTCGACCCAGCTCATGAACGATTGCACGCGCGTCTCGATGATGGCTTCGGCTTGCGCCACGGCCGCCTGCCGGCTTTCCAGGCCCGTCTGCACGACCTTGCCCAGATCGTCGACCGTGTACAGGAAGACGTCGTTCAAACGGCCCACTTCCGCTTCGATGTCGCGCGGCACGGCCAGGTCGACCATGAACATGGGCTTGTGGCGGCGCGCCTTGATGGCGCGCTCGACCAGGCCCAGGCCCAGCAGCGGCAAGGACGATGCCGTGCACGAGATGACGATGTCGAACTGGTGCAACTGCTCGGGCAAATCCGCCAGGCGGATCGCCTTGCCGTTGAAACGGTGCGCCAGTTCCTCGCCCCGTTCCATGGTGCGGTTGGCAATGGTGATGCTTTTCGGGTTTTGCGCGGCAAAGTGCGTGGCGCACAATTCGATCATTTCGCCGGCGCCGATGAACAGCACGTTCTGCTCGGCGATCTTGTCGAAGATGCGCTGCGACAGGCGCACGGCGGCGGCCGCCATGGACACGCTGTGGGCGCCGATTTCCGTGCTGCTGCGCACTTCCTTGGCCACCGAAAAGCTGCGCTGGAACAACTGGTGCAGATACGTGCCCAGGCCGCCCGCCTCGTCGGCCGTGCGGATGGCGTCCTTGATCTGCCCCAGGATCTGCGTTTCGCCCAGTACCATCGAGTCGAGCCCGGAGGCGACGCGGAAGGTGTGGCGCACGGCATCGTGCTGCGGCAGCATATACAAGTGGGGGCGCAGCTCGCTGTAGTTGAGCTGGTGGTAGTCGGCCAGGAAATGCGCGCCCGCGTCGAGCGGATTGGGCACATGGCTGGCCGCATACAGCTCGGTGCGATTGCAGGTCGACAGGATGGCCGCCTCGTCGTTGTCGCGCAAGTCGATGCGCTGGAACCAGGTGCGCGCCGCCATCACCGCCTGGCCCAAGTGCTCAGGCGCAAACGCCAGCTGTTCGCGGAGCGACACTGGGGCGGTGGTATGGTTGAGACCGACGGCGAGCAGTTGCATTTCAGGGCTGTTGGATGACTTATGGCGACATTATAACGCTTTGTGCCTGCGCTTTGAGCAGGTCAGCCGTTTGCCGCCGTTCAGCCGCCCAGTTTTTCCAGTCGATAACCATAACTGTAGACGGGCACGAGCCGGTAGCCGTGTTCCGGTTTCAGCTGCAGCTTGTTGCGCACGCGCGAGACGTGCGTATCCATGGTGCGCGAGGGCAAGGCCGTGTCGCGCTGCCACACGGCTTCGTGGATGTAGGCGCGCGACAGGGGACGGCCCAGGTTGCGGAAAAACAGCAGCGCCAGGGCGAATTCCTTGTGCGTCACGTCCAGCACTTCGCCATCGCGCAACAGGCGGCCGGGACGGGTCTCAAACGTGTAATGACCGAATTGCAAGTATTCGGCGCCATTCTGGGCCGGGTACGCCACGCGCAGCAGCGCCTGGGTGCGCAAGGTCAGTTCGCTGCGCCGCAGGGGCTTGATCATGTAATCGTCGGCGCCGGCCGTCATGCCCGCCACCACGTCGTCTTCGCCGGAACTGTTGGTCATAAACAACACGGGCGCCTTCGGCGCCAGTTTTTCCCGGGCACGGCGCAAGACTTCCGCGCCGTCCAGATCGCTCACATGCCAGTCGAGGATGAGCATGTCGCAACTGTCCTTGCGCAGTTGCCCCAGCATTTCCTTGCCACTCTGAAACTCGTGGCAAGCGTGGCCGGCGGCGGTGAGCACCTGGCAGATCAGTTCTGCCTGGCTATGGTCGCTATCGAGTACGGCAATTCGCATAATGGGCTGGAGTGTGTAGCAACAAACAGACGGTCTGCTCTGCTTATCGTAATGTTAAGGAATGCTCAAGTGAAATATAACAGAGATTGCAACTGTGTCCAGTGAAATCGGAGGGCTGACCCTTTACGTTACACTTGTTCATCTACCCTTACTAGCGGAGAAGCGGCCATGCCAGACAAGAGCACTACCGATTGGACCCTGATACCGGCCAGTCGTGCCGAAATCGAGCAAGTGCGCGAGCGTTGCCGGCGCCTGGTGCAGCGGCGCGCCATGATGTCGGCCGGCGCCTCGGCCATACCCATTCCCGGCATCGACCTGATGTCGGATGTCGGGCTGTTTTCCATGCTGATCAACGATATCAACCACGAATTCGGCCTCACGCCCGAGCAGATCGAGCGCCTGAACCCGCAGTTCAAGATGATGGCCTACCGCGCGGCGGTGGGCATGGGCGGCATGCTGGTAGGAAAGTTAGTGTCGCGCGAACTGATCCTCCACCTGCTCAAGCGCAGTGGCGTCAAGATTGCCACCAAACAGGTGGCGCGCTTCGTGCCGTTCGCCGGCCAGGCAGTGGCGGCGGCCATCGGCTACGCCGTATTCCGCCAGATCGGCAACCAGCACGTGAATGCCTGCGCCGCGGTGGCGCAGGAATTGCTCACGGTCAGGCCGGAGTAAGGCCGGATTAGAGCTTACGCGTCCGGCAGCACCACGTTCACGTCGAGCACCTCCAGGTTGCCCTGGCGGTCCAGCGAGATCTTGATGTCGTCGGCATTCACCTTGGTGTACTTGGAAATGACGGCGATCAATTCCTTGTGCAGGGCGGGCAGGAAGTCCGGACCATCGCGTCCGCTGCGTTCGCGGGCGATGATGATCTGCAGGCGTTCCTTGGCCGCGGTGGCCGTCTTCGGCTTGGGGGGGAAGAGGAAAGAAAGCAAGGCCATATCACTTCGCCCCAAAAATGCGCTGGAGTAATCCAGGCTTTTCATAGTTGGTAAAGCGCAACTCGACCTCTTCGCCGAGGAAGCGCGAGACCACGTCTTCATAGGCTTGCGCCACGTCCGTGCCCGTGAAATGGATGGCCGGATTGCCCTGGTTCGAGGCGGCCAGCACTTGTTCCGATTCCGGAATGATGCCCACCAGCGGGATGCGCAGGATTTCCTGCACGTCCTGGTAGGACAGCATTTCATCCGACTCCACGCGTTTCGGCGAGTAGCGGGTGATCAGCAGATGTTCCTTGACCGGTTCGCCGCCCGTCTGCGCGCGGCGCGACTTGGCTTGCAGGATACCGAGGATGCGGTCCGAATCGCGCACCGACGACACTTCCGGGTTGGTGACGATGATGGCTTCGTCGGCAAACGTCAGCGCCATCAGCGCGCCATGCTCGATGCCGGCCGGCGAATCGCAGATGATGAACTCGAAACCCATGTTGATCAGGTCGTTCAACACGCGTTCCACGCCTTCTTCCGACAAGGCATCCTTGTCGCGCGTCTGCGACGCGGGCAGGATGAACAGGTTGTCGCAGTGCTTGTCCTTGATCAAGGCCTGGTTCAGGGTCGCTTCTTTATTGATCACATTGATCAGGTCGTAGACGACGCGGCGTTCGCAACCCATGATCAGGTCGAGGTTGCGCAGGCCCACGTCGAAGTCGAGCACGGCTGTCTTGTGGCCGCGCATGGCCAGGCCAGTGGAAAAGCTGGCGCTAGAGGTCGTCTTGCCGACACCGCCCTTGCCGGACGTCACAACAATAATTCTTGCCACAAATAATCCTTTTCAGATATCTCTTGAATTGTGCAGCTTAAGAGCGGTTCACGGGAGTGACCGGATTGACAGAGTGTATATCGATTCTGTCTCCAGCCAAACGAATTTGCGCGGGCCCGCGCGCCATTTCCGCGGGGAAACCATCCTCGAACGTGCGGTACACGCCGGCGATCGAGACCAGTTCCGGTTCCATGGCCAGCGCGAAGATGCGCGCCTGGGGATTGCCCGAGGCGCCGGCCAGCGCGCGGCCGTACAGCGAGGAATACACGTGGATGCTGCCGTCGGCGATGATTTCGGCGCCATTGTTGACGACGGCGGTGATGATCAGGTCGCAGCCGCGCGCATAGATGCGCTGGCCGGCCCGCACGGGCGTGTCGATCACCATCACTTGCGCGTCGGCGCCCGCCTGGGCGGCCGCCGTGGGGATATCCTTGGGACCATCCTTGGGCGGCGCATCGTCGCGCGTCTTGCCGCTGTCGAGGCTCAAGCCTTGCGCCAGGATGGCGTCATGCATGTCGGCCGGCGCATTGCGCACGGCCACGGCATTCAAACGGTATTTTTTCAGCAGGGCCACGAGGGCGGCCCAGTCGATGGGGACGCTGCCGGGCGGCAAGGCCGCCACGTCCAGCACGGCCAGGTCGTCCTCGAAAAAGTCCGCCACGCCTCCCGTCATGTCGCGCAAGGCGGCATCGAGTGCCTGCGTATCGGCGCTATGCAGAATGGCGGAGACTGCAACGACGGTGGAAATCTTGATTTCGATAGGCTTCTGCGACGGGCTTTTGGACATAAACATTTATCAAAGTGAAACTGCGGCAGGCCAGATGTTCCGTACGGCAACAATGGGAGCAGTAAATTTCTTGCATTCTACTGCAAAAAAATCAGCATCAGGGGCCTGGCGCGTGCTATTCCGCAGGGCAACACCTACTTCATGTCAAAAAAAACGGGCGGCGCCCCGGAAAACCGCTGCGCCGCCCTGCAAGCCGCCGAGAATGCGCCCTGGCGGCGCTGGTCCAGGATTAAGCGGCGCGCATCTGCCGTGCCGCCGCCACCATGTTTTTCAAGGCCGCCTCCGTTTCCGCCCAGCCCCGCGTCTTCAAGCCGCTGGCTTTTTGCAGCAATGTCACCATGTCGACGGTCGAGGGAATCCGCGGTGAATGGATGCCGTACACGTCGGGGCCGATTTCGTTCGGGTACCGGAACTGGCCTGAGCCCGTCAGCAGTTCCATGTCGGAGCGGCTCGTCTCTATCGTGGTGACGTCGGCGTCCATGGCGGCGATCTGCGGCAGGACGTCGTTGAACTGCGCATGGCATATGTGGGTGTGGATCTGCGTCGTGTCGCCGACCACCGAGGCGGCGATGCGGAAGGCGCGCGCGGCCCAGTCCAGGCAGGCGTCCCGCTGGCTGCGGCGCAGCGGCAAGCCTTCGCGGATGGCCGGCTCGTCGATCTGGATGATGCCGATGCCGGCCGTTTCCAGGTCTTCCACCTCGTCGCGGATGGCCAGGGCGATCTGCAGCGCCGTGGCGGCGCGCGGCTGGTCGTCGCGCACGAACGACCATTGCAAGAGCGTCACCGGGCCCGTCAGCATGCCCTTCACCGGTTTGCCCGTCAGGCTTTGCGCGTGCACCGTCCATTTGACAGTCATGGCGGCGGGGCGCTGCACGTCGCCATAGATGACGGGAGGTTTCACGCAGCGCGAGCCGTACGATTGCACCCAGCCGTGGCGCGTGAAGGCGAACCCGTCGAGCTGTTCGCCGAAGTAGTCGACCATGTCCTTGCGTTCCGCTTCGCCATGTACGAGCACGTCCAGGCCCAGCGCTTCCTGGCGCCCCACGGCGTGGGCGATTTCGGCGCGGATGGCCGGCCTCTGCGGGAAGGAGCCGATGGCCGTCGTCGGGAAATCGGGTAACTGGAAACGCGCGTGCTGCATGGCCTGGCGCTGCGGGAAGCTGGAATCGCGGCGGTCCACGGTGGGCGTGAGCGCTTGCAGGCGCTGCGCGACCGCCGCACGGTGCACGCGGGGGCTGGCGCGGCGGCTGGCGATGGCACGGCGGGACCTCGCCAGCGCGGTATCGTCGGGACGGCCTTCCAGCGCACCTTTCAGCAGGGACAGTTCCGCCAGCTTTTCCGTGGCAAACGCCAGCCAGCTCTTGATGTCGCCATCGAGCTCCGTCTCCGCCTCCAGGCTGAACGGCACGTGCAGCAGCGAGCACGACGGCGCCAGCCACAGGTGGCCGTGGCGCTTGGCCGCCAGCGGCTGCAGCACGGCCAGGGCCGCGTCGAGGTCGGTGCGCCAGATATTGCGGCCATCGACGATGCCGATCGACAAGACTTTATGCGCGGGCAGCCAGTCCGTTACGCTGATCAATTCATGCGGCGCGCGGATGCCGTCCACGTGCAGGCCGGCCACGGGCAGGCGGCACGTCAGGCTGAGGTTTTCTTCCAGCGGCGAGAAATACGTGGCCAGCAGGATATTGACGCCCACCTGGTTCAGCTGCCAGTAGGCGCTTTCAAAGGCACTGCGCCACGCATGGGGCAAGTCCAGGCCCAGGATCGGTTCGTCGAGCTGCACCCACGTCACGCCTTGCTGCTTCAGGCGGTCGAGCAGGGCGCCGTAGACGGGCAGCAATTGTTCCAGCAGGGCCAGGCGGTGGAATGCCGACTCGCCCGCCGTCTTTTCCTTGCCCAGCCACAGGAAGGTGAGGGGGCCGATCAGGGCCGCCTTGACCTGGTGGCCCAGCGCCTGCGCCTCGGCCACTTCCGCCAGCAGGCGCTCGCACGCCAGCGAAAAGCGGGTCTGCGGCGACAATTCGGGCACCAGATAATGGTAATTGGTGTCAAACCACTTGCTCATTTCCAGCGCATGGCCGTGGCTGCAGCCGGCATGCTCCGCTTGGCTGGTACCGCCGCGCGCCATCGTGAAATAGCGCGACAGCGGCGATTGTTCCGCGCCGAAATCAAAACGCGCCGGCTCGCAGCCCAGCAGCTGGATATGGCTGGCCACCTGGTCGTAGAAGGCGAAGTCGCCCACGGTGACGTAGGCCAGGCCCGCGTCGCGTTGCTGCGCCCAGTGGCGTGCGCGCAATTGTTGAGCCGTCGCTTCCAGGGCCGCCTCGGACATCTCGCCGCGCCAGTGGCTTTCCAGCGCCGATTTCAGTTCGCGCGCGGCGCCGATACGGGGAAAGCCAAGGATGTGGGTACGAATGGGCATGATGTCATCGAGATTTAATGTGAATGCGCTAGAGTGTGCGGCAACTTGATCTATAATCAAAACGAAACATTTTACCGAATAACATGAAAATAATTCACGCACTGATCTCATTTTCCCGATGCTAGAAATCCGCCACCTGCGCACCCTGAGTGCGCTGCGCTCCTCCGGCAGCCTGGTGCGCGCCGCGCAATTGCTGAATCTGACCCAGTCGGCGCTGTCGCACCAGATCCGTTTGCTGGAAGAGCGCTATAACGCACCCTTGTTCGAGCGCAAGTCGATGCCGATCGCGTTTACGGCCACGGGCAGCCGGCTCCTGGCCCTGGCCGACAAGCTGCTGCCCGAGATCGAGTTGGCCGAGCGCGACGTGGCGCGTTTGTCGCAGGGCGACAAGGGGCAGCTGCGCGTGGCGCTCGAGTGCCATACCTGTTTCGACTGGCTCATGCCCGTGATGGATGCGTTCCGCCAGCGCTGGCCGGAAGTGGAGATCGATCTTGTCTCCGGCTTTCACAGCGAGCCGGCGGACTTGCTGCGCTCGGGCGAGGCGGATCTCGTGATCGGCTCGCCGTACGGTCCCGACTTCACCGTGTTTCCCCTGTTCCGCTTTGAAATGCTGGTGGTGATGGCGCAGAAGCACCGGCTGCAGGCGCAGCGCCGGCTGATGGCGGCCGACTTTACGGGCGAGACCCTGATCACCTATCCCGTGCCGGAAGAGCGCATCGACCTGATCCGCGAAGTATTGAAGCCGGCCGGCATCGTCTTCGAGCGCCGCACGGCCGAACTGACGGTGGCCGTGCTGCAACTGGTGGCGAGCCGGCGCGGCATCGCCGCCTTGCCGAACTGGGCCATCAAGAATTACGTCGATTACGATTATGTGGTGGCGCGCCCGGTGGGCGAGCATGGCTTGTGGAGCGATTTGTACGTGTCCGTGCCGGAGCCGTTGCAGGACAAGGCGTACGTGCGCGATTTCGTCAGCGTGATACGCGAGCAGTGCGCGGCCTCGCTCGACGGTATCAAGTTGTTGTCCTGATCAACGTTGAATTGGAAACAAACCAACAGCAAAGCTTGATAAATATCAAGGTTCAGTAATGAACCACCGCTTACAGTTGAGTACTGTGCGGCGCAACATGGCGTCGCCTACTCTTTGGGGAGGAACGACATGTTTTCATTTTCCGAACAATGGGCACTGGCTGGCAAGGCCGTGGTGGAAGCGCAATTGATCAGCGCGCAAGCGTATGCCCAGGCTGCCGTCGACAGCGGCGCCAGCGTGCTGGACTTGCAGCTCGACGCGGCCCGCGCGGCGCTGGCCGCCGCTACGGTAGCGGGCAATCAGCTGCTGTCCGTGAAGGATCCGCAAGCGCTGCTGCAGCTGTCGCGCACGCAGTCGCAACTGGCCATCGAACGCATCGGTGCATATGGCCGCCAGGCAAAGGATGTTGCCCAAGAAACCCAGGAGAAATTCGACACCGTGACAAAGGGTGAGTTTGCTGCATCGCGGCAAAAATTTGGCGAGCTGTTGCAGGTGGTAAAGCAAACGCCCGTGCCCCTGATTATTCCCTTCAATAATTTTCTAAAAACCACTTTCGGCGGCGCCGATGAAGGGTATGATAAAAATAAAAACACGCATCCTGCGCGCCAGGCCTAAGCGTGTTGCGGCCCGGCAGCGGCTATCCGCCGCGCCAGGTTGCCCGCCGCCACCGCAAGCAGGCCGTCATCGTCGCCGCCTGCGGTGCGGCGCTGGAACTGCGGCGCATGCCGCGCTAGAATGAAACGCAGCTTGCTGCGTCTTCCCGGATTCACTGGATTCCAATTGGATTCTATTAGCACCTTGACCTTGGCCCTCGTGGCCTGCATATCGGAGAAATAAATGGATGATGTCGTAATCGTGGCCGCCGGCCGTACCGCAGTCGGCAAATTCGGTGGCAGTCTGGCCAAGATTCCTGCGTCCGAACTGGGCGCGCATGTAATCAAGGGCTTGCTGGCACAAACCGGCATCGACCCGAACCTGATCGGCGAAGCGATCCTGGGCCAGGTGCTGACGGCCGCCGTCGGCCAGAACGCCGCGCGCCAGGCCGTCATCAAGGCTGGCTTGCCGAGCAGCATTCCCGCTTTTACCATCAACAAGGTGTGCGGCAGCGGCCTGAAGGCCACGCACCTGGCGGCGCAAGCGATCAAGTGCGGCGACGCCAACATCATCATCGCCGGCGGCCAGGAAAACATGAGCGCCTCGCCGCACGCGATGAACGGTTCGCGCGACGGTTTCCGCATGGGCGACTTCAAGATGATCGACACCATGATCGTCGACGGCCTGTGGGATGTGTACAACCAGTACCACATGGGCATCACGGCGGAAAACGTCGCCAAGAAATACGAAGTGACGCGCGCCGAGCAGGATGAATTCGCGTTGCAGTCGCAACTGAAGGCGGAAGCGGCGCAAAAGGCGGGCAAGTTCAAGGATGAAATCCTGCCGCTGGAAATCGCCAACAAAAAAGGCACCGTCGTCTTCGACAGCGATGAATACATCAAGCCCGGCTCGACCCTGGAATCGCTGGCCGGCCTGCGCCCCGCGTTCGCCAAGGACGGCACCGTCACGGCCGGCAATGCTTCCGGCCTGAACGATGGCGCCGCCGCCGTGATCATGATGTCGGCCTCGCAAGCGAAGGAACTGGGCTTGAAGCCGCTGGCGCGCATCAAGGCCTACGCCTCGTCGGGCCTGGACCCGGCCGTCATGGGCATGGGTCCCGTCTCTGCCTCGCGTCTGTGCCTGAAAAAGGCCGGCTGGACGCATGAAGAGCTGGACTTGATGGAAATCAACGAAGCGTTTGCCGCGCAAGCGATTGCCGTCAACAAGGAAATGGGCTGGGATACCAGCAAGATCAACGTGAACGGCGGCGCGATCGCCATCGGCCACCCGATCGGCGCCTCGGGCGCGCGCATCCTGGTCACCCTGATCCACGAAATGATACGCCGCGACGCCAAGAAAGGCCTGGCCGCGCTGTGCATCGGCGGCGGCATGGGCGTGGCTCTGGCGATCGAACGCGACTAGTGGTGGACAATCGAACTTGACCTACTGCGCGTCGCGATTTGCGGCCTGCGATGCTCGCCGTGCTGGAAGCACGGTTGTGCTTCTTAGCCACAACTCGCTGCCGCTCGCTACGGTCAGGTTCGATGTAATCGGCCGCTGGATGGATCGGCGGTATGGATCGCTTCAACTAAATTATTAACTTTTTAGCAATAGAACGACACTGAGGGGATGAAAATGGCAAGAGTTGCATTGGTAACTGGTGGCATGGGCGGTTTGGGCGAAGCGGTCTGTTTCAAGCTGGCGGCGCTCGGCTATCGCGTGGTGACGACCTATTCCCCGGGTAATCCGAAGGTCGCGGAATGGCTGGCGACGACCAAGGACATGGGCTACGACTTCAAGGCGTATCCGTGCGATGTGGCCGACTACGATTCGGCCGCGGCCTGCGTGGCGGCCGTGGAAGCGGAAATCGGTCCTGTCGACGTGCTGGTGAATAACGCCGGCATCACGCGCGACATGACGTTCAAGAAGATGGACAAGACGAACTGGGATGCCGTGATGAGCACCAACCTCGATTCCGTCTTCAACATGACCAAGCCCGTCTGCGACGGCATGGTGGAACGCGGCTGGGGCCGCATCATCAATATCTCGTCCGTGAACGGTCAGAAGGGTGCTTTCGGCCAGACCAACTATGCGGCCGCGAAAGCGGGCATGCATGGCTTCACCAAGTCCCTGGCGCTGGAAGTGGCGCGCAAGAACGTCACCGTCAACACCATCTCGCCAGGCTACATCGGCACCAAGATGGTCATGGCGATTCCGCAGGAAGTGCTCGACAGCAAAATCATCCCGCAAATTCCGATGGCGCGCCTGGGCAAGCCGGAAGAAGTGGCCGGCCTGGTCGCCTACCTGGCTTCCGATGAGGCAGCGTTCGTCACGGGCGCGAATATCTCGATCAACGGCGGCCAGCACATGTCGTAACCGGTATTGAGGTACAACAGAAAAGACAGCTGCGGCTGTCTTTTTTTATGCTTGCCAGCAAAACAAGAGGGGCGCCGGATTTGCCTTAGAATCAGCGTTTCTTCAACGCATCATCCTCCATGACTCTTGTTCCCGCCTTGCGCCGCGCCAGCGTGGCCGCCATCCTTCTTCTGGGCGCCAGCGTGGCCCAGGCCAGCGTCGCATTCCATGTCACGGTGGTTACCGAGCGTGTCAACCAGCCCGGCGCGAAAACCAGCTTGCCGGCGCGCGATATTCAGGAAAGCGACGTCGTGCTGGGCCCGCATTACCTGAGCGTACGCGATGGCAAGCGCTTGTCCGTGCTCGATTTCGCCACGCGCCGCCGGCACGTCATCGATATGGCGGCCGCCACCTACGACACGTATTCGCTGTTCGACGTGGCGGGCTTGCGCCGTATCGAGATCGGCCACCGCAAGGGCATGGCTGGCGTGCTTGAGGCGGGCGGCTTGCAAGCCCACGTCACGCCGTCCGTGTATGAAGAGCAAGCGCTGTCCGTGCTCGCTGGCAAGCGGCATGGCGCGCTCGTGCCCCAAGTGCTCGACGGCGCGGTGCTGTGGTCGCTTGACGGGCAGCCCCTGCTGCGCCTGGGGATAGCCGGCAGCCCCGTCAGCGGCGACGATACCACGGTCTTTGCCCAGTACCTGCGCTACACCTGGGGCGGCCACCCGCTGCTGCTGAAGATGCTGGCCGATGGCAAGCGCATTCCCGCCGACTTCACCTTGCACTACCAGGAGGTGGGCGGCACGCTGACGCGGCAGTTCCGCATCAGCGCCATGACGGCGGGTGCGCCCTCCACGTATTCCCTGGCCGCCTACCGGCCCCGTCCGCTGGCGGCCGATGCGCCCCCGCTCGAGCGCGTGCTGGCGCAGGCGCTGCTGCTGCCGCCGCCGGGACCCCAGGCCCACCCTGCGTTGCGGGCCGAGGCGGAAAAACTCTTTGCCGCAGACCAGCCCTTCGAGGCTTTCTTGACCATGCTGGAAGATCATTTTTCCACGGGCGAACTGGTCGACAAGCTGTCGCCCCAGCAGATACTGGCCATGCAGGAATGCGAACCCATCCATGATTTGACGCGGGGATTGCTGGCCAAGGACCAGGAGGGTATCGCGGCCGCGCTGGCCAGCGTGCAGGAGTTGAGAAAGCAAACGGGGCTGGCGCAGCCCGTCTTGGCCTTGTTCGAAGGGAATTTGCGCGCCAAGCTGGGGCAGTGGCCGCAAGCGACGGCCTTGTATCTGCAAGTGCTGCAGGCAAAACCGCAGATGGCGGCCGTGTACCAGGACCTGGGCGACGCCTTGCTGGCGCAGTTCGATGCGGCCAATGCCTGGCGCAGCTGGGATGCGGGGAGGGCCATGGCGCCGGCCTTGCGGCAGTTTCGCAAGGTCAACGACCTGGAACGCAACCTGCTGCGCGATGACCCCGCCTTCTTTGCCGGCGGCGCGCCGCCGCTGACAGATCAGCCCAGCACCAGCCGTCCGGCCAGCAAGACGAAGACGGTGGGCAGCACGAACTTGCCGTAAGGCGAAGGTTTGCCGCGCAGGCGGCGCGCCAGACGGGCGGCCAGCACGGCGTAGATGGCGTCGAACAGCAGGCCCACCAGCACCAGGATGGCGCCCAGGCGCAGGTATTGCAGGCCGACGCTGTCGCCGCCGGCGACGAACTGCGGCAGGAACATGCTGCAAAACAGCAGTGCCTTCGGATTGAGCAGATTCGTCAGGAAGCCGCGCACCAGGCTGGCGCGGGCGTTGTGCGCCGTGGCGGGGGCGGCCGTTTCCTGGACCGTTTTGGTGGACAGGGCCGATTGCAGCAGGCGCAGCGCCAGGTACAGCAGGTAGGCGGCGCCCGCCCATTTGACCCACTGCAAGGCTTGCGGATGCGTCACCATCAACGCCGCCAGGCCCGCGCCCGACAGCGCCACGTGCACGGCGCGCGCGCCGGCGATGCCCACGGCCGTCACCAGCGCCGTGGCCACGCCGCGCGCGGCGCCCGTCGCCAGCACCAGCGCCATGTCGGGTCCCGGCAATAAAAAGGCGCCGGCCAGTGCCAGCAGGTACATCAGGAAGGTAGAATCGGACATGGCTCAGTCGAAAAGAAAGCGGGAGCATGCGCACGCTGCAGCCTGCTCGCCGGGCCCCATTATGTTCTTGTCGCGATGAAATGTGCTTGCTTTTCCTGCCCTGCATGCCCTAGTATTTGGGTAGATTCCACTCGTATAAAAACAAAAATTAGATGAAAATTTCAGAAGTTAGCCTCGACGCCACCGATTTGCAGATACTCAGGCTGTTGCAGGATGAAGGACGGCTGTCGAATGCGCGCCTGGCCGAGCGCTTGAAACTGAGCGAAACCCCCGTCTGGCGCCGTCTGCGCCGCCTGGAAGAGGAAGGGTTTATCACCGGCTACCAGGCTTTGCTCAACCGCAAGAAGCTGGGTATCGGCCTGGTTGCGTTCGTACGGGTCGTGTTCGCCAACCATGGCGGCGAGCAGCCGTCGCAGTTCGAGCAAGCCATCGCGACCATTCCCGAGATCTTGTCGTGCCACAATGTGGCGGGCGAAGCCGATTATTTCCTGCAAGTGGTGGCGCGCGACCTGGAAGCGTATGGCGAATTCGTCTCGACCGTGCTGCGCCGCCTGCCCGGCGTGGCGGAAATCCAGTCCAGCCTGTCGATGCGCGAAATCAAGTCGTCGAACCGCCTGCCCCTGCTGTTGGCCTGAGCCGGCGGCGGCGCACTATAATTGGAACAGTTGCCAGGAATCGTGCCTGGCGCCCTGACCGCCATTCCAAGGACCGCCATGCCCGATTCTTTGTCCCCCCTGTTTCCCGCCCTGATGCCGAACCGGCACGGCATGCTGGCCGTCGATGACATCCACACCATTTACTGGGAAGAGTGCGGCAACCCCGACGGCATTCCCGTGCTGTTCCTGCATGGCGGGCCCGGCGCGGGCCTGTCGCCGCAGCACCGCCGCTTCTTCGATCCGCAGCGTTACCGCGTGATCCTGTTCGACCAGCGCGGCGCCGGCAAGTCCACGCCGCTGGGCGAATGGCGCAACAACACGACGCAGCTGCTGATCGAGGACATCGAACGCTTGCGCGCCCAGTTCGGTATCGCCCAATGGCTGGTGTTTGGCGGCTCGTGGGGCTCGACCCTGGCGCTGGCGTATGGCCAGGCGCATCCGGCGGCTTGCCTCGGTTTCGTGCTGCGCGGCATTTTCCTGTGTACGCAGGCGGAAATCGACTGGTTCATCGAAGGCGTGCGCTGGTTCTATCCGGAACTGTACGCGGAATTCGCCGCCCTCATTCCGCTCGAGGAACGGGGCGACCTGCTGGCCGCCTATGTGAAGCGCATTCTCAGCAGCGACCCCGCCGTGTACTGGCCGGCGGCGCGCGCCTGGAGCCGCTTCGAGGGCCGCCGCGTGTACCTGATGCCGCAGCCGGAAGATGCGCCGAACGATGCGCTGGACCTGGGCGTGGGCCGGCTCGAATCGCATTACATGGCCAATCTCGGCTTCTTCGAGGAAGACCAGCTGATCCGCAACATGGGGCGCATCGCGCATTTGCCGGCCGTTATCGTGCAGGGCCGCTACGACGCCATCTGCCCGCCGCTGTCCGCCTACCGCCTGCAGCAAGCCTGGCCTGGTTCCCAGCTGGAGATGATCCCGGACGCGGGCCATGGCGCGCTCGAGCACGGCATCGCTTCGGCGCTGGTGCGCGCCACCGAGCGCTTCGTACCGGGGCGCGGCTTCGCATGACCTTGCAACGCGCCGGTTGGCAAAGCGGCCAGCCGGCGTGCGCCACCTGCTACACTATGGCCTGTGCTGGCGCCACGGTCGGGCGCCGGTGTGAACCCACGACTTTTTATCCATGAACATACAGATCGGCGACATCGGCCATATCATCCAGCTGGCGATTGCGCCGGTTTTCCTGCTGACCGGTATCGGCACCATGCTGGTGGTGCTGACCAACCGCCTGGGCCGCATCATCGACCGCACGCGCGTGCTGGAAGACCGGCTCGACATCGGCTACAACGATTTCTATATGGATGAGCTAGATACGCTGTATCGGCGCACCCATCTGATCAATTATTCGATTTCGCTGAGCACGGCGTGCGGTTTCTTCGTCTGCGTCATCATCGCCATGCTGTTTTTGGGCGATATTCTGAACCTGACCCTGGACAAATACATCGCGGCCTTCTTTGTGCTGGCCGTGATTTGCCTGATCGGCTGTTTTATTTATTTACTGCGCGAAATTTACTTGGCCGCCACGGCCCAGCGCATCCGGCGCCATATCCGCCCGCCCCGCTAGGCGGCGCGCCGGTCTACCCTACTATTGAAGAACGAGTCCAGCATGCACGATTACAAACGTCCCCCCACCCTGCACCGCTACGGCCAGCGCAGCGAACTCGAGCTGGCGCTGAGCCTGGGCCAGTTCCGCCTGGCGCCGGCGGGCAACTGCCTGACCCTGAGCTTTTCGCAAGTGTGGGACAAGCAACTATTCGACCTGTTCGCCCCGGCCGACGCCTGTCTGATCATCCACAATACGGAAGAATTCGGCGAACGCCTGCACCGCGCCGTGCAGCGCACCTTGCCCAGCTGGGCAGGCATCGATGGCCTGGTCGAATACGGCCAGCGCGCCGCCCTGGGCGCCGCCTTCACCAAGACGCGCGCCGAGGCGCCCGAGCAGGAATGGCTGTTCGCCTGGCGCTCGATGCAGCCGCAGGCCAGCCTGAACCCCGTCACGGTGAAGCTGGGCAGCCTGGAAAACTTCGCGGAAATCCGCGACCGCGACACGTATTTGGCGTAAGGCGCCTGGCCTGGGTTATCCGGCCTTGTCCGCGTACTGGCTGTCGATGCGGGCCAGCACGGCCGCCATCATGCGTTCGATATCGCCGCGTATCATGGTCGTGCCCAGCATGCCGGGCACATAGAAGCCCGGCATCAGCCGGCTGGAAAAGACGATGCGCGTGCCGCCCGTCTCGGGCACGGGAGACAGTTGCCAGCGCGATTCGTAATGCCGCATGTCGCCCGAGATCAGGGCGATGTCGATGGCCGTGAACGGCGTTTCCGTGGCCCGCACCACCAGGTGGATCGCATGGTTCATGAACAGGAAGCGCGCCATGCCCTGTTGCTCGATGATGACTTCATTGCCATTGCGCGACAGCACGCGGCAGGAACTGAGGTCGGGCACGAATTCACTCATGCGCTCGTAGGTGGTCAGGGTCTTCCACACGGAGGCCGGCGGCGCCAGCACGCTGCCGCTGGCATCGACTTCATACATGCGCTGCCCGCCGACCTCGATGCGCCGGACGTCGACCTTCAGCTTGTCCAGGCGTATCGCCTGCGCCAGCGCGGTGGCGGGGACGGCGCACAGCATCAGCAGGCAGAGGAGGAGTCGCTTCATGCCACCTAGCCTACGGGAAAGTACCGCCCGGCACAAGCTGTACGCATCGCCGGTCGGCGCGCGGGGCGATTTAGAACTCCCGGTCTAGAGAAAGTCGCTGCGGCAAGCGGCAATGCTTGCTACCGTACGGCCTGCAACCACCTTACCGGACCGATCACCATGACTGCCTATCCCCATCTGCTGGCCCCGCTCGACCTGGGTTTTACCACCTTGCGCAACCGCGTCATCATGGGATCCATGCACACGGGCCTGGAAGACCGTTTTTATCATTATGGCAAGCTCGCCGCGTTTTACCGCGAACGGGCGCGCGGCGGCGTGGGCCTGATCGTCACGGGTGGCATCTCGCCGAACCGGCAAGGCTGGCTGCTGCCGTTCGGCGGCACCTTGAATTTCCTTGGCGACGTGCCCAACCACCGCAAGGTGACGCGTGCCGTGCACGAGGAGGGCGGCAAGATCGTCATGCAGATCCTGCATGCGGGTCGCTACGGCTACCAGCCGTTCGTCGTTTCGGCGTCGGCCAAGAAATCGCCGATCTCGCCGTTCCGCCCCCGTCCCTTGAGCGAGCGTGGCATAGAGCGCACCATCTGCGACTACGTGCGCTGCGCGCGCCTGGCGCAAAAGGCGGGCTACGACGGCATCGAAGTGATGGGCAGCGAAGGCTATCTGCTGAACCAGTTCCTGTGCGCGCGCACGAATCTGCGCCAGGACCGCTGGGGCGGCACGATCGAGAACCGCATGCGCCTGCCCGTGGAGATCGTGCGCCGCATCCGCGCCGCCGTCGGCCCCAACTTCATCATCATGTACCGCCATTCCCTGCTCGACCTGGTCGAGGGCGGCAATACCTGGGACGACGTGGTGACGGTGGCCAAGGCGCTGGAACAGGCGGGCGTGACCATTCTGAATACGGGCTTCGGCTGGCATGAGGCAAGGGTCCCCACCATCGTCACCTCGGTACCGCGCGCCGCGTTTGCCAGCGTGGCGGGCCGGCTGCGCCGCGAAGTCACGATTCCCGTGGTGGCGTCGAACCGCATCAACATGCCGCACGAGGCCAATGCCATCCTGGAGCGGGGCGACTGCGACCTGGTGTCGATGGCGCGCCCCTTCCTGGCCGACCCTGATTTTGTCGCCAAGGCGGCAGCGGGCCGCGCGGACGAGATCAACACCTGCATCGGCTGCAACCAGGCCTGCCTCGACCACACCTTCGCCAACAAGCGCGCCAGTTGCCTGGTCAACCCGCGCGCCTGCCATGAAACGGAACTCGTGTACGCGAAAAAGGCCGTGCCGCGCCGCGTGGCCGTCGTCGGCGCCGGGCCGGCCGGCCTGTCCGCCGCCTGCGTGGCGGCCGAATGCGGGCACGAGGTGACGCTGTTCGACAGCAGCGACAGCGTCGGCGGCCAGTTCAAGGTGGCCATGCAGATACCGGGCAAGGAAGAATTCACGGAAACCATCCGCTATTTTGCGCGCCGGCTGGCGCTGCTGGAAGTCAAGCTGCGTCTGGGCCAGCGCGTCACGCGCGAGCAATTGCTGGCCGGCGGCTACGACGACGTCATCGTCGCCACCGGCATCAAGGTGCGCCTGCCGGCCATTCCCGGCATCGACCACCCGACCGTGCTGTCCTACCTGGACGTGCTGCAAGCGAAGAAGCCCGTGGGCGCGCGCGTGGCCATCATCGGCGCGGGCGGCATCGGTTTCGACGTGGGAGAGTATCTGCTGCATGACCCGGCGCACCCGCTGCCGCAACCGGTGGCGACGTGGGCGGGCGAGTGGGGCGTGGACTTGAACGCGGCGACGGGCGGCGGCCTGGTGCCGCCCGCCGCGCCGCATCCCGTGCGGCAGATCTTCCTGCTGCAGCGCAAGACGTCGAAAGTGGGCGCGGGACTGGGCAAGACCTCGGGCTGGGTGCACCGGGCGGCGCTGGCGCGCAACGGCGTGGCCATGCTGGCCGGCGTCACCTACGACAGGATCGACGACCAGGGCTTGCACATCACGGTGGGCGGCGAGCAGCGCCTGCTGGCGGTGGATAACGTGATCATCTGCGCGGGCCAGGACAGCTTGACGGAACTCATGCCGCCCGTCGGCAAGGATGGCAAGTCGCTTGCGTCGGGCGGCCCCCGTTTCCACAAGATCGGCGGCGCCGCGCTGGCGGCGGAACTCGACGCCAAGCGGGCCATCCGCGAAGGCGCGGAACTGGCCGCCAGCCTGTAAAAAAAAAGCCTGCCGGCTGGTAAGCGGGCAGGCTTGCTGGGCGGAAAGAGCGCTGGCGCTGGCTTAGTGCGCGCCGTGGCCCTTCTTCGCCGTCTCAAAACTCTGCAGCACGTGCTCGGCCATGCCATTCGCCAGTTCGTGCTCGCCGATAAACACCTTGCCGGCGTTTTCCGCGCGCAGCAATTCCGCCTCTTCCTCGCTGTGCGTGCGTACCACCGTCAGGATGGCGGGGTTCAGCGCGCGCGCCGTCTCGATCATGGCACGCACGTGGAAGGTGTCCGGCGTGGCGATGACGAGCATGGTGGCGTGCGTGATGTGCGCCTGGATCAGCACGGCCGGCTCGCCCGCATTGCCGGCCACGGCCGGGATGCCCTGCTTGCGCAGCTGGTCGACGATTTCGCGGTTTTCCTCGGCCACGACAAAGTGGATGCCCCGCTCCATCAGGGCGGCGGCGATGCGCCGGCCCACGCGGCCGTAGCCGACGAGGACGATCTGGCCCGACAGCTTTTCCTGCGGCACCGTCATCGGCAGCTCGGCCAGCGGGTCCGTGGTGCGTTCGAACTTGCGCGCGAAGTCGCTGTTGCCGATCACGCGCAGCAGCGGCTTGGCCATGCTGAAGACGAGCGGGTTGAGGGCGATCGACAGGATGGCGCCGGCCAGGATCAGGCTTTGCCCTTCCTGCGGCATCAGGCCCAGCGACAGGCCCAGCGCGGCCAGGATGAACGAGAATTCGCCGATCTGCGCCAGGCTGGCCGAGACGATGATGGCCGTCTTCGGCGGATAGCGCAGCGCCATCACCAGCAGGAAGGCGGCAATCGACTTGCCGAAGATAATGATGGCGCACACGGCCAGCACTTGCAGGGGCTTGTCGATGAGGATGGTCGGCTCGAACAGCATGCCGACGGACACGAAGAACAGCACGGCGAACGCGTCGCGCAGGGGCAGGGACTCTTCCGCGGCGCGGTGGCTGAGTTCGGATTCGCGCAGCACCATGCCGGCGAAGAAGGCGCCCAGCGCGAACGACACGCCGAACAGCTTGGTCGAGGCGTAGGCGATGCCGACGGCGGCGGCGATCACGCACAGGGTGAACAGTTCGCGCGAACCGGTGCGCGCCACTTGCCACAGTATCCACGGGAACAGCTTGCGGCCGACGACCAGCATGAAGACGATGAAGCCGGCCACTTGCCCCAGGGTAATGGCCAGGGTTTGCCACAGGCTGACGGCCTCGGCATCGGGCGCGACCTTGCCGCCCAGCACACTGGCGAACGCCGGCAGCAGCACGAGGACCAAGACGGTGACGAGGTCTTCCACCACCAGCCAGCCGACGGCGATGCGGCCGTTGAGCGAATCGAGGATGCCCCGTTCTTCCAGCGCGCGCAGCAGCACCACGGTACTGGCCACGGACAGGGCCAGGCCAAAGATCAGGCCGCCACCGAGGGTCCAGCCCCACCAGTGGGCCAGGCCCATGCCCATCGCCGTGGCGACGCCGATCTGCAGGATGGCGCCAGGCAGCGCAATCTTGCGCACGTCCCACAAATCTTCGATGGAAAAGTGCAGGCCGACACCGAACATCATCAGCATCACCCCGATTTCCGCCAATTGTCCCGCTATTTCCGCATCCGCCACAAAACCGGGCGTGGCCGGTCCGATGATGATGCCGGCGGCCAGATAGCCGACCAGGGCCGGCAGTTTCAGGCGCGCGGCGATGAAGCCGAAGATGAGGCCGAACCCGAGGGCGGCGGCGATGGTGGTGATCAGACTGATGTCATGGGGCATGCGTGTGGGGTTCCTTATGGCGATGGAAAAAGATGTTGCTCAGCGGGTAAGTATAAACGCATCAAAGCCCCTGCCGGAAAATTTCCTGCGGCTTTATTGCAAAAAACCTGTGCTATATCTTCGTCCAGCTGGCCGGGAACGCATGCCATCCACTGGGATCTGCGCCTAATTCAAGCAATCAGGCGCTTTACCTGCCAGGCGCCTACACCTTGCGCACGACCACGCAGCCGATGGAATAGCCGGCGCCGAACGAGCAGATGACGCCCATGGCGCCTGCCGCCATGTCATCCTGATATTTATGGAATGCAATGATCGAGCCGGCCGACGAGGTGTTGGCATAGGTGTCGAGGATCACGGGCGCTTCGTTCGCTTCCGCGTCGCGGCCCAGGATCAGGCGCGCGATCAGCAGGTTCATGTTCAGGTTGGCCTGGTGCAGCCAGTAGCGGCTCACTTGCGCCACTTCCACGCCGGCCTTGGCCAGGGTCGCCTTGATCATTTCGGCGGCCATCGGGCACACTTCCTTGAAGACCTTGCGGCCTTGCTGGCGGAACAATTTGTCGGCCTTGCCCACGCCGGACTCGTCAAAACGGTTGAGGAAGCCGAAATTGTTGCGGATGGCGTTAGAGAAGCGCGTTTTCAGTTCCGTGCCGATGATTTCGAACTGGTGCGTAGAGACGGCCGTGTCTTTCGCTTCGACGATGATGGCCGTGCAGGCGTCGCCGAAAATGAAATGGCTGTCGCGGTCGCGCCAGTTCAGGTGGCCGCTGGTGATTTCGGGATTCAACACCAGCACGGCGCGCGCCTGGCCGCTTTGCACGGCGGCCACGGCTTGCTGGATGCCGAAGGTGGCTGACGAGCACGCCACGTTCATGTCAAAACCATAACCATCGATACCGAGCGCATCCTGCACTTCCACGGCCATGGCCGGGTAGGCGCGCTGCATGTTGCTGCAGGCCACCAGTACCATGTCGATGTCGGCCGGCGTGCGGCCGGCGCGCGCCAGGGCGTCTTTGGCGGCGGCGACGGCCATTTCCGCCTGCAGGGACAGTTCGTCATCGCCCCGCTCCGCAATGCGCGAGACCATGCGGGCCGGATCGAGGATGCCTTCCTTTTCCATCACGAAGCGCGACTTGATGCCGGACGCCTTTTCGATGAAGGCCACGCTCGACAGTTCCAGCGCCGTCACCTCGCCCGCGGCGATCGCGTCGGCGTTATCGGCATTGAACTTTTCTGCGTAGGCATTGAAGCAGGTGACCAGCTCTTCGTTGGAGATCGAAAAGGGCGGCGTGTACAGTCCGGTACCGCTGATGACGACTTGTTTCATGGTTAAACTTTCAAATTTGGCAATCGGCGCGGCGCCGATAAGTGAAGCAAATTTTACACAAACGGGCTCGACTGTAGAGAGTTTCGTGTTGCGGGGGAGGGGGAAGTGTGGCGGAAGATTGATTTTTGTCGCGTGGACGGCTGATCGGGGGGGGGGCATGGCGCCCCCCTCTGTGCTGCTGGCGCTGCTGCTTACTTCTTCTGTTCTTTCTTGACGTCGGCCTGCACCACCACCGGTTCGGCCTTGGCCAGCTGCACCGGCAAGCCCTTCAGGTGGTTCAGCGCCTGATGCAATTGAAAATCGTCCTGGCTGCCGAATTCCAGCGGCTTGCGGGTCTTTTCCAGGGCGATGATGCGCAATTGCTCTTCCATCTCGTCGTTGACGGGCGCGGCCTTGGCACTTTCTTGGTCGCGGTCGTTGCTCAGGTGCTTGGTCAGGTCCGCTTCGCGGATGCGCAAGCCGTTCAAGCCGTCGCCGTCCGCATTCTCGTCGACCAGCAGGTCGGGCACGATGCCCTTGGCCTGGATCGAACGGCCGTTCGGCGTGTAGTAGCGGGCCGTCGTCAGCTTGACGGCCGTATCGGCGGTCAGCTGGCGGATGGTTTGCACGGAACCCTTGCCGAAGGTTTGCGTGCCGATGATGGTGGCGCGCTTGTAGTCCTGCAGGGCGCCGGCGACGATTTCCGAGGCCGAAGCCGAACCCGTGTTGACGAGCACCACCAGCGGCACTTTCTTGATGGCGGCCGGCAATTTCGCCAGCGCATCGCCTTCCGAGCGGAAGGTATAGTATTCGGCCCGGCCGTAGAACACCTGTTTCGAGTCCGGCAGCTGGCCGTTGGTCGAGACGATGGCCGCATCCTTCGGCAGGAAGGCGGCCGAGACGCCGATGGCGCCCTGCAGCACGCCGCCCGGATCGTTGCGCAGGTCCAGCACCATGCCCTTGATGTTCGGGTCCTGCTGGTACAGGGCCGTGATCTGCGCGGCCATGTCGTCGACGGTCGGTTCCTGGAATTGCGACACGCGCAGCCAGGCGTAGCCGGGCTCGACCATCTTCGCCTTCACGCTCTTCTGATGGATTTCCTCGCGCGTGATGGTGAACGCCAGCGGCTGCGGTTCATCCTTGCGGGCAATGGTCAGCGACACCTTGGTGCCCGGTTCGCCGCGCATGCGCTTGACGTTGTCGTCCAGGCTGACGCCCTTCACGGGCTGGCCATCGAGGCGGGTGATCAGATCGCCGGCCTTGATGCCGGCGCGGTAGGCGGGCGAATCCTCGATGGGCGAGACGATCTTGATGTAGCCATCTTCGCTCAGGCCGATTTCAATGCCCAGGCCGACAAACTTGCCTTCGGAGCCTTCGCGCAGCTCGGCGTAGGCTTTCTTGTCGAGGTAGGCGGAATGGGGGTCGAGCGAGGCAACCATGCCGGAAATGGCGTCTTCCAGCAGTTTCTTGTCTTCGACGGGCTCGACGTAATCGGACTTGATCAGGCCAAACACATCGGCCAGCTGGCGCAGTTCTGCCAGCGGCAGGGGCGGCTCGACGGTTTTTTGCGCCATGGCGGAAAATTGCAGCGACACGGCGACGCCGGCCACCACGCCCAGGCCGATCAAGCCGGTATTTTTGAGTTTGCCCATCATTGCACCTTTGCAGCTAGCGTGTCTTGCACAAGCGCCAGTCCCCGTGGAGCGGCGCTGTGTTGAAAGTATAGACCTGAATCTCTGCCGGCGTGGGCCGGCCGTGGAAAAAGCGTGCCTGGGGCCAGTCTACGCGCGAAAACGGGGCTGTCAGCTTGCCATATGTTGCGGTTTTGTATGCGATGTATAGTTCCTCTTGAAGGGAGTAAGCATTTGTAAGAGTCGAAAAAAAGCGTGTGCGGCGGCCCTATAGTGGACTCGCATTCTCGACCCGAAGTGGTTTTGCCTGCGTCCGCGGACGCAGGCTTTTTTTTGTCGGCGGCTTCAGGCTCATTTAGACTGGCGCTTCTTCCTTGGCCGCGGATAAAAAATGTTAACTGATTTGCAGGCACGTGCCGCGCTCACAGCGCTGATTGAAAAGTATCTGCGGGGGCGGAATCCTGATGCGGGCCTGCTGATCGACATCGTTCAGGATCCGTCACGGCAAGTGCCGATTCGAGGTGTGCTCGAAGATATCGGACAGTTCAACGACACGCAGTTCACGCAACAGGAGCGGGCGCTGATCGACGACCTGCTGTATCTGTATGGATAAGCGCTGCATGTGCTTTTCCAGCCCACGCCATGCGCGCTGGACTGGATAATGAAAGTCCCTTGAGCCTGGCCGAACTGAGCGGCGATTCCCGGGCAGTTCCCGGGCCAATGATGGCCAAAAGGCATGGTCGCGTGCTACATTCCCGTAGCGCCCGGCGCGGCGGGCTATCCGCCCGCAGCTATCTGCCCGGTCTTTTTGACATGCCCCATAAGGACAATTCGTGAATCGCTATCTCTTAAGCAGTCTGACCCTGACCCTGTTGGCTGCGTTTGCCCATGCTGCCGAACCCGTATCCGCCGTGGCCGCACCGACCGTGGCGCCTGCCGCCGCTGGCGTCGTTTCAGGCATCGACGTGCAGTACATCGACCCCGCCGTGCGCGTGCAGGACGACTTCTTCACCCATTTGAACGGCAAGTGGCTGGCCACGGCCGAGATTCCGGCCGACAAGTCGAGCTGGGGTTCGTTCGCCAAGCTGCGCGACGACACGACGCCACAGTTGCGCGGCATCATCGACGCCACGCAACAGGACAAGAACAAGAAGGCCGGTTCCGAAGCGCAGAAGATTGCCGACCTGTACGCCAGCTACATGGATGAAGCCAAGCTCGAAGCGCTGGGCACGAAGCCGCTGGCCGGCGAACTGAACCGCATCCGCTCGCTGCGCGACAAGAAGGGCGTGCCCGCCCTGATCGCCCACCTCAGCCAGACGGGCGTGTCGACTCCGTACGCCGTCTACGTGGGCCAGGATGCGCGTGCCTCGACCAAATATGCGGCGTATGTGAGCCAAAGCGGCCTGGGCATGCCCGACCGCGACTACTACCTGGAAGCCAAGCAGGCTGGCGTCAAGGAAAAATACCAGGCGCACGTGGAAAAAATGCTGGCCATGGCGGGCGACAAGAACGCCGCCGCCCGCGCCAAGGCTGTTGTTGCCCTGGAAACATCGCTGGCCGAAGTGCAATGGACCAAGGTCGAGAACCGCGACCCCGTCAAGCGCTACAACAAGACCGACATCAATAAACTGAACGACCTGACCCCGGGCTACGATCTGAAGTCCGGCCTGGCCGCCCTGGGCATCGCCAACAAGGTCGATTACGTCATCGTCAACCAGCCGAGCTACCTGGCCGGCTACAACAAGGTGCTGGCATCCGCCGACCTGGACACCCTGAAAGCGTACTTCGAATGGCAGTTGCTGCGCAGCTACGCCAGCTACCTGTCGAAAAACTTCGTTGACGAGAGCTTTGCCTTCTACGGCACGGTACTGAGCGGCGTGACGGAAAACCAGCCGCGCTGGAAGCGTGGCGTGGGCGCCGTCGAAGGCGTGCTGGGCGAAGCCGTCGGTAAGCTGTATGTCGCGCAATATTTCCCGGCGGAGCGCAAGGCCCACATGCAGGAACTGGTGAAAAACGTGCTGGCCGCCTACAAGGACAGCATCGACACCCTGGACTGGATGAGCCCGGAGACCAAGAAGGAAGCGCAAGCCAAGCTGGCCAAGTTCACGCCGAAGATCGCGTATCCGAACAAATGGCGCGATTACACGAAGTTGCAGATCGTCCAGGGCGACCTGGTGGGCAACATGATGCGCGCCGCCAACTTCGGTTCCGCGCGCCAGGTGGCCAAGCTGGGCAAGCCGATCGACCGCGAAGAGTGGGGCATGACACCGCAAACGGTGAACGCCTATTACAGCTCGACGATGAATGAAATCGTCTTCCCCGCCTCCATCCTGCAGCCGCCGTTTTTTGATGCCAACGCGGACGACGCCGTCAACTATGGCGCCATCGGCGCCGTCATCGGCCATGAAATCAGCCACGGCTTCGACGACAAGGGCAGCCAGTCCGATGGCGACGGCAACCTGCGCGACTGGTGGACCCCGGCCGACCGCAAGAACTTCGCCGCCAAGGCCGACGCGCTGACCAAGCAGTACGACGGCTACAGCCCGTTGCCGGGCTACCACGTCAACGGCGCGCTGACCCTGGGCGAAAACATTGCCGACAACTCGGGCGTGGCGATTGCGTATAAAGCGTACAAGATCTCGCTGGGCGGCAAGCCGGCGCCCGTGCTGGACGGCCTGACGGGCGACCAGCGCTTCTACATGGGCTTTGGCCAGGTGTGGCGCAGCAAGATGCGCGAAGCGCAGCAGATCGTGCAGATCAAGACCGACCCGCATTCGCCTGGCCAGTACCGCGCGAATGGCACCATGGTCAACCAGCCTGGCTTCTATGAAGCGTTTGGCGTGAAACCGGGCGACAAGATGTATGTTGCCCCGGAAAACCGCGTGATCATCTGGTAAGCGCGTGCACGTCGGCGTAAAAAACGTACGACTGTAACAACAAAAAAGACCACTTGCGTGGTCTTTTTTGCATTCTGGCCAAAGTTCTTTCTGTCATTTCGGCCGGTATGCTACAGTCAAAAACCGGGCCAGAAGCCCTGGGCCTTCTGCCCCTTATGTTTCCACACAATATAATATAGAGGACAACCGTGAATCGTTATTTGTTAAGTGCATTGACCCTGAGTTTGCTGGCCGGCGTGTCCGGCATGGCTGGCGCCGCTGATGCGGCCAAGAAAGCTGCTGCCGCTCCCGCCACGGCCGCCGCATCGGCCGCGCTGACCTCCGGCATCGCCATCGAATACGTCGACCCTGCCGTGCGCGCGCAGGACGACCTGTTCCAGCACTTGAATGGCAAATGGCTGGCGGAAACCGTGATTCCTGCTGACAAGTCGAGCTGGGGCAGCTTTGCCAAGCTGGCCGACGATACGCAAACGCAGCTGCGCGGCATCGTCGAAGGCGCTGCCGCCGACAAGGCCCGCGCGGCCGGCTCGAACGCCCAGAAGATCGGCGATTTCTATAACAGCTTCATGGACGAAGCCAAGCTGGAAAGCCTGGGCCTGACGCCCTTGAACGCGGAACTGGCGAAGATCGCCGCGCTGCAGGACAAGGCGGAATTGCCAGCCGTGATCGCCCACTTCAGCAAGCTGGGCGTGACCTCGCCGTACGATTTCGGCATCCACCAGGATGCCAAGGATTCCACCAAATACGTGGCCGACATCGTGCAAAGCGGCCTGGGCTTGCCTGACCGCGATTACTATCTGGAAGAGGGCAAGGCCGACACGCGCGCCAAATACCTGGCCCATGTGGAAAAAATGCTCAGCCTGGCGGGCGATGCGAACGCGGCCGCGAACGCGAAAGCCATCCTCGCGCTGGAAACGGAGCTGGCCAAGGCCCAATGGAGCAATGTGCAGAACCGCGATCCCGTCAAGACCTACAACAAGGTGGAACTGGCGAAACTGGCCAGCGTGGCGCCAGGCTATGACTGGGCCCGCTACCTGAAGGACACGGGCATCGCCGGCAAGGTCAATTATGTGATCGTCAGCCAGCCCAGCTACCTGAAAGGCTTTGCCGAGATCGCCAACAGGACGCCGCTGGAAACGTGGAAAGCCTATTTCCAGTGGCACTTGCTGCACGCCAACGCCGGCTACCTGCCGAAAGCGTATGTCGATGAAAACTTCGCCTTCTATGGCACCACCCTGACTGGCGTGACGGAAATGCGTCCGCGCTGGAAACGCGGCGTGGGCGCCGTCGAAGGCGCGCTGGGCGAAGCCGTGGGCCAGCTGTACGTCGAGCAGTATTTCCCGGCCGAGCGCAAGGTGCGCATGGAAGCGCTGGTGAAAAACCTGATGACGGCCTACAAGCAAAGCATCGACAAGCTCGACTGGATGAGTCCTGTCACCAAGAAACAGGCGCAAATCAAGCTGGCCAAGTTCACCACCAAGATCGGCTACCCGAACAAATGGCGCGATTACTCTGGCCTGACGGTGGCGCCCGACGATTTGATCGGCAACATCCAGCGTTCGCACCTGCTCAATTACAACCGCGAATTGAACAAGCTGGGCCAGCCCATCGACCGCGACGAGTGGGGCATGACGCCGCAGACCGTGAACGCCTATTACAACCCGGAACTGAACGAAATCGTCTTCCCGGCTGCCATCCTGCAAGCGCCGTTCTTTGACGCCAAGGCGGACGACGCCGTCAACTACGGCGCCATCGGCGGCGTGATCGGCCATGAAATCAGCCACGGCTTCGACGACCAGGGCGCCCAGTACGACGGCGACGGCAATCTGCGCGACTGGTGGACCAAGGCCGACCATAAAAACTTCGCCAAGAAAACCAAGCAGCTGGTGGCGCAGTACAACAGCTTCAGCCCCGTCAAAGGCCACTTCGTCAACGGCGAGCTGACCCTGGGCGAGAACATCGCCGACAATTCCGGCGTGGCGATCGCCTACAAGGCGTATAAATTGTCGCTGAACGGCAAGCAAGCTCCCGTCATCGACGGTTTCACGGGCGAGCAGCGTTTCTATGCGGGCTTTGCCCAGGTATGGCGCATGAAGATGCGTGAAGCGCAGCAACTGGTCTTGTTGAAGACGGACCCGCATTCGCCAGGCCAGTTCCGCGCCAACGGCACCATGCGCAACCAGCCAGGTTTCTATCAAGCCTTTGACGTGAAACCGGGTGACAAGATGTATCTGCCACCGAAAGACCGCGTCATCATGTGGTAAGACGCTAAGTAATCCTCGGGAAATTAGTGTGAATTTATGACGAATAGAACCGGATGCTATGCAAGGCGCTCACTGCGACGCAGTGCGAGCACTGCTAGCAGCGAGCAAGCCTCGTCGGCCACCTTGCAGAGCGCCGGTTATAGAAGTCAGAAATCACAATAATTTATTGGGGGTTACTTAGTTCAAGGCATAAGTTGCCAGCCGCCCCGCGCAAGCCGGGCGGCTTTTTTACGGCCTGATGTAACGCAAACGTCGGGCCAAAAAAAACCGCCCCTGCGGGCGGTTCCTCGATACGGGTGCTGCGCTGCTTACTTGGCAGGCTCGGCGGCTGGTGCGCTGGCGCCGTCAGCGGCTGCGGCCGGTGCCGGCACTTCCGGTTCCTTGAACTTGCCGCCCGACGCGTTGGCGATATAGACCACGGCGCGCGCCACTTCCACATCGTCGAGGTCGGGATTGCCGCCCTTGGCAGGCATCGCGCGCAAGCCTTCGATGGCGTGTTTCAGGACCGTATCGTAGCCCTGGGCCAGGCGTGCCGACCAGCCGGCCGCGTCGCCAAACTTCGGCGCACCGGCCACGCCGGCGCCATGGCAAGCCACGCAGGTGGCCGTGTAGACGGCTTCGCCGCTTTGCAGCACTTTCGGGCCGCTGGCATCCTTGAAGGTAAAGCCTTCATTGGCCACCGGGCTCAAGCGGGCATCGATGGCTTCGGGCGACTGGCTGTCCGTGCCGGCGCCCGTCAGTTTTTGCGCCGTGACGAACTGCACCAGCAGGATGATGCCGATGACGGTGACGAGGAAGAAGCCCGCTACGGCGGCAAGCAATTGTTTAGGCGTTTTGATCGCTGATTGTTGTTCGTTATGTGCGTCGCTCATGATGTCCTTAGTCCAGATTTGAAACTGATGGCCGTGTAAGGTAGCATTTTTACATGCTTGTATGTAAACCTTTATGAAACCCACAATTATAGGCACAAAAATTGAGCAGTGACATGCAATTGCCAGCGATACGACAGTTTCCGTAGACGTAGGTAAAGAAAAACGGTATCCTTCGCATCACTTCAGAAATTCCCCCTACGCGGCTGTAGCTCAGTGGATAGAGTATTGGCCTCCGAAGCCAAGGGTCGTGGGTTCGATCCCCGCCAGCCGCACCAAGATTTTCCCTTCAAGATTCGACATCATCCGCAAGTTCCGCAGGCCAAGCACCGTGCGAGATACCTGCCCCGCAGAGCCTTGTATTGCCCCGCCAATTTTGATTTTTCAATAAATATTGCTATCCTGCACTAATAATTTGATATTGAGAAAATATTAAATTCGAGAGGATGTGAAGAACTGGCTGGGCCAGTCTCTTTTTGGTATTGATTCATGCA
>NZ_JBWBYV010000049.1:0-181415 GCF_056174685.1 Janthinobacterium sp. BHSEK
CACGGGAAAAGGAGCGCTGACGCAGGCGCAGGTGCGCCATTATTTGTTGCCCATGATCGACAAGGATATCCTGTTGCTCACCGATGGCCATGCCGCCTACCGGGCTTTTGCAAAGGAGGCGGGGATCAGCCACGAGGCCGTCAATTTGCGCGCAGGCATCCGGGTGCAGGGCGCCGTGCATGTGCAGCACGTCAATGCCTATCACAGCCGCCTGCGGGAATGGCTACGCCCCTTTCACGGCGTGGCGACGCGCTACCTGCCGAATTACCTGGGCTGGCGCTGGATACTCGACGCCGGGCGTATCCGTTCGCCGGAAACATTATTGAAGGCAACACTCGGAGCATTCCCACATCTGACGGTGACATAGCCATGAAAAACGCCCCGCTGCATCGCTGCAGCGGGGCGCTTGCCGGCAAGCGCCGGTTCTATTTTTCCAGCTGCGTACGCACGCGGGCGATCGCGGCGCGTACCTGGCGTGGCGCGGTGCCGCCCACGTGGTCGCGCGCGGCAACGGAGCCTTCCAGCGTCAGTACCTCGAATACGTCTTCGCCGGTCAGCGGCGAGAAGGCGCGCAGCTGCTCCAGCGACAGGTCGGCCAGGTCGCAGCCGGCGTCGACGCAGGCGCGCACGGCCAGGGCCACCGCTTCATGGGCGTCGCGGAATGGCAAGCCTTTCTTGACCAGGTAGTCGGCCAGGTCGGTCGCCGTGGCGTAGCCTTGCAGGGCGGCCGCGCGCATCGCTTCCGGTTTTACCGTGATGCCGCCGGCCATGTCGGCGAAGATGCGCAAGGTGTCGATGACGGTATCGACCGTATCGAACAGCGGTTCCTTGTCTTCCTGGTTGTCCTTGTTGTAGGCCAGCGGCTGGCCTTTCATCAGGGTCAAGAGGCCGATCAGGTGGCCGTAGACGCGGCCCGTCTTGCCACGCGCCAGTTCCGGCACGTCCGGGTTCTTCTTTTGCGGCATGATCGACGAGCCGGTGCAGAAGCGGTCGGCGATGTCGATGAAGCCGATGCGTGGGCTCATCCAGATCACCAGTTCTTCGGCCATGCGCGACACGTGCATCATCAGCACGGCGGAGGCGGCGCAAAATTCGATGGCGAAGTCGCGGTCCGAGACGGCGTCGAGCGAGTTGTGGCAGACGTCGTCGAAGCCCAGCGTCTTGGCCACGCGCAGGCGGTCGATGGGGAAGGTGGTGCCGGCCAGGGCGGCGGCGCCCAGCGGCAGGCGGTTGACGCGCTTGCGGCAGTCGGCCATGCGCTCGGCGTCGCGGCCGAACATTTCGACGTACGCCAGCATGTGGTGGCCGAAGGTGATCGGCTGGGCCACCTGCATGTGGGTAAAGCCCGGCATGATGGTGTCGGCATGCTGCTCGGCCAGGTCCGTCAGCGCGCTGCGCAACGTCGCCAGCAGGGCGGTGATGTCGTCGATGGCGGAACGCACGTACAGGCGGATGTCGGTGGCCACCTGGTCGTTGCGCGAACGGCCCGTGTGCAGGCGCTTGCCCGCATCGCCGACCAGTTCGGTCAGGCGTTTTTCGATATTCAGGTGGACATCTTCCAGGTCCAGCAGCCATTCGAACTGGCCGGCGGCGATTTCCTGCGAGATTTGCGCCATGCCGCGCTGGATTTCCGCGTAGTCGGCCGGGCTGATGATGGCTTGCGCATGCAGCATTTCCGCATGGGCCAGCGAACCTTCGATGTCGAACAGCGCCAGGCGCTTGTCAAAAAATACAGAAGCTGTGTAGCGCTTGACGAGGTCCGAGACCGGTTCGGAAAACCGGGCCGACCAGGCTTCGCCCTTTTTGGAGAATTGATCAGTCATGAAAGAAGTCCTTTAGTGTAGGGCGATTATAAACAAGGTTGGCCGGCGGTAGGGCTTTTAGGGGCTTGCAGGGCGCTGAAATGGCCGGGAATGGGGCTGGCAGGCCTCAAATGCCACGGCGACGGCCTGTTGTGCGTTTCATCCGGGCTTTTTGTATTCTGTCCCGCGAATCGTGCGTTTGGTCGCAATCCGATGGCAGTTCAGGGGGGATCGGCCTACAGTTCAATCATCGCAACACACAACCAGCCACCCAAAGGACACCATCATGAACATCGCTAAAAACATGGAAGCCATCTTCGTTGCCATCATCGCCGTCGCCGCCGCCACCAGCCTGGCCACCGCCGCCGTGCCGAAGTTCCGCGCCGCGCCCGCCGCCATCGCCGCCAGCGCCGATCAAGCCACCATGCACACCGTGTACGTCAGCGCCAAGCGCTTGAGCGCCGAAGAAAAAGCCGCCCTGTAAGCGCGGCAGTGCCATGCAGGCAGTACAAGAAGCACCGGCAGCAAACAGCAACACCGCATCACGGACAGGCAGAACGGGCGGCGCCCCCGGTTCTATCCAGCCCTGGTGACAGCCGCAGCAAAAAGGCCGATGATCGTGTTTTTCAACGATAGCAGGGCCAGCGCGATGTCACATTTGATGATCAGCACCGACAAGGCGGAACTCGACGTTCCAGCCATCCACCATTTTCTCAGCACGCAATCGACATGGGCCATCGGCATCCCGCTGGCTACCGTACAGCGCGCGATCGACCATTCGCTCTGCTTTGGCGGCACGCTGGACGGCCGTCAGGTGGCGTTCGCCCGCGTGGTCACCGACTACGCCACGTTTGCCTATCTGGTCGACGTGTATGTGCTGGAAGAATACCGCGGCCGCGGCTACAGCCAGCGCCTGATGGCGGCTGTGACGGCGCATCCCGGCTTGCAAGGCCTGCGCCGTTTCATGCTGGCCACCAGCACGGCGCATGATTTGTATGCGCGCTACGGCTTTACGGCGCCGCTCAAGCCGGAGACGCTGATGGAGCGGTATGTGCCGGATATCTACCAGCGTTGATTGCCCGAGCAGCTGGACCGGCGCTCACTGCCAGTGCATCAGGCACGGCGGAATCAAGAGCAGCAGTGCCAGCACCAGGTAGATCAGCTGCAGCGGGATCATCCACTTGGCCCACGTAATCCAGGGCACGCGCGCCAGTGCCAGCACGCCGACGGTGATGCCGGACGTGGGGATCATCGGCGTGGTGAATTCGCCGAACTGGAAGGCCAGGATGGCCGTCTGCCGCGTCACGCCGACCAGGTCGGCCAGCGGCGCCATGATGGGCATGGTCAGCGCCGCCTGGCCGCTGCCCGAGTGGATGAAGAAGTTGATCACCGACTGCATGAAGAACATCTTTTGCGCGGCGAAGACGGGGCTCGACGAGGCCACCAGGGGCGTCAATGCATGCAGTATGGTGTCGATGATCTGCGCGTCGCGCGCCAGGATCATGGTGCCGCGCGCCAGCGCGATGACCAGCGCCACGCTGACCATGTCGCGCGCGCCCTGCACGAAGGATGCGACCAGGCTGTCCATGTCGAGCCGGCCGACCAGGCCGACGATGATGGCCATCACCAGGAACAGGGCGGCGATTTCATCGATGAACCAGTCGTACCTGACGACGCCGACGACCATCGTCAGCAAGGTCGCCATGAAGATCCACAGCACGGCGCGGTGCGTGCGCGTCATGCCGGCAAAGCTGTCCAGGTCCATCGAATGCTCGCTGCGCTTTTCGATGTCGAGCAGGTAGGTCGGGCTTTTTTCCGGATGGCGCTTGATGCGCGCCGCGTACCACATCAAAAACACGATGCTGACGGCAGTGGCGATGGCCCACACGATCAGGCGGTAGCCGATGCCGGAAAAGATCGGCACGCCGGCGATGCCCTGCGCGATGCCGACGTTGAACGGATTTAAAAAGGCGGCGGAAAAACCCACCTGCGAGCCGATGAAGGGAATCGACACGCCCGTGATGGTGTCGTAGCCCAGGGCCAGGGCCAGCGGCACGAAGATCAGGATGAAGGGAATCGCTTCCTCGTTCATGCCGAAGGTGGCGCCGCCCAGCGAAAACATGGTGAAGAAGACGGGGATGATGGCGGCGCGCACGAAGCGCGAACTGGTGTGCGCCTTGGCGATGGCCTTGATCAGCGAGTCGAAGGCTTCCGTTTTTTGCAGCACGGCGAAGGCGCCGCCGACGATCAGCACGAAGCCGATGATCAGGCTGGCGTCGACGAAGCCCTTGATGGGCGCCATCATCAGCGCGGCCAGTCCCTGCGGCTTGTTGGCTACGTAATGAAACGTGCCGGGGATGATCAGCTGCTTGCCGTTGACCAGCTGGGTGTCGAATTTCCCGCCCGGCACCAGCCAGGTCGCCAGGGCGATCATGGCCAGGATACCGCACAGCAGGACGAAGGTATTGGGGAGCTTGAATGTTCTCATGGCGCTTTTTTGTGACACTTATTGGCTCAGCAGGCTGCCGCCGCGGAAGGCGATGCTGCCTGCGACCTTGCCGACGTTCATGCCGCGCAGGACGTGGCGGTGGGCGCTGCGCGCAAAAAAGACACCGGCGACCGTGCAGCGCAAGGTCGTCGTCTCGCCGCTGACGGGGTCGATCAGGTCGGCCACGGCATCGCCGGCGGACAATACGTCGCCCATTTCGCGCAGGTAGACCAGCACGCCGTGATGCGGCGCGAGGATGGGTTCCACGCCGGCCAGCGGCGTCGGCGTGCATTGCGGCGCGGGCAGGTCGTCGCCGGCGCCGGCGATGTCCAGCACGCCCTCGATGGCGAGAAAGCGCAGCAGGGCGGCGGCGTCGCGTTCGGCCAGAGCGTAGCTCACCTCCACTTCGCCGCGCAATTCGACGGTGGTCGACAGGCAGGCGGCGGGAATCGGATAGCGGCCGCCGAAGTGCGCGTCGAGATCCCACCACAAGCGGCTGCAGGCTTCGTCGAACGGCTCTTCGCCGGCCGCCAGTTCCAGCAGCACGGCGCGCGCGCCCAGGAGCGCGGACAGGGGCGCGATCTGCGCCGCCAGCGGCGTGCCCGTATAAATGTGCAGGGCCGCTTCGTTATCGCAATGCAGGTCGAGCACGATGTCGGCGTCGATGGCCATGCCCAGCAGGGTTTTCTTCAGCGTCTCCGCATCCGTGCCCGGCCGCCAGGCGGCGACGGCGGCGCGCGCATGCTCGCGTATCAGCGCCACGTTGGCTGGCGCATCCTGCCCCAGCTGGCCATCGAGCGTGGTTTTCAGTTCATCGGCCACGTGGCGGTAGGCGCGGTTGAAGTTGATGCCGGTGGTCAGGTCGAAACGGCCGAACGGCGCGCCATGGATGGCTTGCGCCAGGCCGATCGGGTTGGCGGCCGGCACCAGGATGATTTCGCCGTGCACCTTGCCGGCCGCTTCCAGCGCCAGCAGTTCGCGGCGCAAAAATTGCGACACCAGCATGCCCGGCACCTCGTCCGCGTGCAGCGCCGCCTGGATGTACACCTTCTTGCCGCTGCGGCTGGTGGCGGCCGCGCTGCCGAAGTGGAAGCTGCTCAATTGGCATGACATGCTGGCGTGCGCAGTGGAGATGGAATGCTGTTGTACTTGCATGTTGGGCGCCCCGAAAAGGTGCATGGTTGATGGATTCCGGTCGATTATGTAGCAATATTTTCACGAAGTAAATCAATGAAAATCCTTTTACAAATATTTGTTGAGTTTTCTTTTTGATATGCGTACAGTAAGTTCCAGCGACCCGTTTTCGCCTCCCTGTCCATCATTCGCCACACACAAGAACACAGGCCGCCAGCGATATGAGAGCATCCGCCAGTCCTGCCAGAAGCAGCGCCCCCACGCCATCTGCCACCACGCTGGCGCCGCCTGACGCCGCGTTCGCGCAATCGCCGCTGGGGCAGGCGCTGATGCACGTGCTGGCCGCCGGCTCGGCCTCGCAGCGGCAGATCGCCGACTACCTGCTGCGCAACCAGATGCGCGTGACGGCGCTGGGCATCGAGGAACTGGCCGACAGCTGCCAGGTGTCGACGGCCACCATCAGCCGCTTCGCGCGCGACATCGGCCAGAAGAATTATTCGGCCATGCGCGGCGCCATGGCCGAAACCCTGCAATCGCTGCTGCAGCCGGTCGACAAACTGCGCCGCACGATAGAACGGCGCGCGCGCGCCACCTCGCCCATCACGGAAAGCCTGGAGTATGCGGCCGCGAACATCGCCGCCACGTCCGATGCCCTGTCGCCGCCCGCCATGCTGGCCGTGGTGCGCCGCCTGACGCGCGCCAAGGTCGTGTACGTGATGGGTTTCGGCCTGTCGGCCAACCTGGCGGGCATGCTGGTGCAGCATCTGCAGCCGTTTTGCCCGCACGTGGTGGAAGTGGTGGGCATCGGCGGCTCGGAAGTGGCGGCCGGTCACCTGGTCAACCTGACGGCGCAGGACGTGCTGGTGGTGATCTCGTTCCCCCGCTACACGCTCGACTGCATCGGCCTGGCCAGTTTCGCGCGCGACCGCGGCGCCTGCATCGTGGCGCTCACCGACTCGCCCGCGTCACCCCTGGCCGAACTGGCCGACCATGCGCTGTATGCGCAAAGCACGCATCCCGTTTTACCCAGCAGCGCCAGCACGGCGCTGGCGATGATCGAGGCGCTGGCCGTCGCGCTGATGGTATCGAATAGGAAGAACGTAGAAAAAGCGGCCCGCTTGAGCGAAGTCATCTCCGCCTATCTGTATGGCGGCGAACATGGCGTGCATGGCGCGCGGAAAACAGCTTCAAGGCAACGCAAGGCAGTCCCAAAATCATTATAAAAATCAGGCATCAACATCCGGGGAGAATGACAATGCAGATGAAAAGACAGGACGGCGGCGCCGTGCCACGCGAATCGGTATTGGCGCAAGGCGTGCGGCTGGCGCTGGGCGCCTTGAGCGTGTCGGCGGCGCTGGGCATGCTGGCCGGCGGCGCGCAGGCGCAGGAGCAGGGGCCGGACGTGGAGCCGGCGCCGAAAAAAATGCAGCGCGTGGAAATCACGGGGTCGGCCATCAAGCGGCTGGAGTCGGAGACGGCGCTGCCCGTGCAGATCATCACGCGTGCCGAGATCGACAAGGCGGGCGTGACGACGGCGGCCGAGCTGATGGCGCGCGTGTCGGCCAACGTGGGCGGCCTGACGGACGGCGTCAGCATCAACGTGGGCGGCGACCAGCGCGGCTTCAACAGCGCCAACCTGCGCGGCGTGGGCACCTCGTCGACCCTGGTGCTGCTCAATGGCCGGCGCATGGCCAACTTTGCCTCGCCCGGCGACGATGCGGGCGTGGACCTGAATAACATTCCCGCCGCCGCCCTGCAGCGCGTGGAAGTGCTGCTCGACGGCGCCTCGGCCCTGTACGGCACGGACGCCATCGGCGGCGTGATCAATTTCATTACGCGCAAGGATTACCAGGGCGTGGAGCTGAACGCCTACGGCAGCCGCACCGACGAAGGCGGCGCGGGCAAGCGCACGGCCAGCATCACGGCCGGCACGGGCGACCTGGCGGCCGATGGCTACAATATCTTTGCCGTGGCCGACCTGCAAAAAACCGACCGTCTGAGCACCTCGCAGCGCAAATTCATTCCGCACCTGCAGGTGCCGGAACGCCTCGGCCATTTGCTGTCCAGTTACACCAGTCCGGCAAATATCCGCCTCTCCAGCGACCAGCGCGACTACCTGCAGGAGCAGGGCTTCCTGCACAATGGCCAGCCGATCACGAATCGCCTGATTAATCTGTCGATTCCAGGCTGCAGCGGACCAGCCAATGTGTACCTGCCGGCTGGCACGGGCGGCGTCGATGCGTGTACCTATAACTACATGGGCGACACCGAGCTGTATCCGAAAACGGACAAGCAGAACCTGCTCACGCGCGGCGTGCTGAAACTGAATAACGATCACCAATTGTATGCGGAGGTGGCGTTGAGCCGCTCGCGCAGCTATTACGTGGGATCGACAGCGCGGCCGGATGGTGAAATCGACGCCAGCATGGTGCCGCAGCTGAACGCTGCCGGGTTGACCGGCACGCTGGCCCTGCGCATCCGCCTGAACGAAGCGGGCATGCGCACCAGCGAATTGACCAGCGAAAGCCAGCGTTACGTGGTGGGCGCCACCGGCACCGTGGGCGGCTGGGACTACGACGTGGGCTTGAATCACAGTGTCAATGTGGTCAGGGACAAGGACACGCACGGCTACCTCCTGGCCGACCAGCTACAAAAGGGCATCACGGATGGCACCATCAATCCCTTCGGCCCCTCCAGTGCGGCGGGTAAGGCGTTGCTCGAGAGCATCCAGGTCAACGACGAAGTGCGGCACGCGCGCGGCGTCATGGAGGCGCTCGATTTCAAGGTGTCGCGTGCCTTGATGTCCATGGGCGGCGGCGACATGGCGTTGGCGGTGGGCGGCGAAATGCGGCGCGAGCGCACGGATTTCCGGCCATCTGCATTGCTAATGAGCGGTAACATCACCAACGATGACGCGCCCGAAGGCGGCGTGGCCACCAGCGACAGCCGCAATGTGCAGGCCATCTACGGCGAACTGCTGCTGCCGTTTACCAAGCAATGGCAGGCGCAGCTGTCCGGCCGTTATGACCATTACCAGCAAGTGGGCGGCGCCCTCAGTCCGAAGGTCGGCCTGACCTACCTGCCCAGCAAGGAGGTGCTGCTGCGCGCCTCGGCCGGCAAGGGTTTCCGCGCGCCGTCGATGTCGGACCTGCATCGGCCCACCGTCTATAGCCAGACGGCGACCCTGCCCGATCCCGTGTACTGCGAAGCCGAGAACAACGACTACTCCGTCTGCGCCGACAACTGGCGCACGCGCCGCTACAGCAACGACAAGCTGAAACCGGAGCACAGCCGCCAGTTCACGGCCGGCGTGGTGCTCGAACCCAGCCAGCACTGGACCATCAGTGCCGACTACTGGAACATCCGGCGCACGGACCTGATCAGCGAGATCGGCGACGACATCATCCTGTCCAATCTGTCCAAGTACGGCAACCTCGTGCACCGCGACGAAGACAATGAAATCCGCTACATCGAGCTGCGCAAGGAAAACCGCGGCGCGCAAAAAGCCTCGGGCATCGATATCACGGCCGACCTGCACGGCGTGAAGACGGCGTGGGGGCGCTTTGGCGGCCACCTGAGCGGCACCTATGTGCTCGATTCGAAGATCCAGACCAGCCCCGGCGATGTCTTCATCAGCAATCTGAACAAGTTTGTCACGGACGGCGTGGTGCAGCGCTGGCGCCACACGATCATCCTCGACTGGGACAATGGCCCGTATTCGGCCAGCCTGTCGAACACGTATTCGAGCGGGTACGAGGACCAGAATTCGGCCATCAACACGGACGACGGCAGCGTGGTCAAGCCGAACCGCGTGAAGGCGTACACGCTGTGGGACATGTCGGGCGCGTATGCGGTCAGCCAGCAGTTCAAGCTGCGCGCCGGCATACAGAATCTGTTCAATACCAGTCCGCCGTACTCGAACCAGGCCTATTTTTTCCTGTCCGGTTATGACCCCAGCTACGCGGACCCGCGCGGCCGGCGCTTCTATGCCAGCGCCAATTACAGCTTCAAATAAGGCAAAAAAGCAGGAGATGCCGCAATACCGCTGTCACACGCAGCGGGTAGTATCGCAGTTGGTTGCAAGCAGCAATTTTGGCAGCAAGGGCGCGTGCCCGTATCACAAGCGCGCGCCCCTTTCCTTGTATTCGAAAGGCACCATGAAATCATTCTCAAGCCGGTATCACACCTTTTGCGCCGCGCTGCTGTTCGCGCTGGCATTGTGCAGCTTCCATGCCGTGGCCGCGCCCGGCGGCAGCGCCATCGGCAGCGCGCCGCAGGGCACCCTCGTCATCATCGGCGGCGGCCTGCGCGCCGACAATGCCGAAGTGTGGCAGCGCATCGTCAAGTTGTCGGGCGGTCCAGGCGCGCGCATCGCCGTGCTGGCCTCGGCCGCGATGAACCCGGAAAAATCCGGTGAAAGCATCATCAGGAAGCTCAATCAATATGGCGCGGACGCCTTTTTTGTGCCGCTGGCCGTCAAGCTGGCCAATCGCGACTACCGCAAGGCGGCCGAAGATCCGGCCATCGTCACGCAGATCAAGTCGGCCACCGGCATCTATTTCGCCGGCGGCGACCAGGGGCGCATCACGCAAGCGTTGCTGCGTCCGGACGGCAGCCGCACGGCCGCGCTGGAAGCCATCTGGTCGGTCTACCGCAACGGCGGCGTGATCGCCGGCTCCAGCGCCGGCGCGGCCATCATGAGCACCACCATGTTCTACGATGCCAAACCCGTGCTCGACATGCTGAAAATGGGCGTCACGGATGGCCGCGAGATCGCGCCGGGCCTGGGCTTCATCGGCAGCGACGTCTTCGTCGACCAGCATCTGCTGGTGCGCGGCCGTTTCGCGCGCATGATTCCCGTGATGCTGAAAAAAGGCTATCACCTGGGACTGGGCATCGATGAAAACAGCGCCATGGTGGTCGACGCCATGCGCGACGTGGAAGTGATCGGCTACAGCGGCGCCCTGCTGATCGACCTGTCGGGCGCCATCAGCGACCGCGGCGTGAAAAATTTCAATATCAGCAACGCGGCCATCAGCTACCTGGACCGGGGCGACAAATTCAACCTCGTCACGCGCGTGTTTACGCCCTCGCCCGACAAGGCCGACAACAAGCTCGATCCGAACCAGCCCGACATGCGCGAGCCCGTGTTTACCAACGATATCCTCGGCAACAACGCCGTGCTCGACCTGATGGGCAACCTGATCGACAACGCGCAGCAGGAAGCCATCGGCATCGCCTTCGGCAATCCGCGCGACCCGTACCCGGACCTGGGCTTCGAGTTCCGCTTCAGTAAAACGGTCAACAGCGTCGGCTACAGCTCGACCGAGGCGGAGGCGTATTCGGTGCTGAAACTGCGCCTCGACATCCGCCCGATCCAGCTGCGCCAGCCGCTGTACCGCTACAAGTAGGCGGCGCGCTACCGCCGCCAGCGCGGCCACGCGGCGATCGTCAAGGCCCGCAGCAGCCACTCGACGGGGCCGTACGCGTGGCCGCGCAGCCACCAGCGGCTCAACGGCAGCTGCAGGCTGAAGATGATGACGGCCAGCGCCAGGGCGCCCAGCGGCGAGACGCTGCCCATCAAGCGCGCGCCATACGCGAGGAACAGCCAGGCGCAGACGGTTGACTGCAGCAGGTAGTTCGACAGGGCCATACGGCCCGTGTCGGCCAGCAGCGCAAACAGCGTGCCGTCGCGCAGGCGCTCGAACAGGGCCAGCGCCAATGCCAGGTAGGCGCCGGCCAGCAGCGGCGCGCTCGCCAGGCCCACGGCCAGTCCCGCCACCTGCCATGCCTGGCTGTCGCCATACACGGAGGTCCACGCATACAAGGCGGCACCGGGCAATCCCGCCAGCGCGCCGGCCCGCAGCAGGCGGCGGCGCAGCGGCAGATAGTCGGCCGCGTGCAGCAGCATCTCGCGCTTGCCGGCGGCCAGGCCGCACAGGAACATGGCCAGCGCGCACGGCGCCTGCACCAGCAGCAGGACGATCCAGATGTCGCTCAGTTCGCGCAGGTGCTGCACGATGACTGTTGCCGGCGTGGCATGGTAGGCGGCCAGCGCCGTTGCCGCCTTTTGCGCCATCGCCACGGCGTTGTCCGCCGCGTCGCCCGCCGGCTGCAGGCTTTGCAGCCAGGCCATGCCTGCCCAGAACGCGGCACAGACGGCGACGAGGATCAAGGCCAGGAACAGCGCCTGGCGTTCGCCGCAGCGGTGCAGCGCCAGCAGCGCGATGCCCAGCACGGCGTAGGTGGTGAGTATGTCGCCATGAAACAGGATCACGGCATGCAGGGCGCCGATCAGCCACAGGCCCGCCTGCCGGCGCAGCATGCGCGGCACGAACGGTGCATCGGCGCGCGCGGCCGCCTGCATCTGCAAGGTGAAGCTGTAGCCGAACAGGAAGGAAAACAGCAGGTAGAACTTGGTCTCGAACAGCAGCGCGACGAGAAAATGCGTGGCGCGGTCGACGCCGCCGTGAAAGGCGGGATCGGTCAAGCCCAGGCCGAACCAGGGCGTGGCGAAGGCGCCGATATTGACGGCCAGGATGCCGAACAGGGCGCAGCCGCGCAGGGCGTCGACGTCGGCGATGCGCGCGGGCGGGGTTGGCATGGCGGCGCTCATGCCAGGGCCGGGCGCAGGAAGCGCGCCAGCAGCAGGTGCAGGCTGGCGCGCTGCGCCAGCGGCGCGTAATCGGGATCGACGGCGACCCGGTTGAAGATGCCGTCGATCAGCGCGGCGATCCAGCCGGCAGTTTGCGCGGCGTCCAGCGCGGCGTCGATCTGGCCCTGTGCGGCCGCCTCTGCCAGCAAGGTTTGCAGGCCGCCGCGCAGGCTGGCGTCGTTGCGCGCCACCCTGGCCGCGATGTCCGTGTCGCGCATCGCCTCGGCGGCAATGTCCAGCGCCAGCCCCGCAAAGTCCCCGTCGGCCGCCAGCGCCAGCACCAGGTCCATGAAATCGAGCAGGGCGCCGTACGCATCGGCGCTGCCTTGCACGCCGGCGAAATAGGCGGCCGTCTCGCTGCCTTCCTGGTCGACGATGGCGGCGATGATGGCTTGCTTGGTGGGGAAATAGTGAAACAGGTTGCCGGGACTCATGCCCGCTTGCGCGCAGATGGCGGCGGTGCTGGTCTGGTGAAAGCCCTTGCGCGCGAAGCAGTGGCGCGCGGCGGCGAGGATGGCGTCGCGGCGCGCCGCGTGTTTACCCGGATCGATGGTGCGCATGGTGGTTGGCTCTCCTTTTATTTAATCGATTAGTCAGTCTAATATAAAGCGATTGCGTGGCGCGGTCAAGCTGGGTGCTTTGCAGTGCCGATTCCTGTCGCTACAATGTGCCGCACCGGATTTTTCCATGCCCGCCGCTGGCGCCGCTGTTTGTTCGGAAAACCGCTTCTTTTACCCGTTTTTCTACCGTGTTAGGAATGAGATGCAGCAGACCCCGATCCGATCCCTTCTGTGCGCGCTGGCGCTGGCCGCCGGCATGGTTCCCGCCGCGCAGGCCGATAATGCCCCGCTGCCGGCCACCATGCGCCTCGACTACCAGCACAGCGGCAATGCGCTGGGCGAGCATTATGCGGTCGAACGCGTGCTGGTCGAGCCCTTGCCATGGCCGGGCAACCTGGCGCGCCCCATCGACGACAGCAACCGCGGCAACAATATGCTGGAAGTGGTCGACATCAAGTCGGGCAAGGTGCTCTACTCGCGCGGCTTTTCCACCATCTTCGGCGAGTGGGCCAGTACCGACGAAGCGAAAACCACGACGCGCGCCTTCCAGGAATCCGTGCGCTTCCCGCAGCCCGAGCATCCCGTGCGCGTGCGCATCCTCAAGCGCGACGAACGCGGCCTGTTTTCCGTTGTGTGGAGCACCGATGTCGATCCTGCCGCGCAGGACGTGATCCGCAAGCAGCCGCCGGCGCCCGTCAAGCCGATCCCGATCCGTGTCGAAGGGCCCTCGTCCGGCAAGGTCGACCTGCTGATCATGGGCGACGGCTACACGGCCGCCGAAATGGGCAAGTTCGAGGCGACGGCGCGGAAATTGGCCGAGCACCTGTTTACGGTCTCGCCATTTCGCGAGCGGGCCAATGACTTCAACGTGTGGGCCATGGCCGCGCCGACGCAGGAATCGGGCGTGTCGCGTCCATCGACGGGCGTGCATCACGCCTCGCCGCTGGGCACGCGCTACGACATCTTCGGCAGCGAGCGCTATGTGCTGACGACGGACAACCGCGCGCTGCGCGACCTGGCGCAGTACGCGCCGTATGAATTCATCGAAATCCTCGTCAATAACGACACCTACGGCGGCGGCGGCATTTTCGGCCAGTTCAGCACGGCGGCAGCGAACAACGACTGGGCCAATTACCTGTTCGTGCATGAATTCGGCCACCATTTCGCCGGCCTGGCCGACGAGTACTACACCTCGCCCGTGGCCTACCAGTCGAACGGCGAGCGGCAGGAACCGTGGGAGCCGAACGCCACGGCGCTGCGCGATCCGGCCAAGCTGAAATGGAAGAGCCACGTCAAGGCGGGCACGCCGCTGCCGACGCCCTGGCCGAAGGAAGCGTACGACAGCCATGCGCGCGAATACCAGAAGCAGCGCGCGGCCCTGCGCGCTGCCAACCGCCCGGAAAGCGAGATGAGCGGCTTGTTCAAGGCCGACCTGGCGTACACGCAGCAACTGTTCTCGAAGGCGCCGCAGCGCCATGCGGTGGGCGCCTTCGAAGGCGCGAACTACGAATCGTCCGGCTACTACCGGCCCGAGATGCAATGCATCATGTTCGACCGCAGCGAGACGTTTTGTTCCGTCTGCCAGGATGGCATCAGCACCATCATCGACCTGTATTCGCGTGGCGCCCCGGCGCCGCGCCAATAATGCCGTTCATGTCGTTTGAGTAAGCATGGCGGGCCATGTTGCATCGCAATAGCATGGCCCCCTGTCCTATCCTTCCCATTGCCGGCCTTGTGCCATCGTCCGGCGCTGCTTGTTTTCCAGACAATCGGCATTGGCGCCGGCATGCTCCCTTTTCTTCCCGCCAGCCCGGTAGTATTATCAAATACGTATGCCCGCACGCTTGCCTGAAAATTATTTCATTTAAATAATATTGAGGTGAAATTTGATTTACATCAATGTTGCATTGCCGCAATCGCACTTATAGTTGACCTAGCTCAAAATGATAAGCATGCGGACCGGACTCATCGCGAATCACGTATCTAAATGCTGTAGAGTAATTTTCGCCCTGTACCAGTTCCCCGAGAATGCACTGGTGCCGGCCTCGAATTTCAGTGACGGAAGCCGATTCATGAAGATGCAGACCCCCGCGCCTGACGCGTGCAATACCCTCCATCCCCACACGCCGATTGCCTTGCCGTATGCGCGCGCCGGCGGCGTGACCCTGGCCATGAGCGCGGCCGCCATGCGCGCCGGCGCGGCGCGCTGCGTGCATGCGGCCACGCCGTGGCCCGCCTTGCGTCCCGTCCAGGCATGACGGCCGATTCGCGCCCGCACTTGCCTTTGCAGGGCAAGCGGGGCCTGGTGGTGGGCATCGCCAACGCGCAAAGCATCGCCTGGGGCTGCGCCAGCGCGCTGCGCGCGGCCGGTGCCGAACTGGCCGTGACCTGGCTCAATGACAAGGCCAGAGCGCACGTGGAGCCGCTGGCGCAGCAAGTGCAGGCGGCCATCATGGCGCCGCTCGACGTGGCCATGCCGGGTCAATTGGAGGCGCTGTTTGCGCAGATCGGACGGCAGTGGGGCGCCATCGATTTCGTCGTCCACTCGATTGCGTATGCGCCGAAACCCGACTTGCATGGCCGCGTGACGGACAGTTCTGCCGACGGTTTCGCGCAGGCGATGGACATTTCGTGCCATTCCTTCATGCGCATGGCGAAGCTGGCCGAACCCCTGATGCGGGACGGCGGCAGCTTGACCACCATGAGTTATTTAGGCGCCGAGGAAGTCATCGCCGACTATGGCCTGATGGGACCCGTAAAGGCGGCGCTGGAAGCGTCGGTGCGCTATCTGGCCGCCGAACTGGGGCCGCAAGGCATCCGCGTGAACGCCATCTCGCCGGGCCCACTGGAGACGCGGGCCGCCTCCGGCATCGCCCATTTCGACCGCCTGATGGCCGACGCCATCGAACGCTCGCCCATGCGCCGCCTGGCCACCATCGAGGACGTGGGCGCGCTGTGCGCCTTCCTCGCCGGCGACGGCGCGCGCGCCATCACGGGCGGCACTCTGTACGTCGATGGCGGCTACAACATTCTGAATTGACTGGAAGAAGATGACCATGGCTGTTTCTACTTTGCCCAACCGCGCCAGGATGGCCGCGCTGGCCACCGCGCTGGCCCTGGCCGGCTGCGCCTCGCTGGCGCCGTCTTACGCGCCGCCGCCGCTGCCCGTGGCGGCGCAGTATCCGGAAACTGACGCTGCCGGCGCAAGCGCGCCTGACGTCGCCTGGCAAGCCTACTTTGCCGATCCGCGCCTGCAGGCGCTCATTGCGCAGGCGCTGGCCGGCAACCGCGACATCCGCATCGCCGCCCTGCGCGTGGAAGAGGCGCGCGCCGCGTATGGCATCCAGCGCGCCGAACAATTTCCCACCATCGCGCTGGGCGCCTCCGGCAGCCGCGCGCGCGCGCCGGCTGACCTGAGCCCGACGGGGCGCGCCATGACGAGCGCGCAGTACCAGGCGGGCTTGAACGTGAGCGCCTGGGAACTCGATTTCTGGGGCCGGGTGCGCAGCCTGAAGGACAGCGCGCTGCAAACCCTGCTGGCCAGCGACGAGGCGCGCCGCGCTGTCGGCGTGGCCCTGGTGGCGCAGGTGGCCAATGGCTACCTGGGCTTGCGCGAACTCGACGAACGGGTGGAACTGGCGCGCGCCACGGTCGACAGCCGCGCCGAATCGCTGCGCATCTTCACGCGCCGCTTCGAGGTAGGATCGATTTCCAAGTTGGACCTGACGCAGGTGGAAACCCTGCTCAGCCAGGCCCTGTCGCTGTCGGCCCAGCTGGAACAGGCGCGCGCCGTGCAGGCGCATGCGCTGGCCCAGCTGGTGGGCGGCCCCGTCGACCTGGCGCCGGTGGCTGGCGAGGTGCGCCGCTTCGACGATGCCAGCGTGCTGCAGCCGCTGCATGCGGGCCTGCCCTCGGCTTTACTTACGCAGCGCCCCGACCTGATGGCGGCCGAGCACCAGCTGCGCGCCGCGCAGGCCAATATCGGCGCCGCGCGCGCCGCCTTCTTCCCCACCATTTCGCTGACGGCCGGCTATGGCACGGCCAGCGCGGAATTGAGCGGCCTGTTCGACTCGGGCAGCGGGGCCTGGAATTTCGCCCCGCGCCTGGTGCTGCCGGTCTTTGACGCGGGCCGCCTGCGCGCCAATAGGGACCTGGCCGAGGTGCGCCGCGACGTGGCCGTGGCCAATTATGAAAAGAGCGTGCAGGGCGCCTTCCGCGAAGTGGCTGACGCGCTGTCGAACCGGCGCTGGCTGGCGCTGCAGGTCGACATCGGCAAGACCACGCTGGCCGCGCAAAGCGAACGCGCGCGCCTGGCCAAGCTGCGCTACGACAATGGCGCTGCGCCCTACCTGGAAGTGCTCGATGCGCAGCGCGACCTGCTGACGGTCGAGCAGCAGCTGGTGCAGACGCGCCGCGCGCTGCTGTCCAGCCAGGTCAGCCTGTATGCGGCCCTGGGCGGCGGCGCACCCGCACCCGCCGCCGCTTCCACCCACTAATTTGATCGCCCCGATACCATGAATGCTCAACTGAAGAAAAAACTCATCCCCGTCGCGCTGGTCGTGGCCGTTCTCGTGCTGGGCTACGTGGCCTGGCAAAAAATGCGCCCCACGGGCCCTGGCGAAGGTTTTGTCAGCGGCAATGGCCGCATCGAGGCGACGGAAGTCGACGTCGCGACCAAGCTGGCCGGCCGGGTCAAGGAGATCCTCGTGCGCGAGGGCGACTTCGTCAAGGCGGGCCAGCCGCTGGCCACCATGCAGGTCGACTCGCTGACGGCCCAGCGCGACGAGGCGCGCGCGCGCCAGCAGCAGGCGTCCGATGCCGTGGTCGGCGCGCAGGCGCAGGTGGCCGTGCGCGAGAGCGACAAGGCGGCCGCGCTGGCCATGGTGGCGCAGCGCGAAAGCGAACTCGATGCGGCCAAGCGCCGCCTGGCCCGTTCCGAAACCCTGTCGAAGGAAGGCGCTTCCTCGGTGCAGGAACTCGACGACGACCGCGCCCGCGTGCGCAGCGTGGCCGCCGCCCTGAATGCGGCCAAGGCGCAGGTGACGGCGGCGCAGGCGGCCATCGATGCGGCAAAAGCGCAGGTGGTCGGTTCGCGTTCGGCCGTCGTCGCCGCCGAGGCGACCACGGCGCGCATCGATTCCGACCTGGCCGATGGCCAGCTGACGGCGCCGCGCGACGGCCGCGTGCAATACCTGGTGGCGCAGCAGGGCGAAGTGCTGGCCGGCGGCGGCAAGGTGCTCAACCTGGTCGACCTGTCGGACGTCTACATGACCTTCTTCCTGCCCGAGACGGCGGCCGGCAAGGTGGCGATGGGCGGCGAAGTGCGCCTCATCCTCGATGCGGCGCCCAATTACGTGATTCCCGCGACGATTTCGTTTGTCGCCGCCAGCGCGCAGTTCACGCCGAAGACGGTGGAAACGGCCAGTGAGCGCCAGAAGCTGATGTTCCGCGTGAAGGCGCAGATCAGCCGCGAGCTGCTGCAAAAGCATCTGGCCCTGGTCAAGGTGGGTTTGCCCGGCGTGGCCTGGGTGCGCCTCGATGCGAAGCAGCCATGGCCCGCTGAACTGACGGCCAAGGTTCCGCAGTGAGCATGGACGTGACTTCCTTTGTCGTCAGCATCCAGGGCGTCAGCCAGCATTACGGCAAGACGGTGGCGCTCGACGGTATCGACCTCGACGTGCCGGCCGGCCGCATGGTGGGACTGATCGGTCCCGACGGCGTGGGCAAATCGAGCCTGCTGTCGCTGGTGGCCGGCGCGCGCGCCGTGCAGCAGGGCAGCGTGATGGCGCTGGGCGGCGACATGCGCGATGCGCGCCACCGCGACGATGTCTGCCCGCGCATCGCCTACATGCCGCAAGGCCTGGGCAAGAATCTGTATCCGACCCTGTCGGTCGAGGAAAACCTGCAGTTTTTCGCGCGCCTGTTCGGCCACGACGCGGCCGAGCGCCGCCGCCGCATCGACCAGCTGACGCGCAGCACGGGCTTGCAACCCTTCCTCGCGCGCCCGGCGGGCAAGCTGTCGGGCGGCATGAAGCAGAAGCTGGGCCTGTGCTGCGCCCTGATCCACGATCCCGACCTGCTCATTCTCGATGAGCCGACCACCGGCGTCGATCCGCTGGCGCGCGCCCAGTTCTGGGACCTGATCGCCGGCATCCGCGTGCAGCGCCCGCAGATGAGCGTGATGGTGGCCACCGCCTACATGGACGAGGCGCAGCGTTTCGACTGGCTCGTGGCCATGGATGACGGCAAGGTGCTCGATACGGGCACGCCGGCCGAACTGCTGGCGCGCACCGAAAGTGGCAACCTGGAAGCGGCCTTCATCAAGCTGCTGCCCGAAGCCAAGCGCGCCGGCCACCAGCCCGTGGTGATCACGCCGCTGGACCCTGCCAGCGCGCAGGACGTCGCCATCGAGGCCAAAGACCTGACCATGCGCTTCGGCGATTTTACGGCCGTCGACCATGTAAGTTTCCGCATCGGCCGCGGCGAGATCTTCGGTTTTCTCGGCTCGAACGGCTGCGGCAAGTCGACCACCATGAAGATGCTCACGGGTCTGCTGCCGGCCACGGAAGGCAAGGCCTGGCTGTTCGGCAAAGAGGTCGATTCCAACGACATCGATACGCGCCGCAGGGTCGGCTACATGTCGCAGGCATTCTCTCTGTACAGCGAACTGACGGTGCGCCAGAACCTGGTGCTGCACGCGCGCCTGTTCCACGTGCCGGAGGGCGAGATTCCGGCCAGGATCGACGAAATGGCGCAGCGCTTCGACCTGCGCGCCGTGATGGACGACTTGCCCGACAGCCTGCCGCTGGGCATACGCCAGCGCCTGTCGCTGGCCGTGGCCATGGTGCACAAGCCGGAAATGCTGATCCTCGACGAACCGACGTCCGGCGTCGACCCCATCGCGCGCGACAATTTCTGGCGCCTGATGATCGAGCTGGCGCGGCGCGACCGCGTCACCATCTTCATTTCCACCCACTTCATGAACGAGGCCGAGCGCTGCGACCGCATCTCGCTGATGCACGCCGGTAAAGTGCTGGTCAGCGATGCGCCGGCCGAACTGGTGCGCAAGAAGGGCGCGCCATCGCTGGAAGCGGCCTTCATCGCCTACCTGGAAGAGGCGGGCGGCGGCACGGCAGCGGCGGCGCAGGAAAGCGAAGCCGAAGCGCCCGTGCAGAAGGCTGAAGCGGCCGCGCCGCAGCACCGGCGCAGCCGTTTCAGCCTGGGCCGCATGCTCAGCTACATGTGGCGCGAGGCGCTGGAATTGCGCCGCGACCCCGTGCGTCTGACCCTGGCGCTGGGCGGCTCCGTGCTGCTGCTGTTCGTCATCGGCTTCGGCATCAGCCTCGACGTCGAAGACTTGAGCTATGCGGTGCTCGACCACGACCAGACGACCCTGAGCCAGAATTACACGAACAACCTGGCCGGCTCGCGCTACTTCGTCGAGCGCCCGCCGCTGCGCGACTATGCCGATATCGACAAGCGCATGCGCAGCGGCGAACTGTCGCTGGCCATCGAGATCCCGCCCGGCTTCGCGCGCGACGTGCAGCGCGGCGCGCCGGCGCAAGTGGGCGCGTGGATCGACGGCGCCATGCCGATGCGCGCCGAAACCGTGCAGGGCTACGTGCAGGGCATGCACCAGCTGTGGTTGGCCGACCAGGCCTTGCACCGCTACGGCATCACGATGAGCAATCCCGTCGCCATCCAGACGCGCTACCGCTACAACCCGGACGTGAAAAGCCTGCCCGCCATGGTGCCGGCCGTGATTCCCCTGCTGCTGCTGATGCTGCCGGCCATGCTGGCGGCGCTGTCCGTGGTGCGCGAAAAGGAACTCGGTTCCATCATCAACCTGTACGTGACGCCCGTCACGCGCCTGGAATTCTTGCTCGGCAAGCAGGTGCCCTACGTCGTGCTGGCCATGTTCAACTTCGTCCTCATGGCCCTGCTGGCGGTCACCGCCTTCGGCGTGCCGATCAAGGGCAGCCTGCCGACCCTGATCGGCGCCACCTTCATCTTCAATATCTGCGCCACGGGCATCGGCCTGTTCGCCTCGACGTTTACGCGCAGCCAGATCGCGGCCCTGTTCGTGACCATGATCGGCACCATGATCCCGGCCATCCAGTTTTCCGGCCTGCTCAATCCCGTCTCGTCGATGGAAGGCGTGGGCAAGGCTGTCGGCCTGATGTATCCGGCCACGCACATGCTCAACATCAGCCGGGGCGTATTCAACAAGGCGCTGGGCTTTGGCGACCTGCACGCCTCGTTCTGGCCCCTGCTCGTCGCCATTCCCGTGATCCTCGGCGTGACGGTGGCGCTGCTGAAGAAACAAGAGAGCTGACATGCGCCACCTTGAAAACATCTACCGCCTGGGCGTGAAGGAAATCTGGAGCCTGATCCGCGACCCGATGATGCTGATCCTGATCCTCTACACGTTCACTTTGGCCATCTACGTGGCTGCCACGGCCAAGCCGGAAACCTTGCACATGGCCTCGATCGCCATCGTCGACGAGGATGGCTCGCCCCTGTCCGGGCGCATCGCCTCGGCCTTCTTCCCGCCCCAGTTCACGCCGCCGGCCATGATCAACCAGAGCCAGGTCGATGCGGGCCTGGACGCGGGCCGGTACACCTTCGTGCTGACGATCCCGCCCAAGCTGCAGGCCGACGTGCTGGGCGGGCGCCACGCGGAACTGCAGCTGAACGTGGACGCCACGCGCATGAGCCAGGCTTTCAGCGGCAGCGGCTACATCCAGCAGATCGTCGCCGGTGAAATAGCCGAATTCGGCAAACGCTACCGGGGCGCGACCGTCTCGCCCGTGGAGCTGGTGATGCGCGCGCGCTTCAATCCCTCGCTGAGCCAGGCGTGGTTCGGCTCGCTGATGGAACTCATCAACCAGGTGACGATGCTGTCGATCATCCTCACGGGCGCGGCCCTGATCCGCGAGCGCGAACACGGCACCATCGAGCACTTGCTGGTGATGCCGGTGACGCCGGCCGAGATCATGCTGGGCAAGGTCTGGTCGATGGGCCTGGTGGTGCTGCTGGCCGCCGCCCTGTCGCTGAACCTGGTGGTGCGCGGCATGCTGCACGTGCCGATCGAAGGCTCGATCGCGCTGTTCCTGTGCGGCGCGGCCCTGCACCTGTTTGCCACCACCTCGATGGGCATTTTTCTGGCCACCGTGGCGCGCAGCATGCCGCAGTTCGGCATGCTCTTGATTCTCGTGCTGCTGCCGCTGCAGATGCTCTCGGGCGGCAGCACGCCGCGCGAAAGCATGCCCGAGCTGGTGCAGAACATCATGCTGATCGCCCCGACCACGCATTTCGTCGAATTGAGCCAGGCGATCCTGTACCGGGGTGCCGGCATCGACGTGGTGTGGAAACCGTTCCTGGCCCTGCTGGCCATCGGCACGGCCCTGTTTACCTTCGCGCTGGCGCGCTTTCGCAAGACCATCAGCCAGATGGCGTAGCCCCCGCGCCGGAATGGTCCGGCGTTTTTTGCATGAAAAGGATAGCCATGACAACCGAAGCTGCACCATTTTTCTCCACCGGCGGCTTGCCGTCCCTGGGCATGCTGGGCGACTATGCGCGCGACTCGTGGCAGCGCATCGTGCTGTACGCGGACGTGATGCGCCGGCGCGGCAACCAGTACCAGGAGCACCTGGCCGAGGAAGTGCCGAACGTGCTCGATTTCCCCGCCGAACTGGTGATGTCGGGCCTGGAGCTGGCGCGCCCCGTCAACTACGGCCTGGCGCGCATTTTGACGCCCGATGCGCCCGAACCTGAGCCATCGAAACGGCCGTTTGTCGTCGTCGACCCGCGCGCCGGCCACGGTCCCGGCATCGGCGGCTTCAAGGCGGAAAGCGAGATCGGCGTGGCCCTGCGCGCCGGCCACCCGTGCTACTTCATCGGTTTCCTGCCCGATCCCGTGCCGGGACAGACGGTGGAAGACGTGATGCACGCGGAGGCGGCCTTCCTGGAAAAAGTCATCGCCCTGCATCCGCGCAGCGAGGGCAAGCCCGTCGTCATCGGCAATTGCCAGGCGGGCTGGCAAATCCTCATGACGGCGGCCATGCGCCCGGAACTGTTCGGCCCCATCATCGTGGCCGGCGCGCCCGTGTCCTACTGGGCCGGCTGGCATGGCCGCAATCCGATGCGCTACGCGGGCGGCCTGATGGGCGGCAGCTGGGCCACGGCGCTGGCGGGCGACCTGGGCAACGGCCGCTTCGACGGCGCCAGCCTGGTGCAGAATTTCGAAAAGCTGAACCCGGCCAATACCCTGTGGAGCAAGCAGTACAATCTGTATGCGCACATCGACACGGAAGCGCCCCGCTACCTGGAATTTGAAAAATACTGGGGCGGCCACGTGTTCCTGAACGACGTCGAGATGCAGTACATCGTCGACAATCTGTTCATCGGCAACCGCCTGGCCACGGCCGAACTGATCACCTCCGACGGCGTGCGCCTGGACTTGCGCAATATCCGCTCCCCCATCGTCGTATTCTGCTCGAATGGCGACAACATCACGCCGCCGCCGCAGGCGCTGGGCTGGATCACGGACCTGTACCGCGACGACAAGGACGTGCTGATGCACGACCAGACCATCGTGTATGCCGTGCATGACAGCATAGGCCACCTGGGCATCTTCGTCTCGGCCAAGGTGGGGCACAAGGAACACCAGAAATTCGCCAGCAATATCGACCTGATCAACCTGCTGCCGGCCGGGATCTACGAAGCGAGGATCGTCGACAAGACGCCCGACACGCCGAACGCCGACCTGGCCAGCGGCGATTATGTGCTGCAGGTCGAGCACCGCGGCATCGAAGACGTGCGCGCCATCGTGCAGCCGAGCGTGGAAAACGACCGCAAGTTCGCCGCCGCCGCGCGCGTGTCCGAGGTGAACCTGGCCCTGTACCGCACGTTCGCGCAGCCGTGGGTGCGCGCCATGGTCACGCCGCAGACCGCGCGCTTCCTGCAGCTTGCGCATCCGCTGCGCGTGTCGTACGAGCGCTGGACCGACCACAATCCGCTGGCCAGGCTGGTGGCCAGGGAGGCGGAAAAGGTGCGCGCCCACCGCCAGCCGGTATCGCCCGACAACCCGCTGCTGGCCATGCAGGAAGCCGTCTCCGGCGCCATCACGGCCGGCTTGAACGGCTGGCGCGACTGGCGCGACATGCTGCAGGAAACCACCTTCGACCTGGTGTACGGCTCGCCCCTGGTGCAGGCGCTGACGGGACAGTCCATCGGCGATGCAACGCCGCCGCGCCCCCATCCCGGCATCTCGCCCGAGCATTGCGAATACGTGCGCTGCGAAACGCGCAAGATGGACGAGGACATGCAGCGCGGCGGCCTGGTGGAAGCGGCCGTGCGCGCGCTGTTCTACATCTACCGCTTCCGCATGATCGCCGACGAGCGCAGGGTCAACCTGGCCCTCAAATTGATCAAGCCGCAATACCGGCAGGACGTCAGCATGGAGGAATTCCGCGGCATCGTGCGCCAGCAGGCGCGCCTGATGCTGCATGATTTCGATGCCGCCATCGCCGCCTTGCCGGCCTTGCTGTCGCGCGCCGATCCGGACGACATCGGCGCGCTGGCCGAATGGCTGCAGCAAGTGCTGCAAGTGCCCGAGGCGCCGACGCCGGACGAGGAAGCGAGCCTGCAGCAGATGCTGGACGTCTTCGACCGCGCAGTCAAGCAGCAGGCGCAGGCGCAGGCGAAGGCGCTGCCGCCGGACGCGCGCGCCTCCCATGCCGGACCCAAGGCCAAACCGGCCAAACACATTACCCCTGTATAGAAGACCACGATGACCACTACCCAAGACGATGATCTGAATATCGTACGTAACCGCACCTTCGACCAGATCGCCATCGGCGACACGGCCAGCATCACGCGCACCCTGAGCATGGACGATATCGCCCTGTTCGCGGTGATGTCGGGCGACGACAACCCGCAGCACCTCGATACGGAATTTGCCGCCGCCACCCGCTACCAGGGCGTGATCGCGCACGGCATGTGGGGCGCGGCACTCATTTCCGCCGTGCTGGGCACGCGCCTGCCCGGCGCCGGCACCGTCTACACGGGCCAGACCCTGCGCTTTTTGCAACCCGTGCGCGTGGGCGATACCTTGGCCATCAGCGTCACCGTCACGGCCCTCGAGCCGCGCAGCCGCCACGTGACCCTGGCTTGCCGCTGCGTCAACCAGCATGGCGCCGTGGTGCTCGACGGCGAGGCGCAGGTGATCGCGCCGGCCGAGCAGATCGAGCGGGCGCGCGCCACCTTGCCCGAAGTGCGGCTGCATAACGGCGACGGCACGCGGCGCCTGCTGGAGCACGCACGTACGCTGGGGCCGATCCGGGTCGCCGTGATCCATCCCTGCGATGCATTGAGCCTGTCGGGCGCGCTGGACGCGCATGCGGCCGGCCTGATCACGCCCGTGCTGGTGGCGCCGCGCGCGCGCCTGGAAGCGGTGGCGGCCGAAGCGGGCCTGAGCCTGGCCGGCATCGCCATCGAAGATGTCGAGCATAGCCATGCGGCCGCCGCGCGCGGCGCCGAACTGGCGGGCAAGGGCGAAGTAGAGGCGCTGATGAAGGGCAGCCTGCACACGGATGAACTGATGTCGGCCGTGCTGTCGGCCAGCGCCGGCCTGCGCACCAAGCGCCGCATCAGCCACTGCTTCCTGATGCAGACGCCCGCCTATCCGCGCCCCTTCATCATCACGGATGCCGCCATCAATATCGCGCCCAACCTGGCCATGAAGGCCGACATCGTGCGCAACGCCATCGACCTGGCGCACGTGATCGGCGTGGCCAGGCCGCGCGTGGCCATCCTGGCCGCCGTGGAAACGGTGAACGCGGACATGCCGGCGACTTTGGACGCGGCCGCCCTGTGCAAGATGGCCGACCGCGGACAGATCACGGGGGCGATCCTCGACGGCCCGCTGGCTTTTGATAACGCCGTGTCGATCGCCGCCGCCACCGTCAAGGGCATCGTCTCGGAAGTGGCGGGGCGCGCCGATATTTTGCTGGTGCCCGACCTGGAAAGCGGCAATATGCTGGCCAAGCAGCTCGAGTACATGGGCGACGCGGACAGCGCCGGCATCGTGCTGGGCGCGAAGATCCCCGTCATCCTCACCAGCCGCGCCGATTCGCGCGCCAGCCGCATCGCCTCGTGCGCCATCGCCGTGATGCTGGCCAACCATTACCGGAGCACGCCGCCATGAACGCGCCAATCACCCACGCCGACGGCACCCTGATCCTGGTGCTCAATTGCGGCTCGTCGAGCATCAAGTTCGCCCTGTTCGAGCAGGCGGACGGCGTGCTGCCGCAGCAGGCGCAATGGAGCGGCAGGGTCGAAGGCATCGGCCGCGAAAGCGCCACCTACCGCGCCGGCGGCCTGCCGGCGGTCGCCTTGCAGCTGGACCCGCAGCAGCCGCATCACGCGGCGCTCGAATACATCCGCGCGCAAGTGGTGGCGCAGCTGGACGGGCGTGCGCTGCGCGCCGTGGCGCACCGCGTGGTGCATGGCGGCAGCAAGTACTTCGCCCCCGTGCGCATCGATTTCGCCGTGCTGGCGGACCTGAAAAGCTATGTGCCGCTGGCGCCCCTGCACCAGCCGTTCGCGCTCGAGGCGATCGAGGTGCTGCTCACATCGCGGCCCGACATCGCCCAGGTGGCGTGCTTCGACACGGCCTTCCACCACACGGTGCCGCAGGTCGAGCAGATGCTGGCCCTGCCTTACGATGCGTGGGAGCGGGGCTTGCGCCGCTACGGCTTCCACGGTCTGTCGTATGAATACCAGTCGCTGGTGCTGGAGCGGCGTTTTGGCGCTGTCGCGCACGGCAAGGTCATCGTCGCCCACCTGGGCAGCGGCGCCAGCCTGTGCGCCATGGACAATTTGCACAGCGTGGCCACCACCATGGGCTTTTCCGCGCTCGACGGCCTGATGATGGGCACGCGCTGCGGTTCGCTCGATCCGGGCGCCGTGATCTACCTGATGGAGATCGAAAAGCTGTCGCTGGAAAAAGTGGCGCATGTGCTGTACCACGAGTCGGGCTTGCTGGGCGTGTCGGGCGTGTCGGCCGACCCGCCGGTCTTGCTGGCGCAGCAGGACCGGCAGGATGCGACGGGCGAACGCATCCGCGCCGCGCTGGCTTTATATGTCCGCCGCATCGTGCGCGAGATCGGCGCCCTGACAGCCGTGCTGGGGGGATTGGACATGCTGGTGTTTACGGCCGGTATCGGCGAGCACAGCGCCGAATTGCGCCAGCGCATCTGCGCCGAGCTCGGTTTTATCGGTCCCGTGCTCGATGCGCAGGCGAATGCGCGCAACGCCAGCCGTATTTCCACCGACGCCAGCCGTATCGTGGTGGGCGTGGAGCCGGCCAACGAGGAGTGGGTGGCGGCGCGCCATGCGGCGCTGGCCGTGGGCGCATGAGGATCTGAAGCGTCAGGCCGCACTCGATGGGGAATTTGTCGATTTGCACATATTTCTCGTTGAGTGCGCTACCGCACTGTGTGGTTTGCCAGTTATCTTTACTATGAAGTCATGCCATTGCGCTACATCAAGAAACAGCGCGATGCCTGGCAAATTTTGAACATTTTGCCCGCCTTTAGTAAGAATAAAATTAAACCATATTGAAAGGTCTCATCATGAACAAATTACTCGCCGCCCTGATCGCCACCCTGTTTGCTACCGCCGCCTTCGCTCAAACGGCGCCGGCCACGGAAGCTGTCGTGAAAGCCCAGGCTTCCGCGCAAAAAGACGTCAACAAGGCTGCCGCTTCGGAAGCCAAGGTCGATGCCAAGGCTGACGCCAACGTCGCCAAGGCCGAGATGAAGGCTGACGAAAAGAAAGCCGACGCCCAGCACAAGGCCAACAAGACCAAAGCCAAGGCGCATGACAAGGTCGTCCACGCCGATGCGGAAGACAAGCTGAAAGCGGAAGCCAAGGCAGACAAGACCGATGCCAAGGCCGATGCGAAAGCCACCAAGGCTGCCGTGAAAGCGAACGCCAAGGTCGCCAAGGAAAAAGTGGAAGCGAACGCCGACAAAGCCCTCGCCGCCACCAAGACGGAAGAAGCCAAGGCCAAGGCCGACGCTGAAGTCAAGGCCGCCGCCGCCAAGTAATTCCCCGTTTGCGGGCCACGGCCCGCAAGCCAAAAAGACAGCTTCGGCTGTCTTTTTTTTCGTCTGCCACTTTTTTCGGGCACCGCTTGCCAGTCTTGATCTGGCACAAATGCTGTTCTTTTCGCCGTGCCATAGTGAATTGGCAAACAGACGAAGGAGACACCATGAGCACCGCTAAAACGAAAAAATTACCGGCCACCGGTTCGGCGGAAGGCGCGCCGGCCATGCAGTCCATGCAGTCCATGCCGGTCGAGGGCGACGTGCATGCCGGTACTGATGCGGCGGGCGCCGACGCCATGCCGGGAGCGCGCCTGGGCATGTCGTACGCGGATCAGGCGGCGCTCGCGCAGGGCGCGACCGCCGCGCATGCCGGCGACATGCCGGGCGGCGCCATGCAGCAGGCTTCGCAGGGCATGGCCGGCGCCAGTTGCATGCACGTGGGCGATGGCGGCGGCATGGGGGGCGACCGCGATGGCGATGACGGGGGCGGTGGAGGCGGCATGGACGGCGACGGCGGCGGCCAGGGCGGCGGCACGCCGCAGGTGCGCACCTGCGCCACGATGGACGTGCATCGCCGCCTGCTGACGGAGGACCCCTCCTATGCGAACATCCGCGCCGAGATTGAAAACCAGGCTGGCATGTACGAGGGCGCCGGCAGCAGCGCCGGACGTTCCGGCGTGACGCAGATACCGGTGGTCGTGCACGTGGTGTGGAATACGGCCGCGCAGAATATTTCGGATGCGCAGATCGCCAGCCAGATCGATGTGCTCAACCGTGACTTCCGCCGCGTCAATCCCGACGTGAACAGCACGCCGGCGCCGTTCCTGCCGCTGACGGCCGATGCGCGCGTGGAGTTCGCGCTGGCCACGATCGATCCGCATGGCGCGGCCACCAGCGGCATCGAGCGGCGCCAGACGACGGTGGCCTCGTTTGGCGCGGACGATGCCGTCAAGTCGCAGGCGACGGGCGGCATGGATGCCTGGCCGGCCGACAGCTACCTGAATATCTGGGTCTGCCAGCTGGGCGGCGGCTTGCTCGGCTACGCGCAATTTCCCGGCGGTCCGGCCGCCACCGACGGCGTGGTGATCCTGCAATCGGCCTTCGGCACGACGGGCACGGCGGCGCCGCCGTTCCACCTGGGGCGCACGGCCACGCATGAAATCGGCCACTGGCTGAACCTGAACCATATCTGGGGCGACGACGGCACCGGCTGCTCGGGCACGGACAACGTGGCCGACACGCCGAACCAGGGCGGACCGAACACGGGCCAGCCTTCGTTCCCGCACATTTCCTGCAGCAACGGGCCGAATGGCGACATGTTCATGAACTACATGGATTACGTCGACGATCCCGCCATGTTCATGTTCACGGCGGGCCAGGTGGCGCGCATGCAGGCCTGTCTCGACGGTCCGCGCGCCAGCATCGGCACGGGAACGGGCGGCACGGGCGCCACGCCGCGCCAGAGTTCTTCCCCCGTCGTGGCCTGGGGCGCGAACCGCCTCGACGTCTTCGTGCTGGGCACCGACCGCGCGCTGTACCACAAGGCCTGGAACGGCACGGCCTGGGCGCCGTCCGTCACCGGCTATGAAGGGCAGGGCGGCATTTGCACCAGTGCGCCGCAGGTGGTGTCGTGGGGGCCGAACCGGCTCGACGTGTTCGTCACTGGCACCGACAGCGGCTTGTTCCACAAATGGTGGAACGGCACGGCCTGGGGCCCGTCCCTGACCGGTTACGAAGCGATGGGCGGCTTGTGCGTGGACGACCCGCGCGCCGTGGCCTGGGGGCCGAACCGCCTCGACGTGTTTGTCGTCGGCACGGACCGCGGCCTGTATCACAAGTGGTGGAACGGGTCCGCCTGGGGGCCGTCGCTGACCGGCTACGAAGCCATGGGCGGCATCTGCCTGGGCCAGCCGGAAGCCGTGGCGTGGGGGCCGAACCGCCTCGATGTCTTCGTCATCGGCACGGACCGGGCGCTGTACCACAAGTGGTGGAACGGCACGGCCTGGGGGCCGTCGCTGACGGGCTACGAGCGCCTGGGCGGCATCTGCACCTCGTCGCCGAGGGCGGTGGCGTGGGGACCGAACCGCCTCGACGTATTCGTCACCGGTACCGATGGCGCCCTGTATCATAAATGGTGGGATGGCGCGAAATGGGGCCCTTCCAATGATGGCTTCGAGCGTCTGGGCGGCATCTGCGTGGGCGAGGTGGAAGCCGTGTCGTGGGCTGCCAACCGGCTCGACCTGTTCGTCATCGGCACGGACAGCGCCCTGTACCACAAGGCGTGGAACGGCAGCGCCTGGACGCCGTCGCTGACGGGCTTTGAAAGCCTGGGCGGCGTGTGCACCTCGCGCCCTCGCGCCACGGCCTGGGCGGCGAACCGCCTCGACGTGTTTGTCACGGGGACGAATGGGGCCCTGTTCCACAAGGCCTGGAACGGCACGGCCTGGTCTCCTTCCGTGAGCGGCTATGAAAGCCTGGGCGGCGTGGTATCGTGTTTCTGACGTCTATGCGTGAAACGGGAGGTGGCATGCACGGCATGACAACGGCACTGCCCAGCGGCAGCTGGACGCATTCCTTCGAGGAGGATGCGGATGGTATCGAGGTGTACCGGCCCACGGCCACCTTCGCCTTTCCTCCCAGCCGCAAGGGGCGCAAGGTGCTCGAATTCGGCGCGCCCGCCGGCGCCATGGCGCAAGGGGTGGCGACATTGACGTCGATGGCGCCCGGCCCCGACGATCGTCCCCGCGCCGGCCCCGTTGCCAAGCTGGTACCCCTGGGCATGGGCCGCTACGCGCTCAGTGATGCTGGCGGGGGGCAGGACGTGATCGACATCGTCGAAGCGACGCCCGACGTGCTGCGCCTGGCGCGGCGTTAAGGCCGGCCGCGCAGCTTGTGCGCGAGCGCCGTGCGGTTGCCCACGCCCAGTTTCTGGTAAATCGCATGCAGCTGATTGCGCACGGTGGCCGGCGACTTGCCCAGTTCCCTGGCGATGCTTTTATACGGCAAACCTTCGGCCGCCATGGCCGCCACCAGCCGTTCTGCCGGGGTCAGGCGCTGCATGGCAGCCTGCCTGAAACGTTGTTTGTCATCCTGGCTCTCCTGTCCGTGTGCGGCATGCCGGTGGCATGCCTGCAGGGATAACGGGAGCGCGGCGCCTATCTGTAAAGTTATTTACTCTGCTGCCAGATGCGGGGGACGAAAAAAAAGACAGGCGAACCTGTCTTTTCGTGTGGCGTGATGGCGGTCAGCCGATGGCTGCCATCGAGACCGGTTTCAGCTTGGCCGCCAGCGCCTTGCCCTTCTTGGCGCGCTTGCCGAAGTGCTCGGCCAGGGCCGTGGCGCCCAGCGACGCGTCCTGCGGTTTCGACGCCCGGCCGATGCCCGAGACCACCACGCCGCGTTGCGTGATCGGCTGCACGGCAAGCAGCTTGTCCTTGGCATCGAGGTCGATCAGCTTGACGCCGGTGCCGCCCTTGGACAGGGTTTTCATTTCATCGAGGCCGAACACCAGCAGGCGCGCGCCTTCCGTCAGGCAGGCCAGGGCGCTGGCCGCATCGGGGATGACTTTCGGCGCCAAAGGCACGTCGCCATCGTCCAGGGTGATGAAGGCCTTGCCGCCTTTCAGACGGCTCGTCATGTCGCCCGCCTTGGCGATGAAGCCGTAGCCGGCGCTCGACGCCAGCAGCAAATTGGTGGCGCCATGGCCGGCAAAGTAGTGCAGGATGCGCACGGCGTTGCCCGGCGTGCCGCCGCTCAGGTCGCACAAGGTCGTGATCGGCACGCCGTCGCCGCGCGCGTTGGGCAGCGCTGAGACGGGCACCGAGTAGATCTTGCCGTTGTTGCCAAAGCCCAACAGGGTGTCGACCGTGCGGCACTCGAAGGCGCCATGCAGGCTGTCGCCCGCCTTGAACGTGAACTGCGCCGCATCGTGGCCGATGCCGGTGCGCGCACGCACCCAGCCTTTTTCCGAGATGATGACGGTGACCGGTTCATCGACCACCTTCTGTTCGGCCACGGCTTTTTGCGCTTCCTCGATCAGGGTGCGGCGCGCGTCGCCGAACTGCTTGGCGTCCGCTTCGATTTCGCGGATGATGGCGCGCTTCATCGAACCCGGGTTGTCGAGCAGGTCCTGCAGCGTTTTTTCTTCCTTGCGCAGTTCGGCCAGTTCCTGCTGGATCTTGATCGTTTCCAGGCGCGCCAGCTGGCGCAAGCGGATTTCCAGGATATCGTCGGCCTGGCGCTCGGACAGCTTGAACGCCTCGATCAGGGCCGCCTTCGGCTCATCCGAATTGCGGATGATCTGGATCACCTTGTCGATATTGAGCAGGATCGCTTCGCGTCCTTCCAGGATATGGATGCGGTCCTTGACCTTGCCCAGTTTATAGCCGGTGCGGCGCGTGACGGTCTCGAAGCGGAAATCGATCCACTCGCGCAGGATGTCGCCCAGGCCTTTCTGGCGCGGACGGCCATCGCCGCCGATCATCACCAGGTTGATCGAGGTCGACGATTCCAGCGACGTGTGCGCCAGCAGCATCAGCATGAATTCCGTCTGGTCCTGGTTCTTCGACTTCGGTTCGAACACGAGGCGCACGGGCGCGGCGCGGCCCGACTCGTCGCGGATGGTGTCGAGCGAATTGAGGATCAGCGCCTTCAGGGCCACCTGGTCCGGCGACAGCGCCTTCTTGCCCAGTTTGATCTTTGGATTCGTCAATTCTTCGATTTCTTCCAGCACCTTTTGCGACGAGGTACCCGGCGGCAGTTCCGTCACGACGGCTTGCCACTGGCCGCGCGCCAGTTCTTCGATCTTCCAGCGTGCGCGTACCTTCATGCTGCCGCGGCCGCTCGCGTACATGTCGGCGATCTGCGAGGACGGCGTGATGATCTGGCCGCCGCCGGGGAAGTCGGGGCCGGGCATGATGGCCATCAGCTCGGCGTGCGTCATCTTCGGATCGCGGATCATGGCGACGGCCGCTTTCGCCACTTCGGCCAGGTTGTGCGACGGGATTTCCGTCGCCAGGCCCACGGCGATGCCGGAGGCGCCGTTCAGCAACACCATCGGCAGGCGGGCCGGCAGCAGCTTCGGTTCTTCCGTCGAGCCGTCGTAGTTGGGCTGGAAGTCCACCGTGCCCATGCCGATTTCATCCATCAGCAGCTTGGCGATCGGCGTCAAACGGGCTTCCGTGTAACGCATGGCCGCGGCGCCGTCGCCGTCGCGCGAGCCGAAATTGCCCTGGCCGTCGATCAGCGGGTAGCGCAAGGAGAAATCCTGCGCCATGCGCACCAGCGCGTCATACACGGACTGGTCGCCGTGCGGATGCAATTTGCCCAGCACGTCGCCGACCACGGCCGCCGATTTGCGCGGCTTCGCCGTGGAATTCAAGCCCAGCTCATTCATCGCATACAGGATGCGGCGCTGCACGGGCTTCTGGCCGTCGCACACGTCGGGCAGGGCGCGGCCCTTGACGACGGAGATGGCGTAATCGAGATAGGCGCGCTCGGCGAAGGTGGACAGGGTCAGCGCTTCGCCGTCGAATACCGGTTCATCCGGCTCGATCGGCTCAGGCTGGGCATCGTCAAATAAATTGGTTTGTGTGGACATGGCGCTTGTTTCGGTGTTAAGTGGTTGCGGTTGAATTCATGGGGGCGATTATGACAGCCCGGATTTGGAGAAGGACTTGCCGTAGGTCTTGTAGATGTAGCACATGGTGAAATACAGCACGGCCAGGGCCAGCTCCACGCTGTTGTGCATCATCTGCATGGCGCGGATGGCCGGGGCCTGGCCGGTCAGCACGACGCTGGCGAGGGACGGCACCAGTACCACCGGCCAGATCGTCCTCCATTTGAAATCGGTGGGGGAAAACAGCAGGCCGGCGCAGGACCAGGCATACAGCGCGGCGCCGACGAGGGCGGCCGGCAGCTGCTGCACATACAGCAAGGACAGCAGGCCCGCACAGCCGATCAGCCATGCCGCGCGCAGGCGGGGCAAGAGCGCTTCCGGCCAGCCGCAATCGCCATACAGGCCGGTGGCGCTGCGCAGGGCCAGCGCCGCCAGGCAAAACATCATCGGCATGGCGTCGCCGATGGCCAGCGCCGACTGGCCCTTGCCGCTCATGAACATGGCGGCGAACAGCGACAAGCCCAGGACCAGGAGCAGCAGCATGCCATGCAGCAGCTGGCGGTTCATCGCATACGCGAGCAGGGCCGACGCGCACAGGCCGGCCGCGGTGACGAGGCGCATGGTCTCGCTGCGTTCGGGCAGGAACAGCATCAGCGCCAGTAAGAGGTAGGGCACGATCCAGCCCAGCTGCCGCAAGCCGGGCCGCTGCCACAGCACGGGCAGGCGGTCCTGCAGCGCTTCCTGCAGCGAGTCCAGGCGTGCGAACAGGGGCGCCGGCCAGCGCAAGGCATGCATGGCCAGCAGGGAAAAGGCCAGCGCCTGGAAGCCGAGCAGGCTGGCATGGGCGGCCGCGTCGCCGAGCTTGAAGCCGGCCGCGTCAAGCACGCCGGCGAGCATGAAGTGCAGCACGAAGCCCAGGCCGCCCGACGCGAGCGCCGTCTGCTTGAAGTAGCGTTTGGCATGGACGGCGTGTTCCCACTGCTCGAACAGGTCCGTATCGAGCTTGTAGGCCAGCATCTCGCCATGCTGCCAGCGTATCGCGTGCAGCAGCTCGCGCAGCTGCAGCGTGAATTTTCGGTCGAACAGCTGGCGCGCGTAGGCGCTTGGTGCCTGCTGCGACATGATGCAGTCCAGGCCGGGGTAGCTGTCGCGGTTATCGCTGAAATGGGCGAACGAGCGGTCTGCACGGTAGCGCTGCACGGCGCTGCGCACCAGGTCCGCATGGCTGCGCGCCAGATAGGAAAAATCGTGGTCCCAGCCCAGCTGTTCGAACAGGGCCTGGCGCAGCGCCAGGTCATAGCCGGCGCTGGCGCAGTAGCGCAGCGCGCACAGCTCGAATTCCTCACGCACGTCGAGGTTCAGCATGGCGTCGTCCTGCAACATGCGGGCCAGCGCGTCGTCCGCATCCGCGTGCCGCATCCATGCCAGGCAGCCTTGCCACAGATGCTCCGCTTCCTGCGCCGGATCGATGGCGAGCACGCCCCATAGTTCCGTCGGCGGTGCGGGCTCCCGGGCGATGACGCCCCACAGTTCCGCAGGTGCTTCCCGTGCGGGCTCGTCGATGACGCCCCACAGGTCGGCCGGTTCCATGGGCGGCGCTTCTGGCGCTTGCGCCGCCGCTTCAGCCGCTTGCGTTTCCGGCAGCTCCCCGGCAAACAGGTGTGCATGGCGCAGCGCGTATTCATACGCTTCGCGCAGCTCCTGGAAGGCGGCCGGATCGTCCTCGGGACGCGTCGCTTTCAGGCGCTTCGCATACGCGCGCTTGAGGGCGCGCTCGTCGCCGGTCGGCTCCGTGCCCAGGATCTCCCACAGGCCGCGCTGGCCGTTGTGCATGCCGCCGTCCATTTACAGGAAGCTCTCGCTCTCGACCTGGCGCAGCACCTCGTCGAGCGCTTGGCGCGCCTTGCGGATGGTGGCCGGGTCCTGCGTTTCCAGCGCGGCCTGGAAATTGGCCGTGTGCGCCGCCAGGTACTGGCGCACGTCGCCCAGCGACTGTTCATACAGGCGGTCGGCGCGCGTGACGAGGGTGCGGTTTTCCATCTGCTCGCGCGGGTGGATCTTCAGGTCGGCCAGTTCCGCAAAGCGCTGCTCGATCTGTTCCGGCGTCATCACGCCTGCATTGTCGCTGATGATCATCTTGTGCTTTTCCTGCGTGGCCAGCACCGTCACTTCCGCTTCCAGCACGCCGCTGACGTCATAGGTGAAGCGCACGTCGATGCCGATCTCGCCCGCCTTTTTCGCGGGGATCGGGAAGCTGATCTTGCCCAGGAAGACGTTGTCGGCCACCAGGCGCGACTCGCCCTGGAAGATCGCCACGTTGATTTCCTTCTGGTTGTCGTGGATGGTGGTGATGTTTTCCGTGCGCGAGACGGGCACCACGGAGTTGCGCTCGATGATGGGCAGGTAATGCCCGCCCTCATACTGGTTCGCGCCGACCTGGCGCGAAATCGAAATGCCCAGCGAATACGGCGCCACGTCCGTCATGACCACTTCGTCGAGGGCCGCGTCGCGCATCTTCAGGCCCGCCTGCACGGCGGCGCCCAGCGCCACGGCTTCGTCCGGGTCCAGGTGGATGGCGGGGAAGCGGCCGAACATGCGCGAGACGAGTTTACGCACCAGCGGCATGCGCGTGGCGCCACCGGCCAGCACCACTTCATTCAATTCCGCCGCGCGGATGGTGGCGTCTCGCAGCGCCCGTTCCACGGGCAGGCGCAGGCGGGCCAGCAGCGGTTCGCACAGCTGCGCCAGCTTGTCTTCGCCGATCTCCCAGCTGTACTCCTTGTCCTGGTAGCGCGTGGCCATGCGCACGGACGGCTGGTCCGACAGCAATCGCTTGACGCGCTCGGCTTCGTCGCGCAGCAGCTGCTGCTGGCGCGGGTCGAGCAGGCGGCTGCCGACGGCGCCGCGCAGGCCGCTGCCTTCCATGAAAGCGTCGACCAGCACGGTGACGAAGTCTTCGCCGCCCAGAAAATTATCGCCGGCCGAGGCGCGCACTTCCATCACGCCTTCGAACAGCTCCAGGATCGACACGTCGAACGTGCCGCCGCCCAGGTCGAAGACGAGAAATTTGCTTTCCTGTTCCTTGTCGCGGATGCCGTAGGCCAGCGCGGCGGCCGTCGGCTCGTTGAGCAGGCGCTCCACGCGCAGCCCCGCCAACTGGCCGGCGATGCGCGTGGCCTTGCGCTGCGCATCGCTGAAATACGCGGGCACGGTGATGATGGCTTCCTCGACCTTGTGGCCCAGGAAGGCTTCGGCATCTTCCTTCAGCGCGCGCAGCACCATCGACGACAGCTCTTCCGGGCGGAATTGCTGCGTGCCGAGGGTGATCTTCTTTTCGCTGCCCATGTAGCGCTTGAAGACGGCCGCCGTCAGCTGCGGGTGCGTCTGCAGCCGTTCGCGCGCGGCGCGCCCCACCAGCACGGTGCCGTCGTCGTCGATGCTCACGCACGACGGCGTCAGGTGTTCACCGAGCGCATTCGGGATGATGGCAGCCTTGCCGTCGCGCCAGATGGCGACCAGGCTGTTGGTGGTGCCCAGGTCGATGCCGATGATCATCAGATATCCGCCTCCGCCTCATTGCCGTGTTCCTCGATCCAGGCGCGGCGTCCTGCCGCTTCGCCCTTGCCCATCAACATATTGAAGCGCAAGGCCGAGGCCATGTGGTCGACTTCGCCGAGCGTGACGGGCAGCAAACGGCGCGTGTCCGGGTTCATCGTCGTTTCCCACAGCTGCTCGGCGTTCATCTCGCCCAGGCCCTTGAAGCGCGAGATCGACCAGGCGCCCTGTTTCACGCCTTCCTTGCGCAGCTTGTCCTCGATGGCCAGCAGTTCGCCATCGTCGAGCGCATAGATTTTCTGCATCGGCTTCTTGCCGCGCGCGGGCGCGTCCACGCGGTACAAAGGCGGACGGGCGATGCAGATGTGTCCCTTGTTGATCAGGACGGGGAAATGCTTGAAGAACAGGGTCAGCAGCAGTACCTGGATGTGCGAGCCGTCCACGTCCGCGTCCGACAGGATGCAGATCTTGCCATAGCGCAGGCCCGACAGGTCGGGCGAGTCGCCCACGCTGTGCGGATCGACGCCGATGGCCACCGCAATGTCGTGGATCTCGTTATTGGCGAACAGGCGGTCGCGGTCCGTCTCCCACGAGTTCAGGACCTTGCCGCGCAGGGGCAGGATCGCCTGGAATTCCTTGTCGCGGCCCATCTTGGCCGAACCGCCCGCCGAATCGCCCTCGACGAGGAACAGTTCATTGCGCGCGATGTCGGACGATTCGCAATCGGTCAGCTTGCCCGGCAACACGGCCACGCCCGAGGATTTTTTCTTTTCCACTTTCTGCAGCGAGCGCTGGCGCGACTGCGCCTGCTTGATCACGAGCTCGGCCAGCTTCTTGCCGTAGTCGACGTGCTGGTTCAGCCACAGTTCCAGCGGCGGCTTGGTGAAGGTCGAGACGAGGCGCACGGCGTCGCGCGAATTGAGGCGTTCCTTGATCTGGCCCTGGAATTGCGGGTCCAGCACCTTGGCCGACAGCACGAACGATGCGCGCGCGAACACGTCTTCCGGCAGCAGTTTCACGCCTTTGGGCAGCAGGGAGTGCATTTCGACGAAGTTTTTCACGGCGCCGAACAGGCCGTCGCGCAAGCCCGATTCGTGCGTGCCGCCATTCGAGGTGGGAATCAGGTTGACGTACGATTCGCGCACGATGGCGCCTTCTTCCGTCCACGCCACGACCCAGGCGGCGCCTTCGCCTTCGGCAAAGCCTTCCGAGTCCGGGCCTGCGTATTGCGCGCCTTCGAACAGGGGAATCAGGGTTTCGCCATTCGATACCTGCGCCAGCGTTTCGGTCAGGTAGCCACGCAAGCCTTCCGCGTACTGCCAGGTCTGCGTATCGCCCGTCTTCGCGTTGGTCAGGGTGACGGTGACGCCCGGCAGCAGCACGGCTTTCGAGCGCAGCAGGCGTTGCAGCTCGGTTTGCGAGATGTTCGGCGAATCAAAGTATTTTGCATCGGGCCAGGCCGTGACGCGCGTGCCGGATTTCTTGCCGTCGCGCGGGGCGGGGCGGGAACTCAGGGGCTCGATCACGTCGCCGTTGGCAAACACCATGTGATGCAGGCCGTTGCCGTCGCTTTCCTTGCGCCAGACGGTGATTTCCAGGCGCGTCGACAGCGCATTGGTGACGGATACGCCGACGCCGTGCAAGCCGCCCGAGAACGCGTAGGCGCCGCCCGAACCCTTGTCGAACTTGCCGCCCGCGTGCAGCCGTGTAAACACGATTTCCACCGTCGGCACGCCTTCTTCCGGGTGCAGGCCGACGGGAATGCCGCGGCCATTGTCTTCGACGGTGATGCTGCCATCCGTGTTCTGCGTCACGGCGATATGCGTGCAATGACCGCCCAGCGCCTCGTCGGAGGCATTGTCGATCACTTCCTGAATGATGTGCAGCGGATTTTCAGTGCGGGTGTACATCCCCGGGCGCTGCTTGACGGGTTCCAGTCCTTTCAGGACACGGATGGATGATTCGCTGTAGTCGGATGCTGGTTTTTTAGTGGCCATACGTGTTCAAGCTAAGTAAAGACAGTGGTTGGAACGCCAGGCCAGGGCACTGCGGGCGCAATGACAGCGGCGGCGATAACTGTATGAATATACAGTATATCCCGTCCAGCGTCACTGGGGGAGGGCAGTGCGGCAGGCTTGGCGTCCTTGTGCGGACGCTCGCGCATTCTATCTTGTCCGGCGAGCAATAGCGCTACTCCAGGGCAACAACAGTGCGTTGCGCGGGGGCTTTTGCGCCCATTGTGAAGGATTTTATGCGGTAAAGCCGCCGTTTTTACATCTTGTTTACAAGCACCTCCCCAGTCTTTACGAATTTTTTAGACCCTTTTGGCTAATCTGCTCACTATCAAAACAAACCTGAATGAGGGTGGGAATGGATCTCGTGTATCTCGGCTTGATTGCCGTGTTTTTCGTCGTGGCGGCCGGCTTTGCCGTCGCCTGCGACAAATTAGGGAGCGTCAAATGAACGCGTTTTATGTGCTGGGCGCCGTCGTCTCGGCCGGCCTGCTCGTGTATTTGCTGGTGGCGCTGCTGAAGGCGGAGGAACTGTGATGACGACGCAATCGATACTGTTGTTGGTGGCCTTCCTGGCCGTGCTGCTGGCCGCCGGCTATCCGCTGGGCCTGTACATGGCCAGGGTGGCCGGCGATGGCCCCGTGCGCGGCCTGGGCTGGCTGCAAAAGCTGGAAAACCTGCTGTACCGCTGGTCCGGCCTGCCCGCCGACAAGGCCATGGGCTGGAAAAGCTATGCCATCGCCCTGATCGTCTTCAATACCGTGGGCGCCGTCTTCGTCTATGGCCTGCAGCGCCTGCAGGGTTTCCTGCCCTTGAATCCCCAGGGCCTGGGCGCCGTCAGCCCCGATTCCTCGTTCAATACCACCGTCAGCTTCGTCGCCAATACCAACTGGCAGGGCTACGGCGGCGAACAGACCATGAGCTACCTGACCCAGATGCTGGGCATGGCCTGCCAGAATTTCTTTTCTGCGGCCACCGGCATCGCCGTGATCTTCGCGCTGGTGCGCGGCTTTGCGTCGCGCTCGGGCAAGTCGATCGGCAATTTCTGGGTTGACCTGGTGCGCTCCACCCTGTACATCCTGCTGCCGCTGTCCCTGGCCCTGTCCGTCGTCTTCATGGGCGAAGGCATGATCCAGAATTTTTCCGCCTACAAGGAAGTGACCCTGCTCGACCACGTGGCGTATGCAACGCCGAAAACGACGGCCGACGGCCAGCCCGTGCTGGACGCCGCCGGCAAACCCGTGATGGAAGCGCAAGTGGCGGCCACGCAGACGATCGCCATGGGCCCCGTCGCGTCGCAGGAATCGATCAAGCTGCTGGGCACGAATGGCGGCGGCTTCTTCAATGCCAACTCCTCGCATCCGTACGAAAACCCGACCGTGCTGTCGAACTTCCTGCAGATGCTGGCCATCTTCATCATTCCCGCCGGCCTGTGCTTCACCTTCGGCCGCATGGTGGGCGACCTGCGCCAGGGCTGGGCCGTGCTGGCCGCGATGTCCCTGATCTTTGTCGTCATGACGGCCGGCGTGATGAGCGCCGAGCAGCAAGCCAATCCGGCCTTGCAATCGCTGGGCGTGGACCAGCAGGCCAGCAGCCTGCAATCGGGCGGCAATATGGAAGGCAAGGAAACGCGCTTCGGCATCAGCTCCTCGACCCTGTTCGCGGCGGTGACGACGGCCGCATCGTGCGGCGCCGTCAATTCCATGCACGACTCCTACATGCCCCTGGGCGGCATGGTGCCGCTGCTGCTGATGCAGTTCGGCGAAGTGGTGTTCGGCGGCGTGGGCACGGGCCTGTACGGCATGCTGATGTTCGCCATCCTGGCCGTCTTCATCGCCGGCCTGATGATAGGCCGCACGCCTGAATACCTGGGCAAGAAAATCCAGGCGTATGAAATGAAGATGGTGTCGCTGGCCATCCTGATCACACCAGCCCTCGTGTTGACGGGCACGGCGATCGCCGTGATGGTCGAACCGGGCAAGATCGGCGTGGCCAATCCGGGCGCGCACGGTTTCTCCGAGATTCTGTACGCCTTCACGTCGGCGGCCAACAACAACGGCAGCGCGTTTGCCGGCCTGTCCGCCAACACGCCGTTCTACAACGTGATGCTGGCGATCGCCATGTGGTTCGGCCGCTTCGGCGTGATCGTGCCCGTGCTGGCGGTGGCCGGTTCGCTGGCGGCCAAGCAGCGCCTGTCGGCGAATGCGGGCACCATGCCCACGCACGGCCCCATGTTCATCGGCCTGCTGATCGGCGTCGTCGTGCTCGTCGGCGTGCTCAATTACGTTCCCGCGCTGGCCCTGGGCCCGATCGTCGAACACCTGCAACTTTTCATCAAATAAGAGGCTACCATGTCACGCACAAGCCTGACCTTGTTCGATTCCGCACTGATCGGTCCCGCCATCGTCGATGCGTTCAAAAAACTCGACCCCCGCACGCAGTGGCGCAGCCCCGTGATGTTCGTCGTCTATGTGGGCAGCATCATCACGACCCTGCTGGCCATCCAGGCCCTGAATGGCCAGGGTGAAGCGCCGTTCGGCTTCATCGTCGCCGTCGCCGTGTGGCTGTGGTTTACCGTGCTGTTCGCGAACTTCGCCGAAGCGCTGGCCGAAGGCCGCAGCAAGGCCCAGGCGGCCTCGCTGCGCGCCCTCAAGCAGACGGTGATGGCAAAGAAAATGCAAACGCCGAAGTACGGCACCTCCTGGCTGCCCACGCCGGCGACCGACCTGCGCAAGGGCATGACGGTGCTGGTCGAGGCGGGCGACGTGATTCCCGCCGACGGCGAAGTGACGGCCGGCGTGGCCTCCGTCGACGAAAGCGCCATCACGGGCGAATCGGCGCCCGTCATCCGCGAGTCGGGCGGCGACTTTTCCGCCGTCACGGGCGGCACCCGCGTGCTGTCGGACTGGCTGCTGGTGCGCGTGTCCGTCAACCCGGGCGAAGCCTTCATCGACCGCATGATCGCCATGGTCGAAGGCGCCAAGCGCCAGAAGACGCCGAACGAGATCGCCCTGACGATTCTGCTCGTGGCCTTGTCGATCGTGTTCCTGATCGTCACCGTGACCTTGCTGCCGTACTCGCTGTTTTCCGTGGCGGCGGCCGGGAGCGGCACTCCCGTCAGCATCACGGTATTGATCGCGCTGCTCGTGTGCCTGATCCCGACCACCATCGGCGGTTTGCTGTCCGCCATCGGCGTGGCCGGCATGAGCCGCATGATGCAGGCCAATGTGATCGCCACGTCGGGGCGCGCCGTGGAAGCGGCGGGCGACGTGGACGTGCTGCTGCTCGATAAGACGGGCACCATCACCCTGGGCAACCGCCAGGCATCGAGCTTCGTGCCGGCACCCGGCGTGACGGAACAGCAGCTGGCCGACGCGGCGCAACTGGCCTCGCTGGCCGATGAAACGCCGGAAGGGCGAAGCATCGTCGTGCTGGCCAAGCAGAAGTTCAATATCCGCGAACGCGAAATGGCCAGCCTGCACGCCACCTTCGTGCCCTTCACGGCGCAAACGCGCATGAGCGGCGTGGATATCCCTGGCGAGCAGCAGGTGCGCCAGCTGCGCAAGGGCGCGGCCGACTCCATGAAAAAGTATGTGGAAGCGCTGGGCCAGCCGTATCCGGCCGAGGTGGCACGCGCCGTCGACGACATCGCCCGCCGCGGCAGCACGCCGCTGGTGGTGGTCGATGATGGCCGCGTCATGGGTGTCGTGGAACTGAAGGATATCGTTAAGGGCGGCATCAAGGAACGCTTCGCGGAATTGCGCCGCATGGGCATCAAGACCGTCATGATCACGGGCGACAACAAGCTGACGGCGGCGGCGATTGCCGCCGAAGCGGGCGTGGATGATTTCCTCGCCGAGGCGACGCCGGAAGACAAGCTCAAGCTCATCCGCAGCTACCAGTCCGAAGGCCGCCTGGTGGCGATGACGGGCGACGGCACCAACGATGCGCCCGCGCTGGCCCAGGCCGACGTGGCCGTGGCCATGAACTCGGGCACGCAGGCGGCGAAGGAGGCGGGCAATATGGTCGATCTCGATTCGAACCCGACCAAGCTGCTGGAAATCGTTGAAATCGGCAAGCAGATGCTGATGACGCGCGGATCACTGACGACGTTCTCGATTTCGAACGACATCGCCAAGTACTTCGCCATCATCCCGGCGGCGTTCGTGGGCACCTATCCGCAATTGAAGGCGCTCGACATCATGCACCTGGCCAGCCCCGCCTCGGCGATCATGTCGGCCGTGATCTTCAATGCCCTGATCATCGTCGTGCTGATTCCGCTGGCGCTGAAAGGCGTGCAATACCGGGCCATCGGCGCGGCCAGCCTGTTGCGCCGCAACCTGCTGATCTACGGCCTGGGCGGGATTATTTTGCCCTTCATCGGGATCAAGCTGATCGACATGCTGCTGTCCGCCCTCAATTTAGTCTAAAGGAACCATCATGAGCACTATCGTACGTCCCGCCCTGGTCCTGTTTGCCGCATTGACCGTGATCTGCGGCGTCGTCTATCCGTTTGCCACGGCCGGCATCGGGCAGCTGGCCTTCAGCGATGAAGTCAACGGCAGCATCGTCGAGCGTGGGGGCAAGCCCGTCGGTTCGACCCTGATCGGCCAGTCCTTCACCTCGCCCAAGTACTTCTGGGGCCGGCCGTCGGCCACCGCACCGATGGCGAATAACGGCGCCGGTTCGGGCGGCTCGAACCAGGGGCCGAGCAATCCGGCCCTGGTGGACGCCGTCAAGGCGCGCATCGCCGCCCTGCAGGCAGCCGATCCCGGCAACCGCAAGCCGATCCCCGTCGACCTGGTGACGGCGTCAAGCAGCGGCCTGGACCCGGAAATCAGCCTGGCGGGGGCCTTGTACCAGGCGCCGCGCGTGGCCCGCGTGCGCGCCGTGCCGCTGGCGCAGGTGGAAAACGCCATCGCCAAGGTGCAGAAAACCGCGTATATCGGCTTTTTCGGCGAACCGCGCGTAAATGTGCTGGAGCTGAATCTGGCGTTGGATGCCATGGCAAAGTAAGCTGGCAAAGGCACGCAGGTCGGCATCGTGCACCGCTTGGCCAATGATGTCTTGGCCAATGATGTCGTCGGATTACGCGCTTGCGCGCTAATCCGACCTACTTGACGCCATGGCAAAATAAGGCGCAGGTCGGCGTAGGTCGGCGTAGGTCGGCTTAGCGCAGCGTAAGCCGACATCACCACCAGCCAGGCCAACGATGTTGTCGGATTACGCGCGCCCTTCGGACGCGCTAATCCGACCTACAATGCCCAAGAAGATTAAAATACAACATGCTCCCCAACGACAGCCAACGCCCCGACCCTGATGCCCTGCTGGCGCAAGTGCAGGCGCAGGAACAGAAAGCCGCGCGCGGCCGGCTGCGCATCTATTTCGGCGCCTCGGCCGGCGTCGGCAAGACCTATGCGATGCTGGCGGCCGCCCGCAAATTGCTGGCCGACGGCCAGGACTTGCTGGTGGGCGTGGTGGAGACGCATGGGCGCCAGGATACGGCGGCCCAGCTGGACGGCTTGCCCGTGCTGCCCCTGAAGGCCATCGAGTACCGGGGCAAGACCCTGTACGAGTTCGACCTGGACGAGGCCCTGCGCCGCGCGCCAGCGCTGATATTGATGGATGAACTGGCCCATTCGAACGTGGCCGGTTCGCGCCATCCGAAGCGCTGGCAGGACGTCGAGGAATTGCTGGCGGCCGGCATCGATGTGCTGTCGACCGTGAACGTGCAGCACCTGGAAAGCCTCAATGATGTGGTGGGGGGGATCACGGGCGTGCGCGTGGCCGAGACCCTGCCCGACACGGTATTCGACCGCGCCGATGAAGTGGTGCTGGTCGATATCCCCGCCGATGAACTGCTGCGCCGCCTGAAGCAGGGCAAGGTGTATCAGCCGCAGCAGGCCGAACGGGCATCGCAGCATTTTTTCCGCAAGGGTAACCTGATCGCCCTGCGCGAGCTGGCCTTGCGCCGCACGGCGGACCGGATCCAGGATGACGTGCAGGCCTACCGCGTCGAGAAATCGATCAATCCCGTGTGGAAGACGGGCGCCGCATTGCTGGCCTGCGTGGGACCGCACGCGGGGGGCGAACACGTGATCCGCAGCACGGCGCGCCTGGCCAGCCAGCTGAACGCGGAATGGCACGCGCTGTACGTGGAAACGCCGCGCTTGCAGCGCTTGCCGGCGGGCCAGCGCGAACGCATCCTGAAAACCCTGAAGCTGGCGCAGGACCTGGGCGCGCGCACGGCCATTGTGCCGTCCGCCGACATCGCCGGCGCCGTGGTCGAGTATGCGCGCGGCGCGAATATCTCGAAAGTCATCGTGGGACGTGGTCGCGGCCGTGCGCTGGCGCGCCTGTGGCAGGCGCCGCCGGCCGCGCGCATGGCCAGCCTGGCGCCCGATATCGATCTGATCGAGGTGGGCTTGCCGCCGGCCGATGCCGCGCCCCGGCGCGCGGCGGGCGACGACGCGGACGCGCCGCGCCGGCCCGCGCGTCACTGGCGTTATATCCTGGCCGCCGGCGCCAGCCTGGGCACGGCCCTCGCCTCGGTGCCGCTGCAGCCCTACCTGGACCTGGCCAACATCGCCATGCTGTCCCTGCTGACGGTGGTGCTGCTGGCCGTGCGCCTGGGGCGCGGGCCGGCGGCATTGGCCAGCCTGGTGGGCGTGGCCTGCTTCGATTTCATCTTCGTGCCGCCGCGTTTCTCGTTTGCCGTGGGCGATTTCCAGTATGTGATCACGTTTGGCGTGATGCTGGCCGTGGGCCTGATCACGGGCCACCTGACGGCCGGCCTGCGCTTCCAGGCGCGCGTGGCCTCGCACCGCGAAGCGCGCGCCCGCGCCCTGTACGAATTCTCGCGCGAGTTGTCCGGCGTGCTGCAGACGGAGCAGATTTTCGACATCACGAAAAGCGCCATCGAACGGGCGTTCCGCGCGCGCGCCACCTTGCTGCTGCCCGATGACGAGGGCAGCTTGCAGGCCCCGAACGGCGGCGAGCCGCTCGATATCGGCATCGCGCAGTGGGCCTTCGATCATGCGCAGGCGGCGGGGACGGGCACCGATACCTTGCCGGCTTCGCCCATTTTCTACCTGCCGCTGATCGCGCCCATGCGCACGCGCGGCGTGCTGGCGCTGCTGCCGCTCGATGGCGCGCAGCGCGGGCGCTGGCTGCTGGTGCCGGAACAGCGCCAGCACCTCGATACCTTTGCCGCACTGGCGGCCATTGCCCTCGAACGCGTGCACTACATCGACGTGGCGCAGGGCGCGCTGCTGCAGATGGAGTCCGAGCGGCTGCGCAATTCTCTGCTGGCGGCCCTGTCGCACGACTTGCGCACGCCCCTGACGTCGCTGGTGGGCCTGGCCGAGTCGCTGGCCCTGTCCCGGCCCGCGCTGTCGCCCGCGCAGCTGGACATGGCGCGCTCGCTGCAGTCCGAGACCGTGCGCATGAGCGCCCTGGTGGCGAACTTGCTGGACATGGCGCGCATCGAAAGCGGGCAGGTGCGCCTGAACCTGCAATGGCAGGCGCTGGAAGAGGTGGTGGGCAGCGCGCTGCGCGCCAGCGGTCCGCAGTTGCAGCAGCACGCCGTGAAGACGCAGCTGGCGCCGGACTTGCCGCTGGTGCGCTACGATGCCGTGCTGATCGAGCGCGTGCTGTGCAACCTGCTGGAAAACGCGGCCAAGTACACGCCGTCCGGCAGCACCATCACGGTCGCGGCCGGAGTGCACGGTCAGTTCCTGCAGGTGACGGTGGCTGACGATGGCCCGGGCCTGCCGCCCGGCCGCGAAGAAGCCATCTTTGAAAAATTCACGCGCGGCGAGCGCGAATCGAACAAGCCGGGCGTCGGGCTGGGGCTGGCCATTTGCCGGGCCATCGTCGAAGCCCACGGCGGCACCATCCACGCGCAGCCGCACACGCCGGGGCGGGGCGCCGCCATCGTCTTCAGCCTGCCCCTGGGTACGCCGCCAGCCTTGCCGGAAGCGGAGCTGGACGACGCCAACGTAAATGAAACAGGAAAACCATCATGAACGAACCTTCCGCCACCGCCTTGCTGGTCGAGGATGAACCGCAAATCCGCCGCTTCGTGCGCGCCGCGCTGGAAGACGAGGGCTGGCAGATTTTCGAGTCCGCCACCATGCAGCGTGGCCTGATCGACGCGGGCACGCGCCGGCCCGACCTGATCGTGCTGGACCTGGGGCTGCCCGACGGCGACGGCATCGATTTCATCGCCGACATCCGCAAATGGTCGGCCGTGCCCATCATCGTGCTGTCGGCGCGGGTCGACGAGCAGGACAAGATCCGCGCGCTCGATGCGGGCGCCGACGACTACCTGACCAAGCCGTTCGGCGTGGGCGAGCTGCTGGCCCGCGTGCGCGCCACCTTGCGCCGCCAGCGCCAGCCCGCCGCCAGCGACGATGGCGTGGTGCAGTTCGGCGATGTCAGGGTCGACCTGAAGGACCGGCTGGTCACGCGCAACAAGCAGCTGGTGCACATGACGCCGACGGAGTTCCGTTTGCTGTCGGTGCTGGTGAAAAATGCCGGCAGGGTGGTCACCAATCCGCAGCTGCTGCGCGAAGTGTGGGGGCCGTCGAACAGCGAAAACGGCCATTACCTGCGCATCTACATGGGCCATCTGCGGCAGAAGCTGGAAGCCGATCCGGCCCAGCCGCAGTACCTGCTGACGGAAACGGCTGTCGGCTACCGGCTGCTGCTGCCGCTCTAACACCTGATATTCCCCTGTTTGAAAACAGGCGCCGCGCGCGCCAGGGGGACGCTTTACTTTAAATTTTTGCAGCGAATTTTTGCAGCGGCGGGCCAGCTGCGCCATGTTGGCAAAGGCCCATACCACCCATGAAGAAGAAAAAACCATGAATAAAATGCTACTTGCACTTGCCGTCGCGACCGCCTTTACTGGCAGCCTGGCCCACGCGGACGAGGCCAAGCCCGACAATGAAGTCAGTTTCAACGTGGCCGGCGTGTCCGATTACCGTTACCGGGGCATCTCGCAGACGCGCTTGAAGCCCGCGCTGCAGGGCGGCGTGGATTACGTCAACAACCCGACGGGCCTGTATGCGGGCGCCTGGGCTTCCACCATCAAGTGGACCAAGGATGCGGGCGGCGGCGGCGACGTGGAAGTGGACCTGTATGCGGGCAAGCGCGGCCAGCTGAACGATGCTATCGGCTATGACGTCGGCGTGCTGGCCTATGTGTACGCGGACAACGGCTTGAAGCACGTCGCCGGCCTGGCCGACGCGGACACGCAGGAAGTCTACGGCCAGCTGTCGTACGGCCCCGCCTATATCAAATATTCGCACGCCGTCTCCAACCTGTTCGGCATCGTCAACAGCAAGAACAGCGCTTACCTGGACATCGGCGCGAATATCGACCTGACGAATGGCTGGACCGGCAACCTGCACGCGGGCCATCAGAAGGTCAAAAATAATGACGCGGCTAGCTACACGGACTGGAAAGTGGGCGTCACGCGCGATTTCGGGTTTGTTTCGGGCGCGCTGGCCGTGATCGGCACGAACGCGGGCAAGTCGGCGTATGCCTCGCCCGTGAATGGCAAATTCATGGGCAAGACGGCGCTGCAGCTGACGGTCAGCAAGACGTTTTAATTGACGGAAGGGAGAGGCGGCGCATGCGCCGCCTTTTTTTGCGTACTTACGCTGGCAGGTTGAAAACGGCGCAGTACAGCTGCCCCAGTCCCACCACGCGGGCGGCCGGGATCTGCGCGGCCAGGGCATGGGCCGGCGCCGCCTGCGTGTCCGTTGCCAGCAGGACGCGCAGTTCCGGATTGACGCTGCGCGCGTGCGCGATGCGGCGCGCCAGGCCCGTTTGCGCGCCGGCGTCGGCGACGCCGTCGAGCGGCACCACCAGTACGCGCGCGGCGATCAGGGCCGAGCGGCTGCCCATGGAGTCGCGGCCTTCGCTGTCGATGACGATGTCGTGGTAGCAGTGCACCAGGTGCTCGAGCTCCGGCTGCAAGCCCTTGGCGCTGATGGCGCGCGCCATCAGGCGCGGCCGCGTCAGGCTGCCGTTCATGGCGCCGTCGTGCAGGTTCCGGGCTTGCGCCATGGCTCCCTGGCGCGGATCGGCATCGAGCAGCAGCACCTTGCGGCCGGCCAGCGCGCGCGAGGCGGCCAGCCGCCCGGCCAGGATGGATTTCTCCATCCCCCCGCGTTCATCCGTGATGGCGATGATCATCTTGGCGCACGGCTGGCATGATGTTGGCAGGGGAAACCAGCTGCAGCAGACAGCCTTCGCGCGGCGCATCCCTGTCGCTCGCGGTCCATGCGGGCAGTTCCATCAGGGGCTCGAGCGCCGCGGCCAGGGCGGCCTGGCCGGCGGAAGACATGGGCGTCATCGGCAGGCGCAATGCGTCGCGTACCTTGCCCTGCATGGCCAGCGCTGCCTTCACGGGAGCGGGATTCGGTTCGGCAAACAGCAGGCGGATAACGGGCAGCATGGTCTTGAACAGGGCGCCGGCGGCGCCGTGGCGGCCCTGCCTGACGAGGTGGTACAGCTGCGCATACAGGTCGGGGCGTACCTGGGCGGCGGCCGACATGGCGCCGTGGCCGCCCATGGACAGGCTGGCCAGCAGCAGCGCGTCGTCGCCGCACAGCACGTCCAGGCGCGTGTCGAGCAGCAGTTCGCCCAGCTGCTGCAGCTTGCCGCCCGCTTCCTTGATGGCGACGAAGTGCGAGTCGCGCGCCAGCAGGGCGGCCGTTTGCGGTTCGATATTGACCCCCGTGCGGGCCGGCACGTTGTACAGCACGATGGACTGGTCGGTGGCGGCGGCGATGGCCTGGAAGTGGCGCACGATGCCGTCCTGCGAAGGGCGCACGTACGCTGGCGCCGAGACCAGCAGGCCCGCCAGCGGATGGTCGTTGTAGCGCTGCACCGTGGCGACGACGCTGCGCGTATCGCTGCCGCCGATCCCCATGACGACGGGGAAGCGGGGACCGACGGCTTCGAGCACGCTGTCGAGCAGCATGCTCTGTTCCGCGGCGCTCAGCATGGCCGCTTCGCCCGTGGTGCCGCACACCACCAGGCCATCGATGCCGCTGGCGGCCAGTTCGCTGGCCAGCTGCTGGGCCGCGTCGAAGTCGATGTCGCCATCGCCATCATGAAATGGCGTGACCATCGGCACCCAGATGCCCTGGAAGTGCGCGGTGATGCGCGACGAAGACATCGCCTGTTCGCAGGAGTACTGGTTCATAGCGATTTCCCCTGGCTGATGCGGCCAAATTCCGCCGCCGGCAGCAGGCGCATGACGGCATCCATGGTCAGGCGCAGGGCCGGTTCCGTCACGCACAGCCAGACTTTCATGCGTTCGGCATGGTCGACCGCCTCGACGCGCATGAACGACAGCATGCCGCCGCAGGTCCGGACGACCAGCTGGCGCAGCTCGGCCAGGCAGGACTTGTCGACCGTGATGTGCATGAGGAAGGTGGGCAGGCGGGGATGGCGGTGGGGCAGTGCTTGATGCGATTGCAGGCGTGAATGGGGTTCCATGGTGGCTTTGCAGCGGTGGTTGAGGTAAGTTCAAGATTAGCAGCGGGGGCGTAAAGATTCTCTAAAAAGCGGGGCCGTGGGCGTAAACGGTCTGTATGCGGCGGGCGCTCGCGTGTTGCGCGGATGCCCCGGGCGTGGGCTTTTGTTACAAAATTGAATCGTGCTTTCGGGGACGGGGGTTTATATTGAAAACGTCTCCGCTTTCAGTCAGCCTTGCCATGTCAGACGAAAAAGATCCCCAGCAGCCCCCATCCACCGATCCCGCAGCGCCGGCGCCGTCGCGGCCAGACCGGGTGGGCCGCCGGGCGCCCGATGAGGAGCACCGCGCGCGCGACGCCGCCCCCCGCTACCTGAAGGATAACGACACGCCGCTGGCGCTGGCCTGGCGTGTGATCTCGTCGCGCTACCGCTCCATGCGCGACAAGGCCAGCCGCGATTTCATGCGGCGCACCCTGCGCATCGGCATCTCGGCGCGCATTTTCCACCCGGAGCCGGGCGCCACTGGCCTGCGCAGCAAGAACCTGCAATACCTGGAAGAGTCGATCGCCCAGTGGGTCATGTCGCGCGACGTGCTGGTGTTCATGATCCCGACGGTCAATACCAGCGGCCAGTTGCACCCGAGCAACATCACCCTGCGCCACTATGCGCGCCACCTGGACGGCCTGGTGCTGCAGGGTGGCGCCGACGTCTCGCCGCAGACGTATTCCGAGGCGGCCACGCGCCCCGAATGGAACGGCGACCGCGCGCGCGACCTGTACGAACTGGAGTTGCTGCACGAATTCGTCGACGCGGGCAAACCCGTGCTGGGCATTTGCCGCGGCTGCCAACTGATCAACGTGGGCTTTGGCGGCACACTGTACCAGGACATCGCCTCGGACGTGGCAGGCGCCACTTCCCACGTCAACGACCTGTATGACCGCCACCGCCACACCATCGTCTTCCCGAAAGGCTCGTCCCTGGCGGGCATGTTTCCGAAGGCGGGCGAGGCGCTCGTCAATTCCATCCACCACCAGTCGGTCAAGGACCTGGGGCGCGACGTCACCGTGGAAGCGTATTCGCAAGGGGACAACATCGTCGAGGCCATCCGCTACCAGCGTGCCCGCTTCGTCATGGGCTTGCAGTGGCACCCGGAATTCCATTCGGCGGGCGGCGTCGAGCTGCTCGATTGCACGCCCATCCTCGATAACTTTTTGCGCGCGGCGCGGGAGACGCGGTTTTGAGTGCGCACCTGATGCGCCGACGCGCCGTGCTGGCCGGTCTGCTGGCGCTGCCCCTGGCGGGCTTGCGCGCGGCGCCGCGCCCGCATGAGGGCGCGCTGCCGTTTGCGCTGACGTCCGCCGCGCGTGCCCGCACGCTCAAGGCGCGGGTGGCGCCGGCCATCGCCGAACAGGTGGTCAAGGCGGCGCGCAAGGACGCGGCGCGGCCCGTGCACCTGATGGCGCAAGTGCGCACGGGCGGCTTGCTGAAGGGAGAGGGCGGACGCGAGACCAGCCAGCAGGCGCAGGAAGACTGGCGCCAGGCGCGCTTGCAGGCGCTGGCCTGGCGGCTGTCGGGCGAGATGGCGCATTTCGAGGCGGCGCGCCAGCTGCTGCTGGCCTGGAGCGGCAGCTATCAGCCCTCGTTCAGCCCCGTCGACGAGACGGAGCTGGCCAGCCTGCTGATGGGTTTTGATTTGGTACAGGAGCGCTTGAACGGCGTCGAGCGCGAGCAGGTGCAGGCGTTTTGCCGCACCCTGGCGCAGGGGTATCTGAGTGATCCCGTCAAGGTGGGCGGCCCGTCCACAGTGCGCAACAACTGGCATAGCCACCGCATCAAGATCGGCACGGCCGCCGCGTATGTCACGGGCGATACCTTGCTGATTGCGCGGGCGAAGGAACGCTTCCTGGCGCACGTGCCGCGCAATATCGGCGCCGGCGGCGTACCCTTCGATTTCGAGCAGCGCGACGCCCTGCATTACACCACCTACAGCCTGGAGCCGTTGCTGACGACGGCCCTGATGGCGCAGGCGCATGGCGACGACTGGTATGGCGCGCCGGAAGCGCGGCGCCTGGCCGAGGCGCTGGCTTGGCTGGCGCCGTACGCGCAGGGGAGAAAGACGCACGAGGAGTTCGCGAAAAGCGCCGTGCCCTTCGACCGCAAGCGCGTGGCCGCCGGCGAAAAGGGCTTTACGGGAAATTGGGAGCCGAAGGGCGCCGCCAATGTGTACCTGCTGGCGGCGCGCTTCGATCCCGCTTACCTGTCCCTGGCGCTGGAACTGCGCCCGCCAGCCTGGGCGCTGGCGCTGTATGGAAGCTGATTAAAACTTCGTGCGCACGGTGAACATCACGTTGCGCGGTTCGCCGTAGAAGCCCGTCTGGAACAGGCCCAGGCCCGTCAGGTACTTCTTGTCCAGCAGGTTGTTCACGTTCAGGCTGGCCGTGACGTTCTTGCTGATCTCGTAGCGGGCCATCAGGTTGACCAGCGCGTAGCCGCCCTGCTTGATGCGTGAATAATCCTCGATGGCGGGATTCCAGATATTGCCGTCGTAGCTGCTTTGCCAGTTGATGCCGCCGCCCACGGTCAGCTTGTCCAGGCTGGCCGGCAGGCGCCACGCGCCTTGCACGCGCACCAAATGGGCAGGCTGCGTGGTTTGCAGCATGGTGGAAAAGACGTCCTTGCCATCCGCGTCGCGCACGTGGGTGTAGGTATAGCCGGCGCTCAGCTTCACATCCTTCATCACTTCGCCCGTCACTTCCATTTCCACGCCGCGGCTGGTGACGCCGTCGATGGCTCGATACGCTTCCTCGCCGTTGACTTCACCCACGGAGCTGGCCACGTTGCTCTGGCGGATCTGGAACAGGGACGCGCTGGCATTGACCTTGCCGTCGAGGTATTCGGCTTTCACGCCTGCCTCGATACCCTTGCCGCGGACGGGGGCGAGGAAGTTGCGGTTCACGTCGCGGTTGCTTTGCGGAGCGAAGATGCTGGTATAGCTGCCGAAGAGGGAATACGTCTTGTCGAGGTCATACACGACGCCCGCATACGGGGTGATGACGTTGCTTTCCTCGATGCGCGAAGTGATGCGCGCGGTCTTGGGGTCGAAGAAGCTGCGGTCCTGCTCCTGCCTGTAGCTGCTCACGCGGGCACCGACGATGATGGACAGCGCATCGACTGGATGCAGGCGCACGGCGCCATACAGGCCGCTCTGGCGCGTGCTGTCGTTGTCGTTGCCCAGGCGGCTAAATGCGGGTTCAGCATACTGGCCGCGCCAGTCGAAATAGCTGCCTGCGACGGGTGGATAGACCGATTCGTAGACGGGGCCGTCCTGCTTCGCGCTGGAATGGGAGTAGCCGAGCATCGCTTCGTGCCGGCGACCGAAGGCGGTGAACGGGCCGCTGGCGTCGACGTTGACGGTGGTCTGGCGGCGGTCGCCCTTGTACTTGCCCATGAAGAAATACGCGCCTTCGCCCGTGACGGGATCGGGATTGCCGCCGCTGGCCGAACCGAGCACGCTGTCATGCTTGCTGCGCAGCTGGTTGGCGCTCAATTTCAGTTTCCACGCGTTGGCGAACGTATGTTCCAGCGACGAGAACAGCGTGGTGTTCCGCATGTCGCGGCGGCTCCAGTCCGTGGCGGGGTTCCACGCGGTGGGAAAATCCGTGCGCGAGCCGTCGGCCAGCAGCACGGGGAAGCCCGTCCAGGTCGAGCCGCGCGGCTTGTAATCCTGGTGCGTGAAGCCGGCCGTCAGCAGGGTGACGGGTGTCAGGTCCGCCTCGATGATGCCGTAGGCGACGGATTTCTGCTGCGTGTAGCGGTCAAGGTAGGAGTGCTTGTCCTGGTAGGCGCCCACCAGGCGGCCGCGCACCGTGCGGCTGTCGTTCAGGGGGCCGGAGACATCGGCTTCGCCGCGGTAGTTGTCCCACGATCCCGCGCCCAGGGTCGCCGAACCCTCGAAGCTGGCGGTGGGGCGCTTGCGCACCATGTTGACGGTGGCCGAAGGGTCGCCCGAGCCGCTCATCAGGCCCGTCGCGCCCTTCAGCACTTCGATGCGGTCGTAGATGGCCATGTCGCTGTTCGTCGTGCCCCAGTCGTAGACGCCGTCATAGATGGCCGATACGCCGTCGTACTGGAAATTGGTGACGGCAAAGCCGCGCGCCTGGAAGCTCCAGCGGTCGCTGTCGTAGTTTTGCACGCTCACGCCATTGACGTTCTTCATGACGTCGGAAACGGCGTTGCTGTTCTGGTCATCCATCTGCTGGCGCGTGACGATGGTCAGCGACTGCGGCGTTTCGCGCTGGCTCAGGGCCAGGCCCGTGGCGCCGCTGGCTGGCCCGCCCGTGTAGCTGCCCGTGCCGCCCGTGACGGCGCTGCGCTCGGCCGCCGCCACCACGGTGACGCCGCTCATGACGGCCATGCCGCGGCTGTCCGCCGTGGGCGTATCCGCGCCGGCGGGGATCTTCTGCAGCAGATAGCCGCCGTTCGATTGCGGCACGGCTTGCAGGCCGCTGCCAGCCAGCAGCACGCGGAAACCATCGTGCACGCCATAGCTGCCTTGCAGGCCGGCGCTGCGCAAGCCCTGCGTGGCGTCGCTGGAAAACGACAATAAAATGGCGCTCTCGCTGCCGAAGCGCGTCAGCACGTCGCCCAGCGCGCCGGCCGGAATGCTGTAGACGCGCACTTGCCGGCTTTGTGCCTGGGCCAGCGCCGGCAGGGTGAGAGCCATGCCGATCTGCGACAGGGCGCAGGCCAGGACGGTGCGGGTGAGGAGGGAACGCGAAGCGTGGTGCATGGAATGAAACCTTTCGTGGATGCGCAAGATGGAGACTGCCTATCTTCCAGGTCACGCGAGCACGGCGAAACAGCTCACTTTGCAGAAAATATTTTTTAGTGGGCAGCCAGTTCGATCCTGACGACTTGCCGGCCCCAGAAGCGCGTGATGGTATTGCGCCGCAGTTGCAGGCTGGCGGCGATGGCGTCGACGATGGCGTCGACGTCGGCCAGCGGGTAGGAGCCGGACACGCGCAAACCGGCGACGGTGGGCGTGCAGTCCAGCAGCTGCTCGCTGTAGCGCGACAGCTCGGCGAGGAAATCGGCCAGGCGCATGTCGCGCGCCACCAGCATGCCGTCGAGCCACGCGCCGCCGTACGGCGCCAGCGCCTGGCGGTGATAAGCGTCACTGTCGAAATGGGCGCCTTCGCCGGGGCGCAGCAGCAGGCGCTGGCTGCCATCGCCGGCCAGCATGGCGACGACCCCTTCGAGCACGCCGGCGCTGGCATAGCCATCGTGCAGGCGCACGGTGAAACGCGTGCCCAGCGCCTGCAGGCTGCCGTGCGGCGTGCCGACGAAGAACGGGCGCTGCGCCGCATCCTTGCCGGTGGCGATGAAGATTTCGCCGGCCAGCAGGTCGATGCGGCGCTGTGCGCCGTCGTAGGCGATGTTCACGGCGCTGTTGGTATTGAGCGTGAGCCGCGTGCCGTCGGCCAGGGTCACGACGCGGCGCTGATTGATGCCCGTGCGGTAGTCGGCCGTCCAGCCGCGCCACGGGCTGCGGCGTTCGAATGCATACAGCGAGGCGCCGCAGGCCAGCAGCAGGGCCAGCGTCTTGACGGCATGGCGGCGCGGCGCGTTCGCCTGCACGCAGGCGCGCAGCAGGCTCGCGTGCGCCGCGGGCGGCAGATGCTCGTGCTGTATTTGCAGCTGCTGCCACGCCTGCGTGGCGCTGCCGGCCCGCTGCAGATGGCGTTTTACCGTGGCCAGCGAGATGCCGAGCTGGCGCGCGATGTCTTCCTGCGGCAGTTCGTCGAGCTGGCGCAGTAAAAATGCCCGTTTGACGGGAGGCGGCAGGCCGTCGAGCATGCGGTCCAGTTCAAACACGGTGGCCAGCAGCAGCGCGCGCTCCTCGGGCGAGGGCGCATGCCGGGGCGGCAGCTGCGCCAGCACGTCGAGATAAGCCTGTTCGAGTTTCTGACGGCGGTAATGGTTGAACAGCACGCGCTGGGCCACGGTGGCGAGAAAGGCGCGCGGTTCGCGCGCGGCGACGGCGTCTTCGCGGTCGAGCAGGCGCATGAAAGTATCGTGCGCCACATCGGCCGCGCAGGCCGTGCTGCCGAGTTTTTTGCGCAGCCAGCCCTGCAGCCAGCCGTGGTGGTCGGCGTACAGTGTCGCGATGTCCTGGCGTTGTAGCGGCTTTGCCAGCGGCATCGCATTCCCCTTGCGTTTTTAAACAATAATAAGAATCATTCTCATTGTAGCAAGCGGGGACGGCGGCTGTAAATGACGGGCAGGCGCGCTGTGGTTTTTTGGTTGACGAACGGTAGGTCGGATTAGGTCTGAAGGACCGTAATCCGACGCCACCAATAGCGCTAACAATGTTCTCGGATTACGCGGCGTGCCGCCGCTAATCCGACCTACGTTGCCAGGCAGCAACGTCAGTAGTTCATCGGCTCGCCACGGAAGCAGCGGATGGCCGAATCGACCATACCCTCGGCGCTGCCCTGCAGGCTGTGCTGCTTGCGCAGGTATTGCGCGTCGCTCCACTGCTTGGCCACGTCCGACAGGTGTTTCAGGGCCGGCGTGCTGCCCAGCGCCTCGGCATGCGGCTCCATCTTGCGCAGGGTGGTCATGATGTCTTCGCGCAGCGACATCGTTTCGTAGGTTTTCGGATGCGTAATGGCGCCATCGAGGCCGAAGCGGCAGGCCTGGAAGCGGTTGTAGTTATATACGAGGTAATCGTCTTCCACGGGCGGGGTTTCGCGGCGTTCTAGCAGGTAGCGGCACAGCGCCTGCAGGTAGGCTGCCAGCGCGGCGGCCCGCTCCACCGTCAGCGGCGTGTCGCACACGCGCAGTTCGATGGTGCCGAATTCCGGCTTGGGACGGATATCCCAGTAAAAATCCTTCATGCTCTTGATGATGCCCGTGTTCTCCATCTTGGCGAAATACTCGTTGGAGAACTGGTCCCAGCTCAGTGTAAACGGCGCGCGTCCGCTCATGGGAAACGCGAACACGGAATTCAAACGGGCCGAATCGAACAGGGTATCGCGGCCCTGCACGTAGGGCGAGGACGCCGACAGGGCGATGAAATGGGGGATGTAGCGGTTCAGCGAATGCAGCAGGAACATGGCGTCGTCGCCCGAGGCGCAGCCGATGTGCACGTGCTGGCCGAAGATGGTGAACTGCTTGGCCAGGTAGCCGTACAGTTCCGAAATCTCCTGGAAGCGGGGCTTGGAAAAGATCTTTTGCGACGACCATTGCTGGAACGGGTGCGTGCCGCCGCCCGCGATGCCGATATTGAGCTTGTCGCCGGCCGTGATCAAGGTGTCGCGGATTTCCTGCAGCTGCTCCAGCAGGGGGCCATGGTGCGTGTGCACGCTCGAGTTAATCTCGATCATGCTCTCGGTGATTTCCGGCGTGACGTTGCCGGGAAACGGCTTTTTATTCAGCAGATGCAGCAGGTCGGGGCTGGCGGCCGTCAAGTCATAGTCCGACAGGTTCACCAGTTGCAGTTCGAGTTCGACGCCGAAGGTCAGCGCGGCCGATTGGCCAAAAGGTTCCAGCGGCATTTAGCGCTCCTTGATTTCGTGGGTTTCTTTGGCCAGCATCAGCACGCGCTGCACCAGCACGGGGCCGACCAGTTCCAGGCCCAGGGTGATGGCGGCCAGGGCGTTCAATTCGTCGCCGAAGTTCACGCCGTGCTGGCGCGCGTGTTCGAGCAGCAGGATGATGAAGACGGAGACGGGCGTCAGGGCCACGCCCGTCAGCACGCCCTTGCGCCAGGAAATGCCGCTGACATGCGAAAACGCGGCCACGCCGGCGACCTTCGTCAGCAAGCGTCCGCCGACGACGGCCAGAGCCAGGCCCGCGCCGGCCGTCACGCTGGCCCATTCCAGGGTCGAGGCGGCATACACGAACAGCAGCACCGTCAGCAGCTCGCCCATGGCGCCGAAATTGCGCTGCGCCTGGCTGAAGGCGACCCTGCGGTGGCGCGCCACCAGGCCGAAGGTGAGGGTGGCCAGCAGCGGCGACAGGCTGGTGGTGTAGGTCAGGGCGACGAGCAGCATCACCGACAGCGCGAACGCCACGGTGGCGTCCTGCGCCATGTTGCCCAGGCGGCGCAGCATGGCCGGCACGACGATGCCGAAGACGGTGCCGGCGGCCACGGAGGCGGCCAGCACGGCGGCGCTGCTGCTGCTCGCCTCGATCAGGTCGGTGGAACTCTGGAACATCCAGAAGCCGACGATGATGTTGAACGTGAAGACGGCCAGCACGCAATTCAAGGCGGTGAGGTGGACGATGCGTTCCGTGACCTGGCCCGAGCTGCGTTCCTCGTTGATGACGCGCATGATGGTGGCCGGCGAGGTGGACATGGCCAGCGATGCGAGCAGCAGCGCCGTCATCGAGGTGCTGCCGAATTCGATGCCGATGAAGTAGACGACGGCAAAGGTCAGCAGGGATTCGACCAGGCCCGTGACGGCGATCCACGGATTGTTCTTCAGCCAGCGCAGGTTGATGCGGTAGCCCACCTCGAACAGGATCAGGCCGAAGGCCACGTCGGCCAGCACCAGCATGGGGCCGGCGTCCGTCTGCGGCAGGATGCCTACCTGCGTCTGCGCGAGGACGAAACCGATCACGCCGTAAAAACTGATGCGCGGCAGGCCCGTCCAGCGGTGGCCGAATTCGCCCACTACCCAGGCCAGGGTAATGGCGAACGGCCAGGACAGGTCGGCGGCGATCGAGATCAGACTTTGCATGCTCATTCCTTTGAAAATGGCGCTGGCACCGGCCGGCAGCACGGGGCTGGCGCGGCAAGGTCGTGGTGCAGCGGTGGTGCATGGTTTGCGCAGAGCGATGCGCCGATTCTACCGGAGCAGAAGGCGCGCACGATGTGCGCAATCGAACAGTGTCGCGGTCATGGCGGCCGCGCACGGGATGCAGCAGGGTAGGGCAGGGCTGGTATCGGCGTATGCTACCCGCCCGCGGCGGAGATGCTCCGCACGGTAGTGCCGTGTCGCAGTGTACGGCATGGCGGCCTCCTGCCGCCATGGACTTTTTGTTGCGTGCTTTTATTTACTGAGCAGACGCATGCCCCGTTCCAGCCCGTCGATCGACAGGGGGAACATGCGGTTGTTCATCAACTGCCGCATCACGCCGATCGACTGGCGGTACTGCCACAATCCCTCCGACTCGGGATTGAGCCAGATGAATTTCGGGAACGCCTGGGTAAAGCGCGCCAGCCACGCCGATCCCGCTTCCTCGTTGTTGTATTCGACGCTGCCGCCCGGCTGCAGGATTTCGTAGGGGCTCATGGTGGCGTCGCCGACGAAAATCAGCTTGGTGTCGGGCGGGTATTTGCGCAGCACGTCCCAGGTGGGGAAACGCTCGGCGTTGCGGCGCCGGTTGTTCTTCCACAGATAGTCGTAGACGCAGTTATGGAAGTAAAAGAACTCCATGTTCTTGAATTCCGTCTTCGCCGCCGAGAACAGTTCCTCGGTGCGCTCGATATGGTCGTCCATGCTGCCGCCCACGTCAAACAGCATCAGCACCTTGATGCGGTTCTTGCGCTCGGGCCGCATTTTGATGTCGAGGTAGCCCGCGTTATTCGCCGTGGCGGCGATGGTGGCGTCGAGCGCCAGCTCATCTTCCGCGCCTTCGCGCGCGAACTTGCGCAGGCGGCGCAGCGCCACCTTGATGTTGCGCGTGCCGAGTTCGCGCTCGCCGTCGTAATCCTTGTAGCTGCGCGCTTCCCACACCTTCACGGCCGTGCGGTTGCCGCCCTTGCCGCCGATGCGGATGCCTTCCGGGTTCGTGCCGCCATTGCCGAATGGCGAGGTGCCGCCCGTGCCGATCCACTTGCTGCCGCCCTCGTGGCGCTCCTTCTGCTCCTTCAGCAGCTCGTTCAGGCGGTCCATCAGCTTGTCGTAGCCGAATTTCTCCAGCTGCGCCTTCTGCTCTTCGGACAGCTCGCGCTGCATGCGTTTGAGCAGCCAGTCGAGGGGAATCGCCGCGTTCGTGTCGAAAGCCGCGTTGACGCCCTTGAAGTACTGGGCAAAGGCGCGGTCGAACTTGTCGAAATGGGCTTCATCCTTGACCAGGGTCAGGCGCGCCAGATAGTAGAAATCGTCCATTGAGGCGTCGATGACGTTCTTTTGCAGCGCCTCCAGAAGCGTCAGAAATTCCTTGATCGAGACGGGAATCTTCGCATCCTTGAGCGTGAAGAAGAAATCGATCAGCATGGCGCTTCCTCTGTCCCTGCGTCTCCCGCGCGGGGCAGTGCGGCGATGGGGCGCTGCGCCAGCTTGTAGCGCAAATGGGCGGCAATTTCCGGCCACTCGCCGCGCGCGATGCTGTACATGACCGTGTCGCGCACGGTGCCGTCGCGGCGCAGCGCATGGTGGCGCAGCACGCCATCCTTTTTCGCGCCCAGGCGCTCGATGGCCGCCTGCGAGGCGTGGTTGAAATTATCGGTGCGCAGACCCACCAGCGCGCAGCCGAGCGTGTCGAAGGCGTGCGCCAGCAGCAGCAATTTGCAGGTGGTGTTGACGTGGCTGCGCTGGCAGCGCTTCGCATACCAGGTGTAGCCGATTTCCAGGCGTCCGATGGCCGGCACCACGTCGTGATAGCTGGTGGTGCCGAGCACCTCGCCGCTGGCCGCGTCGATGACGGCAAAGGCGAAGCGCGAAGGGCGCATCTCGATGCCCTTGAAAATGTACTGGTCCACCTGGTCCGGCTCGGGCACGGAGGTGACGCGCAGATTCCACAGTTCGCCATCCATGGCCGCCGCGCGCAGGCCGGGCGCGTGGTGCGGCGCCAGTGCCTCGAGGCGGATGCCGTGCAGTTCCAGGGGGACGAAGACCATGTCCGGGCTGATATCGTTCACCGGCGCTCCTTAGCGGTTGGTGCGCGACATGAACATCAGGCGCTCGAACAGGTGCACGTCCTGCTCGTTTTTCAGCAGCGCGCCGTGCAGCGGCGGCACGACGGCCTTGTTGTCCTTGCTGCGCAGCGCGTCAACGGGGATATCCTCGGCCAGCAGGAGCTTGAGCCAGTCGAGAAATTCCGACGTCGACGGCTTTTTCTTCAGGCCCGGCACGTCGCGCACCTCATAGAAGGTTTGCAGCGCCTGCGCCAGCAATTCCTGTTTCAGCTGCGGGTAGTGGACGGCGACGATCTGCTCCATCGTGTCCTTGTCGGGGAATTTGATGTAATGGAAGAAGCAGCGGCGCAGGAAGGCGTCCGGCAATTCCTTCTCGTTGTTCGAGGTGATGATGACGAGCGGGCGGTGGCGCGCCGTGACCATTTCACGCGTTTCGTAGACATAGAATTCCATGCGGTCCAGTTCGCGCAGCAGGTCGTTCGGGAATTCGATGTCGGCCTTGTCGATCTCGTCGATCAGGAGCACCACCGGTTCGGGCGCCGTGAATGCCTGCCACAGCACGCCCTTGACGATGTAGTTCTGGATGTCGCGCACGCGCTCGTCGCCCAGCTGCGAATCGCGCAGGCGCGACACGGCGTCGTATTCGTACAGGCCCTGCTGCGCCTTGGTGGTCGATTTGATATGCCATTGCATCAGCGGCATGTTCATCGCGGCGGCCACTTCCTCGGCCAGCATGGTCTTGCCCGTGCCCGGCTCGCCCTTGATCAGCAGCGGGCGTTGCAGGGTCAGCGCCGCATTCACGGCCAGTTTCAGGTCGGCGGTGGCGACATAGCTGTCGGAACCTTCGAAGCGTTGGCCTTGCTGGGGGTGCTGTGCTTGCATGAGCGGTCTGCCAAAGTAGGGAAATGGTGAGTATAAACAGAACTGTGGCCCAGCGTCACGCGGACGGCCTGTGCCTGCCTGCCGACAATGCGGGTTTTATAGGTGGACTTGCAAGAATATCTTGGCTAGAATCGGCAAGCAGCAGATTAATTGGCAACCTTAATTGTCAACACATAAAATCAAAAAAAACCAGCTCTGGCGTTTCTCCGATTACCTTTGTTCACATTGCCACTATGAAAAAAATATTTGCACTTCTCGTGCTTGCCGGCATAGCAAATGCCGTCACAGCGGCTGACATTGTAGGGAACGCCAAGGCAGCCCCTGCCAAGGTGGAAATGTGTATCGGCTGCCACGGCATCCCCGGTTACAAGGCGACCTTCCCTGAAGTATTCCAGGTGCCGATGATCGGCGGCCAGCCGGCAAAATATATCGAGAATGCGCTGCAAGCCTACAAGAAGGGCGACCGCAAGCACCCCAGCATGAAGGGCATCGCCAGCAGCCTGTCCGACCAGGATATCGCCGATGTCGCCGCGTACTATGCGCAACAAGCCAAGCCGAACTGAGGACCAGCCAGATGATGAAAACACTACTCGCCGCCCTCGTTTGCGCCACCGTCTCGTTTTCCGCCAGCGCCGCCGGCAATATCAACACGGGCAAGGCCCTGGCCGAAAAGTACAGCTGCGCCACCTGCCACGGCAAGGATTACGGTTCGCCCATCGACCCGTCCTACCCGAAACTGGCGGGCCAGCACAGGGATTACCTGGAACACGCCTTGACGGCGTATAAACGGGGCGACAAGGCCAACGGCCGCAACAACGCCATCATGACGGGCCAGGTGAAACCGCTGAGCAATCAGGACATCAAGGACCTGGCCGCCTACCTGCACAGCTTGCCGAGCAGCCTGGTGACCCACCGCTGAGTTTGAGTTTGCGTTCGGCTCAGGCTTTCAGTCCGACGCGGCGCGCCAGCTTGTGCAGATTGCTGGCGTCCAGTCCCAACTGGCGCGCCGCGGCGGCCCAGTTATCCTGATGCAACGCCAGCGCTTGCCGGATGGCCTGGCGCTGGCTCGCTTCCACGATCTGATGCATGGACAGCGGCGCCGCCGCCGGCGTGCCGCACGCGGCCGGCTCCGGCGGCAGCGCGTCCGCACTGGCCGGCGCTTCCAGCGCATCGAGGTCGAGCATATCCGTTTCCAGGGTCACGATGTCCTTGCGGTCCGCGCCGCGGATCACGGCTTTCAGCGCGGCCCGGCTGATCACATGTTCCAGTTCGCGCACGTTGCCCGGCCAGCGGTAGTGGCACAGGGCGTTTTCCGCCGCGGCCGACAGGCGCAGGCTGCGCAAGCCCAGGCGCGCGCGGTTCAGCTCCAGGAAACCGCCGGCCAGCAGCAGCACGTCGTTGCCCCGCTCGCGCAGCGGCGGAATCGGCACGGGATACACGGATAAACGGTGGTACAGGTCGGCCCGGAACGAGCCGTCGCGCACATGCTCGCGCAGGCTGCGGTTGGTGGCGGCGATCACGCGCACGTTGACCCGGCGCGGCCGGTCTGCGCCCAGGCGCTGGATTTCGCCATTTTGCAAGGTGCGCAGCAGCTTGGCCTGTATCGACAGCGGCAGCTCTCCTACTTCATCGAGAAACAGGGTGCCCCCTTCGGCCGCCTCGAAGCGCCCGGGCCGGTCGCTGACGGCGCCGGAAAACGCGCCGCGCACATGGCCGAACAATTCGCTCTCGGCCAGCGATTCCGGCAAGGCCGCGCAATTGACGTGGATCAATGGCTTGCCGGCGCGGCGCGACAGGCGGTGCAGGCGGTGCGCGCATAATTCCTTGCCGACGCCCGTCTCTCCCAGCAGCAGCACGGGCAGTTCGGAATCGGCGACCACCTGCAATTCGTGCAGCAAATGCGTGATGGCGCTGCTCTGGCCGACGAAGTCGTGTTCCTCGCGCGGGGCCTGCGCATCGGCCAGCATGGCGCCGCCCGACAGGCGCAGGGCGCGGATTTCCGTCTCCAGGCGCGTGACGCGCACGGCCGCCTCGATGGCGCAGGCCAGCTCGCCCAAGTCGCGCTGCGCCTGCGTATCGAAGGTGCCCACCCGCAGCGCGTCGAGCGTGATCACGCCCCAGCGCTCGCCCTCCAGGTCCAGCGCCATGCCCATGCAGTCGTGCACGGGCAGCGGTTCGCCGGCCCGCTCGGCGATCAGGCCGTCGTAGGGATCGGGCAGGGAACTGTCGTGATGGAAGCACAGCACGCCGCGCCGCTGCAGGATGGCGGCCAGGCGCGGATGGCCGGCGACGGCGAAGCGGCGTCCCAGCGCGTCGCTGGCCAGGCCGGCCATCGCCACGGGGCGCAGGTGCTCGCCATCGAGCTTGAGCAAGGCCACGGCCTCGCAGCCGAAGTGCGCGCGCAGGCTGCCCACCAGGCGCTGCAGGCGCACGGCCACGGGCAGGTCGGCGACCAGGTCGGTGAGCAGCAGCAGGTGGATGGCGGTGGTGGTCATAAGTACCATGCAGGGTACAACGGACCACGGTGAAAGAGGGTCATGATGACCGTGCATTTTTCAAATCGTTGATTTAAAACAAGTTTTTCCTGGCACACCGTTTGCCTAGGTAAGGGTGCCGAACCGGCATACAAGACCAAGGAAAGCCTGATGAAAACGACTCCCTCCCTCCGCGCCATTGCCGCCGCCGTCTGCGTACTGGCCATGCCCCTGTCCGTGCAAGCCCAGGCGAGCCTGCCGGCCAGCGCCGCCGCCACTGCGGCCGCTGTCAGCAAACCCTCTGCCGCCGCCGCGCTCAAGCGCTATGAACTGCAAACCAATATCGTCGACGGCAAAATGGTGTTCATCGACGCCAAGGGCCAGGTCAACCCCGTGCTGGCGGCCAAGGTGGGCGACACGGTCGAACTGGTGCTGAAAAGCGGCGAAGGCGCCGAGCACGATCTGCTGATCCCGGAATTGAACGTGGCATCAAACAAGTTCAGCGCCAACAGCGGCAGCACCACCGTGCGCTTCAAGGTCACGCGCGCCGGCACGTTCACCTATTACTGCTCGATTCCCGGCCACCGCCAGATCGGCATGGAAGGCAAGCTGGAAGTGACTGGCACCTCGCTGGCCGAAGCCGGCGCGCCGAAGGCCGCCGGTGCCGGCAGCGCTGCCGGCGAATCGAGCCAGGCCGCCGCGCTGGCCCTGTACACGCCCGCGCCGTCGCCAATGCGCGGCCCCGATCCATCGGCCGTCAGCGTGGCCGCCAATCCTGCGCAGGTGCCTTCCGCCATCGGCGCGCGCGCGCCGCAAACCCTGAAATACCGCATGGAGACGGTGGAACTGCCGGGCAAGCTCGATGACGGCACCAGTTTTACGTATTGGACCTTCAACCGCCAAGTGCCGGGCCCGATGCTGCGCGCGAAGGTGGGCGACACGGTGGAACTGACCCTGTTCAACGCCAGGGACAGCAAGATGATTCACTCGATCGACCTGCACGCGGTGACGGGCGGCCATGGCGGCGGACAGCACACGCAGGTGGCGCCGGGGCAGGAAAAGACGGTGACCTTCAAGGCGCTCAATCCGGGCCTGTTCGTCTACCACTGCGCCACGCCGCTGGTGCCGCAGCATATCGCGGCCGGCATGTACGGCATGATCCTGGTCGAACCGGAAGGCGGTTTGTCGAAGGTCGACCGCGAGTATTACGTGATGCAGGGCGAGATGTACACGGGCCGTCCGCACGGCGCACCCGTGCACCAGGAAGCGAACCTGGAAAAAATGGCCAATGAGCTGCCCGACTACTACGTCTTCAACGGCGAAGTGGGCGCCCTGAGCAAGACGCACAAATTGCAGGCCAAAGTCGGCGAGACCGTGCGCATCTATTTCGGCGTCGGCGGCCCGAACAAGATTTCATCGTTCCACATCATCGGCGAGATCTTCGACAAGGTGTACAGCGAAGGCTCGATCAGCAGCCCGAAACACGACGTGCAAACCACGCTCGTCGCACCGGGCGGCGCGACCATCGTCGAACTCAAGGTACAGCATCCTGGCAGCTATCTGCTGGTCGACCATGCGCTGTCGCGCGCCGGCAAGGGCGCCGTGGGCGTGCTGGAAGTGACGGGCGAAGCCGTGCCCGGCGTCTACCACGCGGGCGCCGTCCAATAAAACAACCCCCCATTCATCATCAAGGAACTGCTATGGAAATGATCGACCTATCCCTGGGCCAGCTGGCCCGCCGCATCCCCGGCGCCACGCGCCTGTTCGATGCGCACCGCCTCGATTTCTGCTGCGGCGGCAACAAGACCCTGCGCGCCGCGGCCGAAGCGGCCGGCGTGGACGCGGCGCCCATCGTCAAGGAACTGCAAGTGCTGGCCGGACGGATTGACGCCAGCGGCGCGCGTGACTGGCAGGACGCTCCGGCCGCCGAGCTGGTGGAACACATCCTGGCGCGCTATCACGCCGTGCACCGCGAGCAGCTGCCCGAGCTGATACGCATGGCGCGCAAGGTCGAGCAGGTGCATGGCGACCGCGCCGACTGTCCGCACGGGCTGGCGGAACACCTGTCGGCCATGGCGCAGGAACTGGAAAGCCATATGCGCAAGGAAGAAGACGTGCTGTTCCCCATGATCGTGCGCGGCCAGGGTCCCCGCGCCGGTGCGCCCATCAACGTGATGCGCATGGAGCACGACGACCATGGCGTGGCCTTGCGCGCCATGGAGGCGATGACGAACGATATCACCGCGCCAGCCGGCGCCTGCACCACCTGGCGCGCGCTGTACACGGGCTTGCGCACCTTCCGCGAGGATCTGATGGCGCACATCCATACTGAAAACAATATCCTGTTCGAGCGCTTTGCGCCGGCCGTGGTGCACTGACAAAGGAAAGACCCATGGGTCCCTACAAAAAACTCTGGTTCACCCTGATCGGTGTGCTGATCGTGACGTTTTCGCTGCTCGGCTACTACGGCACGGAAGTGTATCGCCAGGCGCCGCCCATTCCCGCGCAAGTGCTGGCGCAGGATGGCCGGCAGCTGTTCGACCGCGAGGGCATCCTCGACGGCCAGACGGCCTGGCAATCCGTGGGCGGCATGCAGCTGGGCTCCATCTGGGGCCACGGCGCCTACCAGGCGCCCGACTGGACGGCCGACTGGCTGCACCGCGAACTGACGGCCTGGCTGGAACTGGCCGCGCAAGAGCAGCATGGCAAGGCGTACGCGGCGCTCGACGGCCCCGCGCAGGCGGCGCTGCGCGAAGCGCTCAGACTCGAATACCGCGGCAACCGTACCGATGATGCGCAAGTGCTGCATCTGTCGGCGCGCCGCGTGCAAGCCATCGCCAGCACGGCGCACTATTACGACCAGCTGTTCTCCGACGTGCCTGCGCTGCACGCCAGCCGCGAGCATTTCGCCATGAAGGAAAACACCCTGCCCAGCGCCGCGCGGCGCGCGCAGATGACGCAGTTCTTCTTCTGGACGGCGTGGGCCGCCGCCACCGAACGTCCGGGCCAGAAAGTGACCTATACGAACAACTGGCCGCACGAACCGCTGATCGGCAACCAGCCCAGCGGCGAAAACCTCGTCTGGTCGGTCGCCAGCGTGGTGGTGCTGCTGGCCGGCGTGGGCTTCCTCGTCTGGGGCTGGGCCTTCTTGCGCGACCACGACGAAGCGCTGCCGGCCGCCGGTCCGCGCGATCCGCTCACCACTTTCGCGCTGACGCCTTCGCAGCGGGGACTGGGAAAATATCTGTTCCTGGTGGTGGCGCTGTTCATTTTCCAGGTCTTCATCGGCGGCTTTACGGCGCACTACACGGTGGAGGGGCAGCAGTTCTACGGCATCGACGTGTCGCGCTGGTTCCCGTATGCGCTCACGCGCACCTGGCATATCCAGGCCGCGCTGTTCTGGATCGCCACAGGCTTCCTGGCCGCCGGCCTGTTCCTCGCCCCGCTGATCAATGGCGGCAAGGACCCCAGGTGGCAGCGCCTGGGCGTCGACGTGCTGTTCTGGGCGCTGGTCGCGGCGGTCGTCGGCTCCTTCATCGGCAATTACCTGGCCATCGCGCAAGTCATGCCGCCCGAATGGAATTTCTGGCTTGGCCACCAGGGCTATGAATATGTGGACCTGGGACGCCTGTGGCAAATCGGTAAATTCGTCGGCATCCTGCTGTGGCTCGTGCTGATGTTGCGCGGCGTCGTGCCGGCCCTGCGCCAGCCGGGCGGCGACAGGAACCTGCTGGCGCTGCTGACCGCGTCCGTGGGCGCCATCGGCCTGTTCTACGGCGCCGGCCTGTTCTACGGCGAGCGCACGCATTTATCGGTGATGGAATACTGGCGCTGGTGGGTGGTGCACCTGTGGGTGGAAGGTTTCTTTGAAGTCTTCGCCACCACGGCGCTGGCCTTCATCTTCTCGACCCTGGGCCTGGTGTCGGTGCGCATGGCCACGACGGCCAGCCTGGCGTCGGCCTCGCTGTTCATGCTCGGCGGCATACCCGGCACCTTCCACCACCTGTACTTTGCCGGCACCACCACGCCCGTGATGGCCATCGGCGCGAGCTTCAGTGCGCTGGAAGTGGTGCCGCTGATCGTCTTGGGCCACGAAGCGTGGGAAAACTGGCGCCTGAAGGAGCGCGCGCCGTGGATGGATCAATTGCGCTGGCCCCTGATGTGCTTTGTCGCCGTCGCCTTCTGGAACATGCTGGGCGCGGGCGTGCTGGGCTTCATGATCAATCCGCCCGTGGCCTTGTACTACATCCAGGGCTTGAACACGACTCCCGTGCATGCGCATGCGGCGCTGTTCGGCGTGTACGGCTTCCTGGCGCTGGGCTTTACCTTGCTGGTGCTGCGTTACCTGCGGCCCGACTACCGCTTCAGCCCTGCGTTGATGAAGTGGGCGTTCTGGGGCTTGAACGGGGGCCTGGCGCTGATGATCTTTACCAGCTTGTTGCCGATTGGCATTATCCAGTTCCACGCCAGCGTGACGGAAGGCCTGTGGTATGCGCGCAGCGAAGGCTTCATGCAGCAGCCTTTGTTGCAGAACCTGCGCTGGATACGCACCTTCGGCGACGTGGTCTTCATTGTCGGCGCCATCGCCATGGCGTTGCAGGTGGTGCTGGGATTGCTGGAAAAGGGGCCTGCACAGGTATTGCCTCAGCGTATGAAGGGGGCAGTGCGACCCGGTTAGCGGCGGCGTACGCAGTCGATGTAGGCTTCCGTATCCGGCGGCAAGCCCGAGCGCTGCGAGGCCCAGATCATCTGGCCCAGGCATTCCATCACTTCGTGCTGGGCCGCATGGGCCGAATCGAGGCGTTGGGTCAGCTGCTGGACGGCCGGGCGGATGCCGCGCGGCTGGTCCACCTGCACCTGCTCCGTGATCGACAGATGCATGGACAGGTGCAGGAACGGGTTGGCCTGGCCCCCTTCAACGGAGTAATCGCGCGCCAGCGCCGCTTCGACATCGGAGAGCTCGTTTTCATACTCGGGGTGTTCGAGGATCCAGTCGAGCGCGATGGCTTCCATCGGCGTGAGAATTTCATGGGCGCGGTGCTTGCGCAAGGTGTCGCAAAAGAAACGGCGCACGTCGTCGGAAGAGGGGTTGAACATGGCTGAAGGACTATGGCTAAAGGGCAGCCGGCATTGTACCGCGTACGTCAATTCAAGGCATCGGGATGCCCTTTTTGCCGTCTGGCACCCGCTGGCATGACCCGATAGTCACCGCAATTTAATACCCTGCAGTAAGTATTATCCACTACCGCCACGGCCCGGCGGCGCCAAATAACGGTGATAAAATCGCCGCTCTTGATATTTGCTCTGGACACGACGGCGATTTTGTTGCCATTGCGTGCTTCCATTGCCCGCACCTTTGCCACCAGATCTTGCTCCTGGCTTATTCCGGAGCGCGGCAGCATGCCTATCACCATCAACCTTGACCTGTCCGGCCGCCCTGGCGTTCCGGATGGCCGGCTGTTTTTCATTCAACACAGCGATGGTGCCGCCACGGTGGCGCGCAAGAATCATCCTTCAGTATTCATAAACGGAGTTACGTATGCGTAAATCGCTATTACTTTTGATGTCGTGCCTGATCCTGGCGGCATGTGACAAGACCCCTCCGGCCTCGTCCGAAAAGCCGGTCGACGTGCTGCTGATCGGCGCCGGCACCATGAGCGCCACCCTGGGCAGCATGCTCAAGGAACTCGATCCCTCGCTGACGATGGAAATGGTCGAGCGCCTCGATTCCGTGGCCGCCGAAAGCTCGGACGCGATGAACAACGCAGGCACGGGCCACTCGGCGTTTGCCGAACTGAACTACACGCCGGAAGCGGCCGATGGCAGCATCGAGACCAAGAAAGCCGTTGCCATCAATGAGCAATTCGAAATTTCCAAGCAATTCTGGGCTTATCAGGTAGCTAACAAGCACCTGGGCGCGCCGCAAACCTTCATCAACAACGTGCCGCACATGGCCTTTGTCTGGGGTGACGACAATATTGCCTTTTTGAAGAAGCGCTATGCCGCGCTGCAAAAGGAAAACCTGTTCAAGGGCATGCTGTACTCGGAAGACCAGGCGCAGATCGAGCAATGGGCGCCGCTGGTCATGCAAGGCCGCGACAAGGGCCAGAAAGTGGCCGCGACGCGCATGGAGATCGGTACCGACGTCAATTTCGGCAACCTCACGCGCGGCCTGGTGAAATACCTGACGGACAGCCACGGCATGGTCCTGCACCTGCGCCACCAGGTGGAAGACATCCGGCGCGGCGCCGACGGCGTATGGAACGTGACGGTGAAAGACCTGGCCGCTGGCAAGGAAAAAACCATGCGCGCCAAGTTCGTCTTCATCGGCGCCGGCGGCGGTTCGCTGCCGCTGCTGGAAAAGTCGGGCATTCCTGAAGCCAAGGGCTACGGCGGCGTGCCGGTGGGCGGCCAATGGCTGGTGACCACCAATCCGGAACTGGTGGCGGCGCATGCGGCCAAGGTCTACGGCAAGGCGTCCGTCGGTTCGCCGCCGATGTCCGTGCCGCATCTGGACACGCGCATCATCGATGGCAAGAAAGCCTTGCTGTTTGGCCCGTTCGCCACCTTCTCGACCAAGTTCCTGAAAAACGGCTCGTGGATCGACTTGCCTGCCTCGATCGGCACGGGCAATGTGAAACCGATGCTGCAAGCCGGCTACGACAATATTCCGCTGACGAAATACCTGGTGGAACAGGTCATGAACACGCCGGAAGACCGCCTGAAGACCCTGCGCGAATACTTGCCAAACGCCAAGATGGAAGACTGGACCCTGCAAAACGCCGGCCAGCGCGTGCAGATCGTCAAGGATGACCCCGTCAAAGGCGGTTTGCTGCAGTTCGGCACGGAAGTCGTCGGCGCCGCCGATGGCAGCATCGTCGCCCTGCTGGGTGCCTCGCCAGGCGCCTCGACCGCGCCGCCGATCATGATCAAGGTGCTGCAAACGGCCTTCAAGAGCCGTCTGGCCACGCCGGAATGGCAAGCGAAGATGGTGGAAATGGTGCCGTCGTACGGTCAAAAGCTGAACAACGACCCGGCCCTGGCCAACAAGATCCGCCATTACAGCAGCAATATCCTGGGCCTGAAAGCCATCACGCTCGACGTTCCCGCTGCTGCGCCAGCGCCGGCAGCAAACTAAGCCAGCCTGACCGGCAGGGAAGTTTCCTGCCGGTATGAAAAAAGGGGCAGCCTGTTCAGGCTGCCCCTTTTGCGTGGGAGCGTGCGTTCATTGCGGCGGACTACTCCTTGCCCGGCAAGATCAGCTCCGGCGTACACCCTTCGGCGGCAATGCCGTCGCAAGGCTTGGCCAGTGCCGCGCCGTCCTGTGCCCGTGGCGCATGGGGCTGGCGCAGGTAGCGCGACGTGTGGCGGTGCGCTTGCTGTGCGTTGCCATGCACGGGCCAGGTCAGGAAGCGGGACAGCTCCTGCAAGGCGCGCTGGTATACATCGCGTTTAAATTCAATGACGACATCGAGCGGGACCCAGTATTCATGCCAGCGCCAGGCGTCGAACTCGGGATGGTCGGTCAGGCGCAGATTGACGTCGTTATCGCGCGCGCACATTCTCAGCAGAAACCAAATCTGCTTCTGGCCACGGTAATGGCCGCGAATCTCGCGCTTGATGAAGTGGTCTGGCACTTCATAGCGCAGCCAGTCGCGGGTGCGGCCGACAATTTTGACGTGTTCCTGTCTGAGTCCGATTTCCTCTTCAAGTTCGCGAAACATGGCTTGTTCCGGTGTTTCGCCATATTTGATACCGCCTTGCGGAAACTGCCATGAGTGCTCGCGCACCCGCTTGCCCCACCACACCTCGTTCTGGGCGTTTAGCAGGATGATGCCGACGTTGGGCCGAAACCCTTCACGGTCGAGCATAATGCACCTCAAACTTTCTGCGACAGTGCGTCTTTTTTTACATAATTACCCACAACTTCGCAAGCCGGTGACCTTTTCGGGGTGCGAAAAGCGCCGGAATCGCACCAATTGAGCGCATTTGTGTAAAGTATGGACGCATCAGCCAGCTAATCCTTTAAAATTAGGTTGATTATAACCCTCTCTTTTTAAAAAGAATTCACCGTTATGCGCGCCTCCCGTTTTTTTATTTCCACACTTAAAGATGCACCTTCTGACGCGGAAATCGTCAGCCACCAATTGATGATGCGTGCAGGCATGATCAAACGCCTCGGTTCCGGCATCTATACCTACATGCCGATGGGCTTGCGCGTGATCCGCAAGGTGGAAGCCATCATCCGTGACGAGATGAACAAAGCCGCCGGCATCGAACTGCTGATGCCGCTCGTGCAGCCGGCCGAACTGTGGCAGGAGACGGGCCGCTGGACCAAGATGGGCGACGAACTGATGCGCGTGAAAGACCGCCACGGCCGCGAATACGCGATCCAGCCCACGTCGGAAGAAGTCATCACGGACGTCGTGCGCACGGAAATCAAGTCCTACCGCCAGTTGCCGTTGAATTTTTATCACATCCAGACCAAGTTCCGCGACGAGCGCCGCCCACGTTTCGGCCTGATGCGCGGCCGCGAATTCACCATGAAGGACGCGTATTCGTTCGACCGCGACCTGGCCGGCATGCAGGCGTCGTATAAAGTCATGTTCGACGCCTACACGCGCATCTTCACGCGTTTCGGCCTGAAATTCCGCGCCGTGGCGGCCGACAACGGCGCCATCGGCGGTTCCGGTTCGCACGAATTCCACGTCATCGCCCACACGGGTGAAGACGCGCTCGTGTACTGCCCGACCTCCGACTACGCCGCCAACATGGAAGCGGCCGAAGCGCTGCCGCCAGCCGGCGAGCGCCCGGCCGCCACCCAGGCGCTGACCAAAACGGCCACGCCGGACACCGTCAAGTGCGAAACCGTGGCCGCCTTGCTGGGCATCGAGCTGTCGCGCACCGTGAAAACCATCGCCCTGACGGTGGAAACGACGGGCAAGGACGAAAAAATCACGCAACAGCATTTCATGCTGCTGCTGCGCGGCGACCATGAATTGAACGAGATCAAGGTGGGCAAGGTTGCCGGCCTGGCCGGTCACCGTTTCTCGACGGAAGCGGAAATCCTGGAAGTCTACGGCACCATCCCCGGCTACCTGGGCCCGATCGGCACGAAGGCGCCCGTCACCGTGGTGGCGGACCGCACGGTCGCCCACATGAGCGACTTCGTCTGCGGCGCGAATGAGGCCGGTTTCCACTACACGGGCGCCAACTGGGGCCGTGACGTGGCCGAGCCTGCCATCGTGGCCGACTTGCGCAATGTCGTCGCCGGCGACGCGTCGCCGGACGGCCAGGGTGCACTGGCCATCGAGCGCGGCATCGAAGTGGGCCACGTGTTCCAGCTGGGTACGGCGTACTCGGAAAGCATGAAAGCCACCTTCCTCGACGAAAACGGCAAGCCTGCGCCGTTGCAGATGGGTTGCTACGGCATCGGCGTGACGCGCATCCTGGGCGCTGCCATCGAACAGAACTTCGATGACAAGGGCATCATCTGGCCCGCGTCGATCGCGCCGTTCGAAGTCGTGCTGTGCCCGATGGGCATGGACCGCAGCGAACTGGTCAAGGAAGAGACGGAGAAGCTGTACGCGGCCCTGCAAGGCGCTGGCGTGGACGTCATCGTCGACGACCGCGGCCTGCGCCCAGGCGCCATGTTCGCTGACTGGGAACTGATTGGCGTGCCGCACCGCATCGTCATCGGCGAGCGGGGCCTGAAAGAAGGCAAGCTGGAATACCAGGGCCGCCGCGATGCGGAAGCCACTGGCGTGGCGCCGGACGAGATCGTCGCCTTCATCCAGGGCCAAATGGCGCAGTGAAGCGCCTATCGGTAAGCAAGGCGGCTGGCGCGCTCGCGCTGGCCGCCGGCCTGGCCTGCGCCTTCACGGCGCAGGCCGGCAACCAGAAGGAGGAGGCGCTGGCCGACTCCGTCCGCCTGGCCCTGTCGCATGCGATCCGCGACGAACGCCCGCCGCAGCCCAGATTTGCCACGCCCGCCGACTTGCAGCGCTACCAGCAATGGCTGGCGCAGATGTCGCAGCGTCTGCAGCGCAAGCTGCCGGACGCCCAGTTGCGCACGGAATTCCTGGAAACGGTCTGGTATGAAGCGCGCCGCGCGGGCCTGGAGCCGGCCCTGGTGCTGGGCCTGATCCAGGTGGAGTCGGCCTACCGCAAATATGCCGTCTCGCTGGCCGGCGCGCGCGGCTACATGCAGGTGATGCCATTCTGGACGGGCGTCATCGGCGACCATGACCGCAGCAAGCTGTTCCACATGCAGACGAATCTGCGCTATGGCTGCGCGATCCTGCGCATGTACCTGGATATGGAAAAGGGCGACTTGTACCTGGCGCTGGGGCGGTATAACGGCAGCCGGGGCAGGGCCGAGTATCCGAATGCCGTGCGCGCCGCGTGGAGGCAGTGGGAATTTAAATGAAGGCTGGGGTCAGGACGTAGGTCGGATTCGGTCTGAAAGACCGTCATCCTACAACATCGTTGACGCCCGCAGCAAAAAAAATGCCCCGCTCGCAGTCATGCGGCGGGGCACTCACACGGCGCGGAACGCCCTGTGCGTATCTGATTATTTCAAATGATCGGAGATCAGTTTCGTCATTTCAAACATGGAGACTTGGGCTTTGCCGCCGAAAACAGCTTTCAGCTTGTCGTCCGCATTGATCATGCGGCGGTTGGCCGGATCTTGCAGATCGAGTTTTTTGATGTAATCCCATACCTTTTTGGTCACTTCCGTACGCGGCAGTGGTGCTGCGCCAACAACGGCGGCCAGATCTTTCGATGGCGTCATTGCTTTCATGAATGCTGCGTTTGGCTTGCGTGGTGTTGCCGGTGCTGCCGCTTTCTTCGCCGCTGCTGGTTTAGCTGCTGCCTTGGCTGCGGGTGCTGCTTTCTTGGCGGCTGCAGGCTTGGCTGCTGCTGCTTTGGCTGGCGCTGCTACTGGGGTTTTTTTGGCTGTTGCCATCTTCGAGCCTCCTTAACAAACACATGGGAAATTGCGCAATTAATCGCACGGCTAATATTGGTGTGGATTTACCTTGTATGCAAGTGTTTTTCACGTTTTCACGAGGAAAAAGCAGGGAAATGCCGTGCCTGTCGCCCGGGCGCACCGCTTGGGGGCGCAGAACGGCGTTTTTACCCGTAAATGGCATGGTTGCTGGCTATGCGGGCAGGGGCGCTGCGGGGGAGGAAAGAAAGGATGCCGGACACATGAAAATGCAATCCGGCATTATTTGGAACGGTGTTTTTTGATCTATCGACTTTCGATACGCGGCGTAAAAAAGGCCTTCAAAATCACAGCGAGCGGGGATGATTTGTGGCCGAGAAGCGCAACCGTACTTTAGTACGGTGAGCATCGCCGGCCGCAAAGCGCCCCGCGCAGCGGATTTTGAAGCCTTACCTCATGCCAGGCATCATGCCCTTCATGGAGCGCATCATCTTCATCATGCCGCCGCCCGACAATTTCTTCATCATCGTCTGCATTTGCTCGAATTGCGTCAGCATGCGGTTCACTTCCTGCACCTGCACGCCGGCGCCGGCGGCGATGCGGCGCTTGCGCGTGGCCTTGATCAGTTCAGGCTTGGCGCGTTCCTGCGGCGTCATCGAGTCGATGATGCCGCACATGCGGCGCACCTGCTTGTCCGCCTGATCCATGTTCTTGCCGCCTGCCGCCTGCTGGAACTGGGCCGGCAGCTTGTCCATCAGGTTGGCCATGCCGCCCATTTTCTTCATCTGGCCCAGCTGCGCCTTGAAGTCGTTCATGTCGAACTTGCCGCCCACCTTGATCTTTTGCGCCAGGTCGGCCGCCGCCTTGCTGTCGACGCCCTTGCGCGCTTCTTCCACCAGGGCGAGGATGTCGCCCATGCCCAGGATGCGGTTGGCCATGCGGGTCGGGTCGAACGCTTCCAGGCCGTCGAGTTTTTCCGAGACACCGGCAAACTTGATCGGCTTGCCCGTGATGTGGCGCACGGACAGGGCCGCACCGCCGCGCGCGTCGCCGTCGAGCTTGGTCAGCACGATACCGGTCAGCGGCAGCGCGTCGTTGAAGGCCTTGGCCGTGTTGATGGCGTCCTGGCCCAGCATGGCGTCGACGACGAACAGGGTTTCGATCGGCTTCACGGCGCCGTGGACGGCGGCGATTTCGCGCATCATCTCTTCGTCGATACCGAGGCGGCCCGCCGTATCGATGATCAGCACGTCGTGGTAGTGCTTTTTCGCCCAGTCCAGCGCGGCCAGGGCGATATCGACCGGCTTGTCCGTGCTGGCGGACGGGAAGAAGTCGGCGCCTACCTGGGCGGTGACCGATTGCAGCTGGGCGATCGCGGCAGGGCGGTAGACGTCGGCCGAGACGGTCAGCACTTTCTTCTTCTTTTCTTCCTTCAGGTACTTCGCCAGCTTGCCGACGGTGGTGGTTTTACCCACACCCTGCAGACCGGCCATCAGGATGATGGCGGGCGGCTGCTGCGCAAAGCTGATCTGCGACGCTTCCGGTCCCAGGTCGGCGCCCATCAGGGCGGCCAGCTCGCGCTGCACCACGCCCACCAGGGCCTGGCCTGGCGTGAGCGAGGAAATGACATCCTCGCCCATGGCTTTTTCTTTGACTTTGGCGATGAATTCGCGCACGGCGGGCAGGGCGACGTCGGCTTCGAGCAGCGCCAGGCGCACTTCGCGCAGCATGTCGGCGGTGTTCGCTTCGGTCAGGCGCGCCTCGCCGCGCATGGTCTTGACGACTTTGGCAAGCCGTTGGGTGAGATTATCTAGCATGATGAACCTGCAATGAAAAGCTTGGGAGTGGGCGGCGCAAGCCGGACGATGGCCGTCATTTTACCTTATCGCGGGTGGCTGGCGGTCCCGCGCAGCAGCGCCTGGCGGTTGGCCGGCTTTTGAATGAGTTGGTATTTCTGCCAATGCCACGATTGCATGAAAGTCAAAAACACGGTTAAAATGAGAATAATTCTTATTTACATTCGTGGGGCGCGCCGCGCCAGACCGGAAAGGGATGCCATGTCGGCCGCCGATTTTGCCCAGCAACAAGACCTGCACGCGCTCTACAGCAGCCATCACGGCTGGCTGCAGGGCTGGCTGCGGCATAAGCTGGGCAATGCGGGCGACGCGGCGGACCTGGCGCAAGACACCTTCATCAGCGTGTTGACGGCCGCTTCCGCGCCGCAGATCCGCGAAGCGCGGCCTTTTCTCGCCACCGTCGCGCGCCGCCTGGTGGCGCACCGCTACCGCCGCCAAGTGCTGGAGGACGCTTATCTGGAAGCGCTCGCTTGCCTGCCGCCCGAGACGGCGCCCGCGCCCGAGGAGCGGCTGCTGGCGCTGGAAGCCTTGCAGGAAATCGACCAGGCCCTCGACGGCTTGCCCGCACCCGTACGCGCGGCGTTCTTGCTGGCGCAGCTGGAAGGCCTCAGCTATGCCGAGATCGCCGCGCGCCTGAACGTATCGGCCAGCTCGGTCAAGCAATACCTGACGCGCGCCAACCGCCAGGTGTTTTTCTCGCTGCCGGCATGAGCAAGTTGGCAGAGCCGGCGGCACCGCCAGCCATCCGCGAGGAGGTGCAGCAGCAGGCGGCCGAGTGGCTGACCGTGCTGATGTCTAGTGAGGCCAGTGAAGCGGAATACGCCGCCTGGCAGCGCTGGCGCGCCGCCGACCCGGAACATGAACGGGCCTGGCGGCATATCGAAGCGGTGTCGCGGCGCTTCAACGGCTTGCACCGCGGCGCGGCCGCGCAGGCGCTGGCCGGCACGCAGCGCAAAGCCGTCAACGGCAAACGGCGCCAGGTGCTGGCGTGGCTGGGCGTGGCGGCCGGCGGCGGCATGCTGGCCGCGCAGACGGGCGCCTGGGATGATATGCGCGCCCTGCGCGCCGACTACCGCACGGCCACGGGCGAGAGGCGCGAGGTGGTGCTGGACGATGGCAGCGTGCTCAGCCTGAATACGGGATCGGCAGTCAACGTGCGTTTCGACGCCAGCCGCCGCCTGATCGAACTGCTGGCCGGCGAGATCCTCGTCACCAGCGGCCACGGCGCCGGCAGCGCCGCACCTTTGGTGGTGGCCACGCGCGAAGGCCTGGTGCGCGCGCTGGGAACGCGCTTTACCGTGCGCCAGCAAGATGACTACAGCACGGTGGACGTGTTGGAAAGCGCCGTTGAAATCCGCCCCCGCGACGGCGGCGCGCCCTTGCTGCTGGCGGCCGGGCGCGGCGTGGCCTTTTCCCGCCAGGCGCCGGATGCGCCGCATGCCGTCGGCGCGCATGCGCATGCCTGGTCGCGCGGGCAGCTGATCGTCGACGACGTGACCCTGGGCGATTTCCTGGCCGACCTGGCCCGCTACCGCCCCGGCGTGATCGACTGCGCGCCGGCAGTGGCACAGCTGCGCCTGTCGGGCGTGTTCCCGCTGGCCGATACCCAGCGTATTTTGAACATGCTGCCCAACTCGCTGCCGGTGCAGGTCCGCAGCCGCACGCGCTATTGGGTCAGCGTCGAGCCGGCGCCGTAGCGTTCGATAAAAATATTTTTCCATCCGGCTGCCCGTTTTGCAGTCTTGCGGCACCTACAAGGTAGGGCGCCTGTTTTTCACCGTCTCATGACGCCACTTTTCAGGATCTTTTATGCAACAGGTTTCGCATCTTGTCAATTTCGTATCGCATCGTCCCCAGCGGCATCCGCTGGCGCTGGCCGTGACGGCCCTGTGTCTGGCCGCCAGCCTGCCGGCGCTGGCGCAGCAGGCCGCGCCTGTCGTTCCCGCGACCGAGCAGACCATGCTCGGCGTGTCCGTCACGGCGGGGCGCGATGCGACGACGGAAGGCAGCGGCTCCTATACGACGGGCGTGAGCAATACGGCAACCAAGCTGAACCTGTCGCTGCGCGAGACGCCGCAGTCGGTCAGCGTGCTGACGCGCCAGCAGATCGATGACCTGGGCATCACGACCCTGGACGACGCCGTGCAGTCGATCACGGGTCTGGTCATGCAAAAGGGCAACTTTACGGGCGATTCGGGCAGTTTCAGCGCGCGCGGCTTTCCAGTCGATAACATCCTGCTCGACGGCTTGCCCACCAGCCTGGGCGCGAATGGCACTTTCAATGGCGACAACGACGACCTGGCCATCTACGACCGCATCGAGGTGGTGCGCGGCGCCACGGGCCTGACCACGGGCAGCGGCACGCCCAGCGCGGCCATCAACATGGTGCGCAAGCGCCCGACGGCCACGCCGCAAGCCGCGTTCTCGGCCAGCATCGGCAGCTGGAGCAACTACCGCCTGGAAGCCGATGCGGCCAACGCGCTCAACGCAGCGAAGACCCTGCGCGGGCGCATCGTCGTCACGGTGCAGGACAAGAAGGATTTTGTCGACGTGCTGCATGGCCGCAACCACCAGCTGTACGGCGTCATCGAGGCCGACCTGCGTCCCGATACCACGCTGACGGTGGGCGCCCACTACCGCAAGACCGATAACGACGGCGTGACGACGGGCGTGGTGACGGCCGCCGACGGCCGCTTTTTGAATTTGCCCCGTTCCACCTACCTGGGTACCGATTTTGATGCGTGGCGCCAGACCGATAAAACCGTCTTCGCCGAACTGGAACACCGCTTCGGCAACGGCTGGAAGGCCAGGCTGTCTGCCACGCGCAAGACGCCCGAGATCGACACGACGTTTTCCGGCATCAACCGCCGGGGCGACACCCTGCGCTTCAATTCGCAAAGCTACCGCGCCGAACTGGCCAACACCAGCTATGACGCGTATGCCAGCGGCGGCTACAACCTGTTCGGCCGCGAGCACGAGCTGACCGTCGGCGCCAGCCACCGCCGTTCCTCGAAAAACAGCTATGGCGGCTGGGCCCCGTACAGCTGGGGCGCGGCCGCGCCCGTGCTCGACCCGTACAACTGGGATGCGGGCAGCGTGGCGCGCCCCGTCATCAACTACGCGCAGTGGCGTACGGCCAGCATCACCGAGCAAAGCGGCGTCTATGCGGGCACGCGCCTGCGCCTGGCCGACCCGCTGTCGCTGGTGCTGGGCGGGCGCGTGAGCTGGTACAAGGACGATGCCGGCTACTCGGTGGCGCGCGAATTCACGCCGTACGCCGGTGTCGTGTATGACCTCGACAAGCAGCATTCCGTGTACGCCAGCTGGACCGAGATCTTCCAGCCGCAGGCGTCCACCGATGCCAATGCGCAGCCATTGAAGCCGATCAGCGGCACCAACTATGAAGCGGGCGTGAAGGGCGAATACTTCGGCGGCGCCCTCAATGCCAGCGCGGCCGTGTTCCAGATCCGCCAGCAGAACCGCGGCGTGGACGACCTGGCCGGTCCGAATCCCTGCCCCGGCAGCACCTGGGGCTATTGCCAGCGCGCGTCGGGCGAAGTGCGCAGCGAAGGCGTGGAGCTGGACGTGGCGGGCGCGCTGACGCCCGACTGGCAGTTGTCGGCCGGTTTTACTTATGTGAAGGCGCAATTCACGCGCGACAGCGATCCGGCCAATATCGGCAAGGACTTTAATAGCCGCTATCCGCGCCAGCAGCTCAAGCTGGCCACCAGCTACCGTCTGTCCGGCGCGGCGCAGGGCTGGCGCGTGGGCGCGTCGGTGTACGGGCAGGGCGCGACCGAGTCGAGCGACGGCACCTACCATCTGCGCCAGGGCCGCTATGCGATCGTGGGCCTGAACGCGGCCTGGCAGATCGACAGCCGCACCGAGCTGCGCCTGAACGTCAACAATGCGCTCGACAAGCACTATTACCAGAGCATCTATTCCGATGTCTTCGGCAACCTGGTGGGCACGCCGCGCAACCTGATGCTGACCTTGAACTACAAACTGTAAACAATCACTTTTGAATGACCTATCTTGATGAAGGATGCATGGCTTATGGATGTGCAGTTGAACCTGGCCCGCGATGGCGTGACCACGCTGGTGCTGCAGGGAGCGCCGCGATGATGAAATCGGCCCACATGATGTTGTTTTCGCGCGTGCTTGCCGCCGTTTTTGGCGGCTATGCGCTGACGTCCGGCGTGGCCGTGCTGCTGGCGGCCGTGCTGCCGCTGTCGCGCCCCGAAGCCGTGCTGACGGCCACCCTGAGCGCCTTTGTCGTCTACACCTGCGCCGTGATCTGGGTCTTTGCCGTGCAAGACCTGCGCCGCGCCTGGCTCGGCATGCTGCTGCCGGCCATCGCCTGCGGCGGCATCGGCCTGCTGCTGTCGCGGGGTGCCGCATGAACGCCGTCAAGGTAGACAAAGTGGTGAAAACGCCGCAACAGGGCGGCCTGCGCCAGGCCATGGCCTGGCTGCATACCTGGAGCGGCCTGTGGATTTCCTGGCTGCTGTTCGCCATCTTCCTGACCGGCACCCTGGCCGTCTTCGACGACCCGATCGGCCACTGGATGACGCCCGAACACGCACTGGAAGAAGCGGCGCATGCGAACGATCCGCCGCTGCCAAAGGTCACGGACCGCGCGCACCGCCTGGAACTGGCGCTCGACTTCATGGCGAAGGAGCACCCGAAGGCGGACATGTGGGAAATCTGGCCCGTGCAGCGCCCCGGCCACGGCCTGTCCGCCTACTGGTTCCAGCCCAGCGGCGGCTATGGCTCGGCGGATCTCGATCCGCTGACGGGCGCCGTCATCGAGCATGCGCGCGAGGCAACGGAGCGGGAAACCATCGGCGGCCACCATTTCGTCGATTTCCACTACGAGCTGCACGCGGGACGCATCGGCGTCTGGATCGTCGCCATCACCACCATGATCATGCTGGTGGCGCTGGTGAGCGGCGTCATCACGCACAAGCGCATCTTCAAGGATTTTTTCACCTTCCGCCCGGCCAAGGGCCAGCGTTCGTGGCTGGACGCGCACAACGCGGTGGCCGTGCTGACCTTGCCGTTCCAGTTCATGATCGCCTACACGGGCCTGGCATTCTTCAGCGATGACTATGTGCCGGCCCCCGTGGCGGCGCAATACGGCATGGACAATCCCAAGAAAGCCTTCCTGGCAGACTGGAATGATGCGGGCAAACCCGTGAAAACGGGCCAGCCGCTGGCCATTCCCGCGCTGGAATCGTTTGCGCTGCGCGCCGAACAGGCCATCGGCCAGGAAATCCGCGCCGTGGTGCTGGACAATCCGAACGACGCCTCCATGCGCGTGTGCATGTACGGCTGGAACGAAGAGACGGACACGATGGAGCGCCTCAGCGCCAACACGGGCAGGGCCTGTTATGCGCTGGCCACGGGAGAGCAGACCGCCTTGCGCCTGCCCGGCGCGTCCGACACGGGCGGCGCGGGCCTGACGCGCTCCGTCATGTCGAACCTGCATATGGTGGGTTTCGGCGGCACGCCGATGCGCTGGCTGTACTTCTTTTGCGGCCTGGCCGGCACGGCCATGATGGGCACGGGCGCCATCCTGTTCATGGTCAAGCGCCGCCAGAAGTCCGGCGGCGAGTTCGGCGCCTATACGCAGCGCGTCTACCGCGTCATCGCCTGCCTGAACGTGGCGGCGATCGCCGGCCTGTCCATCGCCTGCGTGGGCTTCCTGTGGGCCAATCGTTTGATCCCCGTCGGCATCGAGCACCGCGCCGGCTGGGAAGTGCGCGCCTTCTTCGGCGTGTGGTTCCTGATGCTGGTGCACGCCTGCGTGCGCGCGGAAAAGCGCGCGTGGATCGAGCAACTGTGTTTGCTGGCCGCCCTGTGCCTGCTGCTGCCGGTGCTCAATGTCCTGAGCACGGGAGACAACCTGGCGGCGCAAATCGCGCGCGGCGACTGGGAAAGCGCCGGCGTGGAACTGGGCAGCATGGCCTTCGGCCTGCTGGCCGGCTGGGGCGCGTGGAAAGTCCACAAGCGCAAGGAAAAACCGCTCAAGAAGGCGGTAGCCAAGGAAGCACCGTCGGCCAGCCTGCGAGTCAATACGGAGGGACAGTCATGATTAACGCCATCCTGTGCGCGCTGGGCCTGTCGTATGCGGGCATGGCCAGCCTCTCGCTGGCGATGGACCGCCACCATGGCCAGGTCTGGGGCAGGGACGCGGCGCCGAACGTGCGGCGCGCGCTGCAGCTGGCGGGCGCCGTCCTGTTGGCGCTGGCCATCTGGCCTTGCGTGGCCGGCTGGAGCGCCACCGTCGGCGTCGTCGCCTGGCTGGGTTTCATATCGGCCGGCGCGCTGCTGGTGGCCCTGCTGCTGCCGTATGCCCCCCGCTTGCTGTTGCGTAGTTCCCTGCTGGCAGCCGTCGCCGCGCTGGCAGGTCTTGTGACGTTCCTGCGGTGATGTCCACCGCTATTTTCAAGGATAGACCGATGTATTTTTCACGTTTGGCGACACCGATTTACTGTATCTGCAACCGCAAGGCGGCTTCCTGATGGCGGCCCGCCTGTCTTCGCGCCGCGCCCGCATCCTCGGCGGCGTGGTCTTGCTGGCGCTGTTTGGCGCCGGTGCCCTGTGGGCCACGCGCGGCCCGGCCACCGTGTTCGACACGGCGCCCGTCAAGCGCGGCAATATCGAGGCCAGCGTCACGGCCATCGGCACCCTGCAGCCGCAAACCTATGTCGACGTGGGCGCGCAGGTGTCGGGCCAGATCACGCGCCTGCACGTGCAGCCGGGCAGCGCCGTGGAAAAGGGGCAGTTGCTGGCCGAGATCGACCCCAGCGTGCAGCAGGCCACGGTCGACGCGGGCCGCGCCGCGCTGGCGGGCTTGCGCGCGCAACTGGCCGACCAGCAGGCGCAGCACCGCCTGGCCGGCCAGCAGCACGTGCGCCAGAAGCAGATGGCCAAGTTTGATTCCACGCCGCTGGCCGACCTGGAGACGGCCGAAGCCACCTTGGCCTCGGCCGGCGCCAAGATCGACCATCTGAAGGCGCAGATCGCCCAGACCCAGGCCAGCCTGAAGGCGGACGAGGCGCGCCTCGGCTATACGCGCATCTACGCGCCGATGGCCGGCAAGGTGGTGGGGCTGGACGCGAAAGAGGGGCAAACCCTGAACGCCACGTACCAGACGCCGAACATCCTGCGCATCGCCGACCTGTCGGCCATGACGGTATGGACGGAAGTGTCGGAAGCGGACGTGCGCCGCGTGCGCCCGGACATGCCCGTGTACTTCACCACCCTGGGCGGCGACCAGCGGCGCTGGAGCGGCAAGGTGCGGCAAGTGCTGCCGGCCCCGCCGGTGCCCGGCGGTGCCGCCGCAGGCACGGCCCTGGCGCCGTCGACCAGCAAGGTGATCTTGTATACAGTACTGTTCGACGTGGATAACGCCGATGGCGAATTGATGCCGCAGATGACGGCGCAAGTGGTGTTCGTCACGGCAGCGGCGAACAATGTGCTGGCCGTGCCCTTGCCGGCCCTGAAACCGTCGACGGAGGAAGGCGCCAAACCGGGGCAGTTCACGGCCCGCGTGATGGATGCGGACGGCAAGGTCGATACGCGCACCGTCACCGTGGGCGTGCGCAACCGCCTCAGCGCGGAAGTGCTGCAAGGCTTGCGCGAAGGCGAATTGCTGGTCACGGGCGAGCAGCCGGCCGGCAGCGGCAGCAGCAGGTTCCAGCTGTGAGCGCGATGAGCGAGGCCGCTTCTCTGGGACAAAGCGGAGAAGGCGGCCAGCCGGCGCCCCTGATCGAGCTTGTCGGCATCCGCAAGCGCTACGGCGGCCACGACGGCGCACCGGCCGTGGAAGTGCTGCGCGGTTTGACCCTGTCGATCGGCGCCGGCGAATTCGTCGCCATCGTGGGCGCGTCCGGTTCCGGCAAATCGACTCTGATGCATTTGCTCGGTTGCCTGGACCGGCCCAGCGACGGCAGCTACCGCTTCGCCGGCCAGGACGTAGCCAGCCTGAATCCCGATGAACTGGCGTGGCTGCGGCGCGAAGCGTTCGGCTTCGTCTTCCAGGGCTATCACCTGATCGCCACCGAATCGGCGCGCGAAAACGTGGAAGTGCCGGCCCTGTACGCGGGCATGCCGGCCGCGGCCCGCCACGCCCGCTCGGAAGCGCTGCTCAAGCGCCTGGGCCTGGGCGAGCGGCTCGACCACCGGCCGAACCAGTTGTCCGGCGGGCAGCAGCAGCGCGTGTCGATCGCGCGCGCCCTGATGAATGGCGGGCGCATCATCCTCGCCGATGAACCGACGGGGGCGTTAGATAGCAGCAGCGGCGCCGAAGTCATGGCCTTGCTGGGCGAACTGGCCGACGCGGGCCACACCATCATCCTGATCACGCATGACCGCAAGGTGGCGGCCCAGGCGCGCCGCGTGATCGAGATCAGCGACGGCGAAATCGTCGCCGACTCGGGCGCCATCGCCATTCCCGCCACGTCGGCGGCCCTGCCGCCGCTGGACATGTCGCGCGCCGCGCACGACACGGGCGCGTCGCTGGGCACGGAATTGCTCGATGCGGCGCGCGCCGCCTGGCGCGTGCTGTGGATCAACCGCTTCCGCACGGGCTTGACCCTGCTCGGCATCGTCATCGGCGTCGCTTCCGTGATCGTCATGCTGGCCATCGGCCTGGGCACGCGCCAGCAGGTGATGGCGCAACTGGGCGCGTTCGGCTCTAACCTGCTGTACATGGCGTCGCGCGGCGAAAGCTCGCGCATTCCCGGGCGCAGCATCACCCTGGCCGACCTCGATGCGCTCAAGGACGTGCCAGGAATTTCCCACGTGCTGCCGAATGTCACGGGCAACAAGGTGATACGCCACGGCAACCTCGACGTGCAGACCTATGTGCGCGGCACGGGGCCGGCTCTGCCGCAGATCCAGACCTGGCCCGTGGCCAAGGGCGGCTTCTTTACCGAGGAAGACGAGCGCGAGATGGCCACCGTGGCCGTGCTGGGTGCGCACCTGGCCGAAAAGCTGATGCCCGACGTGGCCAATCCCGTGGGGCAGAGTATCCTGATCGGCAACGTGCCGTTCCAGGTGATCGGCGTGATGAGCGCGAAGGGCGCGCTGACGGGCGAGAAGGATGAAGACGACGTGCTGCTGCTGCCGTTTTCCACGGCCGGCATCCGCGTCTTCGGCCAGCGCGAGCCGACATACACGGTGATGGCCGTGGACGACGTCAAGCGCGTGACCGAGGTGGAGGCGGCGGTCGATGCCACCATGTTCGAGCGCCACCGCATCCGCGACTACGGCATCAGCAATGCGGCCGCGTCGATCGCCGCCGAAGCGAAGACGCAGGACAACATGACCATGATGCTCAGCCTGATCGCCGCCGTCTCGCTGGTGGTGGGCGGCATCGGCGTCATGAACGTGATGCTGATGACGGTGCGCGAACGCACGCGCGAAATCGGCATCCGCATGGCGACGGGCGCGCGCCGGCGCGACATCCTGCGCCAGTTCCTCACCGAAGCCGTGCTGGTGTCGGTGGTGGGCGGCGTGGCCGGCATCGTGGTCGGCGTGACGGTGGCCGGCCTGCTGCTGGTCTGGGACGTGCCGGTGATCTTTTCGCTCAGCGCCATCGCCGGGGCATTTGCCTGCGCCGTGGTGACGGGGCTGGTGTTTGGCTTCATGCCGGCGCGCAAGGCATCGGGACTCGATCCGGTGGTGGCGCTGGCGGGACAGTAACGCTTCATGCAGCCGGGCTTGCTGCTCCCGGATTCGCCTGTCTTTGCGCTGCTGCAACAGCGCCAAGGCAGGCTTTCCATAAAAAAGATTGCTCCTGACTCAACACACGGTACTATCTCCTCATAATAAAAAGCAGTGTTTCGTGTTTTATGCCCTTGCAGGCACATACCCACCACCACAGGAGAACCCGATGCAGAAAAAATCAACCTTGAAGACCGGTATCGCCGCCGCCCTCATGCTGGCGTTCGGCATGGGCGCCGTGCAGGCGCAGGCGCAGGAAGTCGTGCGCCTGGGTAACTTGAAATTCGCCCACTACGGCGCCGTGTCGTACATCAAGGAAATCGCGCCCAAGTGCGGCATCAAGGTCGAAGAGCATGTCTTCGCCAAGGGCCTCGACGTGATGCAGGCGATTATCGCGGGCGAGCTGGACGTGGGCGCGACGGCGTCCGAAGCGGCCATTTCCGGCCGCGCCGGCGGCGCGCCGATCTATGTGGTGGCCGGTTTTGCCAAGGGCGGCGCGCGCCTGGTGGCGGGCGCGGGGCAAAAGATCGCCAGCGTCAAGGAACTCAAGGGCAAGCGCGTGGGCGTGACGCGCGGCGGCATCCAGGAAGTGCTGCTGCTGGCCGAACTGTCGCAGGCGGGCCTGACGTATTCCGAAACCAAGGGCAAGGATGTGCAGCTGGTGTTCCTCGCCTACGCCGACTTGAACCAGGCGCTGATGGGCAAGAATATCGACGCCATGATGCAGTCGGAGCCGCAATCGTCGCAGGCGATCAACAAGGGCTTTGGCACCGAAGTCATCAAACCGTACGACACGCCGATCGGCGAGCCCGTGCGGACCATGGTGATGACGGAAAAGTTCTACAAGGAACGCCGTCCCGTGGCGGAGAAATTTATGCGCTGCTTCGTCGAAGCGACGAAAACCTTTATCGACAACAAGGCGACGGCGGAAAAGTATGTGCGTGAAGTCGTGTTCCGCGGCCAGATCACGAAGGATGACTTCGACGACGCGATCAGCAATTCGCCGTATTCGTACGACATCTCGCCAGAACATATCCAGGTCACCACGGACGTGATGGTGAAAACGGGCGTGGGCCGCATGACGAAGCCGCCCGTGGCCAAGGACTGGGTCAAGACGGACTTGCTGGAGCAGGCGAAAAAGAGCCTGAACGTGAAGTAAGCCGGATAATGGCAATACCCGATGGCTCGCTTAAGCGGGCCATCATTTTTTTGCTGCATACTAGTATGAGATGTAGCGGCGCGAAAGATTGCCGAAATCTTGAGGGTGCGCCACCCCGTCGCGGCCGAGGCGCGATATCATGGCAGGCTTGCGGTATCGGCTGGCGGCAATTGCTTACAGCCCATACTGTCGCTTGAATCGCGCTTGCCGGCTATGGTGTAAACTTAAACTATGCAGATCTATTTCTTTTTCATCGCCGCCCTGTTGTACGCGGCGTGCGCGGTGCTTCCCTCGTCCCGTGCCCGGCTCATTGCCGGCCTGACCGGCGTTGCCTGGCTGGCGCACGCCGCCACCCTGTGGTTCGACCTGATGGCGCCTGGCACCTTGCGCTTCGGTTTTTCCGCCATGCTGTCGGCCGCGCTGTGGGTCTCGGTGGGAGCCTACTGGATAGAGAACCGCAATTTCAGCCTGGATGGACTGCGCCGCATGGTCATGCCCAGCGCCGTCATCGCCATCGGCCTGGCCTGGGCCTTTCCCGGCAGCCAGGTCAGCATGGAAGGCAAGTCGGCCGTCTTCGGCTGGCATATCGCCGTGGCCGTGCTCGCCTACAGCACCTTGACGATTGCCGCCTTTCACGCCGTGCTGATGGCGCTGCAGGAATCGCGCCTGCATACGCGCAGCGAGAGTCGCGGCTTCATCGGCAGCGCGCTGGACCAGCTGCCAGCCCTGTTGACGATGGAAAAGTTGCTGTTCCGCATGATCGGCCTGGGCTTCATCCTGCTCAGCCTGACCGTGCTGTCGGGCATTGTGTTTTCCGAGCAATTATTTGGCAAGGCGCTCAACTGGGATCACAAATCCGTATTTACCATGCTGTCGTGGCTACTGTTTGCCGCCCTGCTGGCGGGGCGCCGCTTTCGCGGCTGGCGCGGCAAGACGGCCCTGAGCTTCACCTTGGCCGGTTTCGCCACCTTGCTGCTGGCCTATGTCGGCAGCCGTTTTGTACTGGAAGTGGTTTTACACCGGGGATTCGCATGACACGTGTTTTATTCTGGCTGGCGCTGGTGTTCCTGGTGCTGTTTGCTATCCGCAGCAAGATCCGGGGCATGCAGCAGCGTGCCCGCGCGCAGCAGCCGCCGAACCCGTTCACCCCGCCGGGCCGGCCGCAGGAATTGCCCGATGCCGAGCTGATGCTGTGCTGCGCCCATTGCGGCGTGTACTACCCGGCCTCGGAAAACGTGCAGGCCAAGGGCCACGATTACTGCAGCCACGCGCACGCCACCGTGTAAGGGCAGGCCAGCAGGCGCGCGTTGCTCATCCGTATCGTAACGGCCTCCGGCATTCGTCCGGCGTAGCATCTGCAGCAGGCGGTTCGCCACCGCCATTGCAGAAAGGCGCGCTCCCATGTCCAGTCCCCGCACCAGCCAGCAGACCGTGACCGCCGCCGGCATGCCGCCGGCGCCGCAACTGAGCGGTAATTCGCTGCCCATGCAGGCGCTGCGCGCGCAGATAAGCCGCATCGCCCGCTGCGGCGCGCCGGTGGCCATCCGCGGCGAATCGGGCACGGGCAAGGAATTGGCGGCGCGTGCCATCCATGCGCAGGGCGCGCGCGCCGGCTTCCCGTTTATCGCCGTCAACTGCGGCGCCATTCCCGAAGCGCTGATGGAAGCGGAATTCTTTGGCTGCCGCCCGGGCGCCTACACGGGCGCGCTGCACGAGCGCCAGGGCTTGTTCCAGGCGGCCCATGGCGGCAGCCTGCTGCTCGACGAAGTCGACGACCTGCCGCTGGCCATGCAGGTAAAACTGCTGCGCGTGCTGCAGGAGCGCCGCGTGCGCAGGCTGGGCGGCAGTGCCGACGAGGCCGTCGACGTGCGCATCCTGTGCGCCAGCCAGCATGGCCTGGCGCGCGGCGTGGCCGCCGGCACGTTCCGCCAGGACCTGTTTTACCGCCTGAATGTGATCGAGCTGGCGCTGCCGCCGCTGCGCGAGCGGCGCGGCGATCTGCAGGTATTATGTGAGGTGATCCTCGCGCGCCTGTCGCCACGCCGGACCGTGAGCCTGACGCCGCCCGTGCTGGCGGCCCTGGCCGCGTATGCGTTTCCCGGCAATGTGCGCGAACTGGAAAACGTGCTGGAGCGGGCGCTGGCCTTTGCCGACGGCGGCGTGATCGCGCTCGACGGGCTGGCCTTGCCGTCCGCGGCGGGCAGCATGCCGTTGCGGGCGGCGCCGGCACCGCCGGACTTGCCGGAGCGGCAACTGTGCCTGCCCGGCATGGCGGCATATGGCATGGCCCCCATCCTGCCGCTGGACGTGTATCTGCGCCAGGCCGAGCGCGACATGATCCTGCAGGCGCTGGTGCAGGCGCGCTACCACCGCGCGCGGGCGGCGCGCCAGCTGGGCCTGAGCGTGCGCCAGTTGCGTTACCGCATGCAGAAATTGACGATACAGGAAGCCTTACTTGATGAGCGCATGGACGATAGATGAAGACGGCTGGTGCGACGGCGCGCTGCGCTATGACTCCCCCTACCACGATGCGCGCCCGGACGGTGCGCAGGTCGACTTGCTGGTGATTCATAACATCAGCTTGCCGGGCGGCCACTTCGGCGGGCCGCATGTGTCGGACTTGTTTACGGGCCGGGTAGATTATAATGCCGATCCTTCTTTCGCCGACCTGCGTGGCTTGCAGGTGTCGGCGCACTTTTTTGTGCGGCGCGATGGCGCGCTGTTGCAATATGTTTCTACTGATCAACGTGCCTGGCATGCGGGCGCGTCCATGTTCGAAGGACGCCCGCAGTGCAATGGCTATTCGATCGGTATCGAAATGGAAGGCTCGGACTTTGTCCCCTTTCAGCGGCAGCAATACCGCGTGCTGGCAGGGCTGACGGCGGCGCTGGTGGCGCGCTACGGGCTGTCCCAGGTACGTGGCCACGAGCATATCGCGCCGGGAAGGAAGACGGATCCGGGGCCGTTTTTTGACTGGCATTTTTACCAAGTATGCTGGCTGGAAACCCTGCGCGGGCAGCCTGCGTTAGCGCTTACTTCGCGGGGATTGGGCTTTCCATCCATACCCTGAAAAGTCAACCGAAATCGTATATGAAAATACAAAAAATTACGCCCGCGGATGCCGGAAAACTATTGCATCGCCCTTCGATGGGCACTACAATTAGTGAAGAAGTTGGATGTAAAGACTATATGTAGTGCCATCACAGACGTTTTCAGAATTATTGTCAAAGCTACCCGGATTGCTGATAAAGCACTGGAACTGGCGGTTTATCACCCTTGATCGTGTTTCGCGCCAGCCGGGCAGTGCGGTGTGGCGATATGGATTCTGACACGGTTGTATGCATTATGAATTTACTATTTAGCAACAAATATCTGAAGAAACCCTGATTATCGGGCGTTCTATTCAACAACACACGCGGCAGCAAAACTGCAGGCTGACTTTAGCTGACAACGGGAGCTTCAATGCAATCACCACAAGATATTTCCATCCATCCAACGCCAGTATCGCCAGCGCCAGGCGCGGCCAACAGCGTGGCGAGCACGGGCGCGGCATTGGGCGACTATCGCATCATCCGCCGCAACGGCGCGGTGGTGGCATTTGAGCCTTCGAAGATCGCCATCGCCATGACCAAGGCGTTTTTGGCCGTTAACGGCGGCCAGGGCGCAGCCTCGGCACGCATCCGCGAACTGGTGGAACAGCTGACCGACGGCGTCGTCGCCGCGCTGGTGCGCCGCCATCCGGGCGGCGGCACCTTCCATATCGAAGACGTGCAAGACCAGGTGGAACTGTCGCTGATGCGTTCGGGCGAGCACGACGTGGCGCGTGCCTACGTGCTGTACCGTGCCAAGCACATGGAAGAGCGCCGCCTGCAGAAGGAAGCGCAAGGCGCTTCCGCGCAAGTTTCCGCACCACAATTGAACGTGCTTGATAACGGCGTGCGCCGCCTGCTGGACATGCAGGAAGTGCGCGACCTGATCAACGCCGCCTGCGCCGGCCTGGAAAAGCACGTCGATGCCGACGCCATCCTGGCCGAGACCGTGAAGAACCTGTACGACGGCGTGCCCGTCGAAGAGCTGCACAAGTCGGCCATCCTGGCGGCGCGCGCGCTGATGGAAAAAGACCCGGCCTACAGCCAGGTCACGGCCCGCATCCTGCTGCACACGGTGCGCAAGGAAGTGTTCGGCAAGGAAGTGCCGCAAGCGGCGGCCGCCGCCGAATACCTGACGTATTTCCCGCAATATATCGCCAAGGGCATCGCCGCCGAGCTGCTGAACCCGGTACTCGCCAGTTTCGACCTGGAACGCCTGGCCAAAGCCATCGTCGCCGACCGCGACTTGCAGTTCGGCTACATCGGCCTGCAAACCCTGTACGACCGCTACTTCCTGCACATCCAGGACGTGCGCATCGAAATGCCGCAAGCGTTCTACATGCGCGTGGCCATGGGCCTGGCGCTGAACGAAGCGGACCGCGAAGCGCGCGCCATCGAGTTCTACAGCCTGCTGTCCTCGTTCGACTTCATGAGCTCGACCCCGACCCTGTTCAATTCGGGCACCCTGCGCTCGCAGCTGTCGTCGTGCTACCTGAGCACCGTCTCCGATGACCTGGAAGGCATCTACGACGCCATCAAGGACAACGCGCTGCTGGCCAAGTTCGCCGGCGGCCTGGGTAACGACTGGACGCCGGTGCGCGCCCTGGGCGCCCACATCAAGGGCACCAACGGCAAGTCGCAAGGCGTGGTGCCGTTCCTGAAAGTGGTCAACGACACGGCCGTGGCAGTCAACCAGGGCGGCAAGCGCAAGGGCGCCGTCTGCGCCTACCTGGAAACCTGGCACATGGACATCGAGGAATTCCTCGACCTGCGCAAGAACACGGGCGACGACCGCCGCCGCACGCACGACATGAACACGGCGAACTGGATTCCCGACATGTTCATGAAGCGCGTCATGGAAAAAGGCGAATGGACCCTGTTCTCGCCGTCGGACACGCCTGACCTGCACGACAAGGTCGGCAAGGCCTTTGAACAGGCTTACCTGGGCTACGAAGCCAAGGCCGCCGCCGGCGAAATCCGCGTCTTCAAGAAGATCGCGGCGCTGGACCTGTGGCGCAAGATGCTGTCGATGCTGTTTGAAACGGGCCACCCATGGATCACGTTCAAGGATCCGTGCAACATCCGCAGCCCGCAGTCGCACGTCGGCGTCGTCCACAGCTCGAACCTGTGCACGGAAATCACGCTGAACACGGGCCCTGACGAAATCGCCGTCTGCAACCTCGGTTCCGTCAACATGCCGGCGCACATGAAGGAAGGCAAGCTCGATCACGTCAAGCTGGCCAAGACCATCCGCACCGCCATGCGCATGCTCGACAACGTCATCGACATCAATTACTACGCCGTCGACAAGGCGCGCAACTCGAACATGCGCCACCGTCCGGTCGGCATGGGCATCATGGGCTTCCAGGACTGCCTGCACATGATGCGCGTGCCGTTCGCCTCGGACGCCGCCGTGTCGTTTGCCGACACCTCGATGGAAGCCGTCTGCTACTACGCCTACCTGGCGTCGACGGAACTGGCCGAAGAGCGCGGCCGCTATGAATCGTACGCCGGTTCGCTGTGGGACCGCGGCATCCTGCCGCAGGACTCGGTCAAACTGCTGGCCGAAGAGCGCGGCGGCTACCTGGAAGTCGATTCCTCGTCGGCCATGGACTGGACTCCGGTGCGCGAACGCATCGCCAAGTTCGGCATGCGCAACTCGAACTGCGTGGCGATCGCCCCGACGGCGACGATTTCGAACATCATCGGCGTCTCGGCCTGTATCGAGCCGACGTTCCAGAACCTGTACGTGAAATCGAACCTGTCGGGCGAATTCACCGAGATCAACGGCTACCTGGTGCGCGACCTGAAGGCGCGCGACCTGTGGGATGAAGTCATGATCTCCGACCTGAAGTACTTCGACGGCTCGCTGGTGAAGATCGACCGCATCCCGCAAGACCTGCGCGATATCTACGCCACCGCCTTTGAAGTGTCGCCAAGCTGGCTGGTGGAAGCGGCTTCGCGTCGCCAGAAGTGGATCGACCAGGCCCAGTCGCTGAACATCTACATGGCTGGCGCCTCGGGCAAGAAACTGGACGAGACCTACAAGCTGGCATGGCTGCGTGGCCTGAAAACCACCTACTACCTGCGTACCATCGCCGCTACCCACATGGAGAAATCGACCTCCAAGACGGGCGCCCTGAACGCCGTGGCAGTCGATGGCGGCATGTCGGCCAGCGCACAGAGCGCCCAGGCAGCCGTCGTGGCGGCAGCAGCAGTGGCCGTGGCGCCGGTAGTGGCAGCGGCGGCGGATGACGCCGATGGCGAAGCCTGCTATCTGCGTCCCGGTGATGACGGCTTTGAAGAGTGCGAAGCCTGCCAGTAAGATTTTAGTTGTCAGCCCAGAACTTCTGGGCTGATTCAATGTTGTCAATGTCCGCATTGTCCGATTCAACGGGCCTGTTGCGGATCGCCGGCTCGCCGGCATGGAAAGGAAGAAGAATATGTCGTTGTCTTGGGATGATGAAACCACGTCGGCAGCTGTGCCGCGTCCGGCGCAGCAAGCGCCGTTGGGAAATACCGATTTGAACCTGCCGGCCGGCGCCGAGCCGTCCGAAGCGAACGCCGAGCAAGTGGCGCGCCGCGTGAATGCCGACGACAAGCGCATCATCAACGGCAAGACGGACGTCAACCAGCTGGTGCCGTTCAAGTACAAGTGGGCGTGGGACAAATACCTGGCCGGCTGCGCCAACCACTGGATGCCGCAGGAAGTGAACATGCAGCGCGATATCGAGCTGTGGAAAAACCCGAACGGCCTGACGGACGACGAGCGCCGCCTGGTCAAGCGCAACCTGGGCTTCTTCGTGACGGCCGACTCGCTGGCCGCCAACAACATCGTGCTGGGTACCTACCGCCACATCACGGCGCCCGAGTGCCGCCAGTACCTGCTGCGCCAGGCGTTCGAGGAAGCGATCCACACGCACGCCTACCAGTACATCGTCGAATCGCTGGGCCTGGACGAAGGCGAGATCTTCAACGCCTACAACGAAGTCAAGTCGATCCGCGACAAGGATGAATTCCTGATCCCGTTCATCAACACCCTGACCGACCCGGCCTTCGTCACCGGCACGGTGGAAAACGACCAGAAGCTGCTGAAATCCCTGATCGTGTTTGCCTGCCTGATGGAAGGCCTGTTCTTCTATGTCGGCTTCACGCAGATCCTGGCGCTGGGCCGCCAGAACAAGATGATGGGCGCGGCCGAGCAGTACCAGTACATCCTGCGCGACGAATCGATGCACTGCAACTTCGGCATCGACTTGATCAACACGATCAAGATGGAAAACCCGCAGCTGTGGACGGCCGCCTTCCGCGAAGAGATCAAGGACCTGTTCATGAAGGCCGTGGAATTGGAATACGCGTACGCAGAAGACACCATGCCGCGCGGCGTGCTGGGTCTGAACGCGCCGATGTTCAAGGGCTATTTGCGCTTCATCGCCAACCGCCGCGCGCAGCAGATCGGCATCGAGCCGCTGTTCGCCCAGGAAGAAAATCCGTTCCCGTGGATGAGCGAGATGATCGACATGAAGAAGGAACGCAACTTCTTCGAGACCCGCGTGACCGAGTATCAAACGGGTGGTGCGCTGAACTGGGAGTAATCCTTTTTCAGGCTACGCCAGCAAGCGCCGTCATCGTGACGGCGCTTTTTTTTTGCGTGCATGGCGGCGGAAAAATGCGTGCCTCATCGAGCCATGCGAGGAGGCTTGCGCCAGGATTTCCGGATGCCGCGCATGGCCGCATCGCGGGCCCGAAAAAGCATTTCCGGAGACGCTGGCGGCGGCATTTGCCGCGCGATTGTGCGATAGCACGCGTATCGTGCAAAAAAGGGGGCGAAAACGTGTCGTGCCGGTTGCGCATTGACAAGGTTTTCGTGTACTTTATGAGATTGCAAATGCGAGCGTTAGAATGCGGGGGTTTTTAACCAGCGCGGTAGCGAAAAAACCTCGCAAAACAGGGATACAGATTTACACGGATATGCACAAAACCACACCGTTTTCGTCTGCCGCCGTGCCCGAATTTTTTCAGGCATGGCGGTTTTTTATTTGACGCATGGGTGTTGTGGCGAGCGCGATGCGAGGAGCGAAAAAACGCACGGCATCGAAAACGAATGACCGAATTCAGACTTTGCCACCAGCTGCGAGATAAAGCAGGGTGGCACCGACGATGGCTGAAGTGCTGCAAACGTGAGGAGTTGCAGCAGTTCAGCTGGTGCCGAATTCATTAGCGCAAACGACCGTTTGTGCCGATGAATAATTCGCCTGGCCTATCCCTGTGGTGGGTCGGACGGGTTTAAATCTTGTAGCTTAAATTTCTCATCTCAGATGAAGGAGAGACAAATGGCAACAGCCGCTAAGAAATCAGAAGTAAAGAAACCAGCCGCCAAGGCTGCTCCTGCCGCGAAGAAGCCGGCAGCCGCAGCGAAGACGGTTGCCGCTAAACCAGCTGCCAAAGCCGCAGCGAAACCAGCAGCAAAACCAGCCGCCAAGGCCGCAGCCAAGCCTGCAGCAAAAGTGGCTGCCAAGCCAGTAGCGAAAGCCGCAGCGAAACCAGCGGCCAAGGCAGCAGCAAAACCGGCAGCCAAGCCAGCAGCGAAAGTGGCAGCGAAACCTGTCGCCAAGGCAGCGGCAAAGCCAGCGGCGAAAAAAGCCGTTGCCAAGCCCGCAGCAAAAGCCGCAGCGAAACCAGCCGCCAAGGCAGCAGCCAAGCCAGCAGTGAAAAAAGCCGCAGCGAAACCTGCCGCCAAGGCAGCAGCCAAGCCAGCAGCGAAAAAAGTCGTCGCCAAGGCAGCAGTCAAGCCGGCCGCCAAAGCAGCAGCGAAGCCAGCAGCAAAAGTTGTCGCCAAGCCAGCAGTAAAAAAAGCCGCAGCGAAACCTGCAGCCAAGGCAGCAGCGAAGCCGGCCGCCAAGGCGGCAGCCAAGCCAGCAGCGAAAAAAGTCGTCGCCAAGGCAGCAGCGAAGCCGGCCGCCAAGGCAGCAACCAAGCCAGCAGCAAAAGCAGCAGCGAAGCCAGCGGCAAAGGCGGCAGCCAAGCCAGCGGCCAAGGTAGCAGCGAAGCCAGCAACTAAGGCAGCAGCCAAGCCAGCGGCCAAGGCAGCGGCGAAGCCAGCAGCCAAGGCAGCAACGAAGGCCGCAGCCAAGCCAGCGGCCAAGGTAGCAGCGAAGCCGGCCGCAAAAGCGGCAGCCAAGCCAGCGGCCAAGGTAGCGGCGAAGCCAGCCGCCAAAGCAGCAGCGAAACCTGCCGCCAAGGTCGCAGCCAAGCCAGCGGCAAAACCTGCAGCCAAGCCAGCGGCCAAGGTAGCAGCGAAGCCGGCAGTAAAAGCGGCAGCCAAGCCAGCCGCGAAGCCGGCAGCGAAACCTGCCGCCAAGCCAGCCGCAGCGCCAGTCGTGGCAGCCGCACCAGCGGCTGCGCCGGCAGCAGCTCCAGCAGCTCCAGCGGCACCAGCCGCAGTGGCAGCCAAGCCAGCCGCTAAGAAGGCTGCGCCTAAAAAGGCCGCACCGAAGAAGGCAGCGCCTGTCGCCAAGCCATCGGCGCCTATCGCACCAGTAGCAAAAACCGTGTTGGCACCGGCTGCAGCCTGGCCATTCCCAACCAGCACCCGCCCATCGTAATTCCAACGATACGGGTGCCTGGATGAGGCAACACGCCGCTGTGTGACTCAATCACACAGCGGTTTTTTTTTGGAGAATTAGTCGTGCTGATCGTTATCCTTACATTGATCGTTGATACCATCGCCACCTTGCTGGGCGGCGTGTTGCTGCTGCGCTTCTGGATGCAGGCGGTGCGCGTGCGGCCGCCCTCGTCGGTGGCGCAATTCACGTTTCAATTGTCCGACTGGCTGGTACGCCCCCTGCGCCGCGTGGTGCCGGGCGTGGGCGGGTATGACTGGGCCAGCCTGATCGGCGCCTTCCTGATCGTGCTGCTGGCCAGCTCGGTGCTGTTTATTTCCGGCGCTCCCGTCGAAGTGGTGCTGCTCAAGTCGCTGCAACGCTTCCTGCAATGGATACTCTACGGTTTCATGGCCTTGCTGATCATCGAAGCCATCTTCAGCTGGGTCAACCCGCATGCGCCGCTGGCGCCGTTCGTACGGGCCCTGAACGAGCCGCTGCTGCGTCCGATCCGCAAGGTGGTGCCGCTGGTGGGCAGTCTGGACTTGTCGCTGCTGGTGGCGCTGATCCTGCTGCAGATCGCGCAAGTGCTGGTGGGAATGATTATTGTGCTGCGATGATGGTGAGTGGTGAGTGGTGAGGTGAGGGCGTAGGTCGGCTTAGCGTAGCGTAAGCCGACATCCCCACTTGCCATGCCAGCGATGTTGTCGGATTACGCGCGGTTTTACCCCGCTAACCCGACTACATATTAATAGCGGTAACCGAACGCCGCTTCGAACTGGTCGGCGATGCTCTCCGGCGTAAACACATGGTTTTGCGCACCCTGGGTGGCGATCTTGATGGCGCCCAGCAGACTGGCCAGGCGGCCGCTGGTTTCCCAGCCCAGGTCGTTGGTGATGCCGAACAGCAAGCCGGCACGGTAGGCGTCGCCGCAGCCGGTCGGGTCCAGTACTTCCTTGGCGGTCACGACAGGAATGTCGATGCGCTTGCCGTCCGTATAGATCTCCGAGCCCTTCTCGCCACGCGTGATGATCAGCGCTTCCAGGCGGCTGGCGATGTCCGGCAGGGTCAAGCCCGTGCGTTCCATCAACATTTCCATCTCATAATCGTTGGCCGATACATACGTGGCCTTGTTGATGAAGTCGATCAACTGTTCGCCATTGAAGCGTGGCAACTGCTGGCCCGGGTCGAACATGAAGGGGATGCCCAGCTCGGCCAGGTCGGCGGCGTGCTTGAGCATGCCCTGGTCGCCGTCCGGCGAGATGATGGCGACCTTGGCCGGGCCCGCATTGGCGATCGGGTTTTCATGCGCAAACGACATGGCGCCCGGGTGGAAGGCATTGATCTGGTTATTGTCCGCATCGGCCGTGACGAAGCATTGCGCGTTGTAGCTGTCGGCCTTGATCAGGATGTTGGCGGTGGAAATGCCCAGCTTTTGCAGGCGTTCCAGGTAGGCGGCGCTATCTTGCCCCATGACGCCGACGATGCGCGGGTCGCCGCCCAGCATTTTCAGGCTGTAGGCGATGTTGCCCGAGCAGCCGCCGAACTCCGTGCGCATGGTGGGCACGAGGAAGGAGACGTTCACCTTGTGCAGCTGGTCGGCCAGCAGGGATTCGCCGAAGCGGCCGGGGAATTGCATGATGGTGTCGGTGGCAAGCGAGCCACAGATCAGCGATGTTTTGGTCATGATAGTGTCTGTTAGGGGTAAAAGATGGCGATATGGTAGCCAGACGCCGTGAGCTGGTCTAAGGCAAAATACAATTTGATGGTTTGTTCCGAGCGCGGCGCAAATCCCTTGCTCACGTCGATAGCGGCTGGCAGGTAGTCGCGCGGCGCGATCACGCGGCGCAAGACGGGCTTGTCGTTGGCGTCGTTGAGGATCAGTTCGATGCTGGGCCAGGCTTGCACGCTGCGGCTCTGGTTGCGCAGCAGCGAGACGTAGGAAAACGTCTGTTCCTTGAGGGTTTGCAATTCGCCCTGCTCGATGGCCAGCGCCTCGATCTGCGCCGGCAAGTCGACCTGGCAGCCGCTGAGCTTGCACAGCGCGACCAGGGTCGGCTTCCACTGCGGAAACTGCGCCGCCAGCGGATTGCGGAAGGTGGTCATTACTTGCAGGAATAACAAAAGCAGCAGCACCACCGAGCCGGCGGCCATGGCCACGCGCAGGGCTTTGCCGCTCTGTTCGCGGCGCCGGCCCTGGGTGACGAAAGCCGGTTCGTCGTCGGCCGGCGGCAGGAGCGGTGCTTCCTGCTCTTCGGCTGGCGCCGGTACAACGGGGGCGGCGGGCAGCGGCGTGAAGGAATGGTCGGCCAGCGTCGGTTCCTTGCGCGCGGGCACGGGTTTGTCCAGGCTGACTTTTTCGGCCGCAGGCAGCACCGGCGCGGCCTCGGCTTCCAGGCTCGGCTCGCGGCGGCTGTCGCGCAGATACGTGGCGAAGGCGGGCACGTCATCGACCTGGCGGCGCTTGAAGGGTGCCATCGGCTGGGGCAGCGGCGCTTCTGGCGGCTCTGCCGGTGTTTCTTCAGGCAGGTCGAGCGGCGCGTCGGCAGGCGCGTCGGCTGCTACCTCGGCAGGCAGGCTGACGTCGAGGTCCAGCTCGATGTGCTCGCCGTCGTCATCCTTGAGCTGCGCCGTTTCCGGCAAGATGCCGAACGGGTCGAACGAGGTGTCGAAGTCGAGGGAATAAATGGGTTCGTCGTCCGTGGCGGACGGCAGGCTGTTGTCGTGGGGGAACGTGGACGACAGTGGGACGACCGTGGCTGGGGCGGATGTTAAAAACGGCGATGCCGCGGCCGGATCGACCAGCGCGGCATTGCCGTCAAACACTTCCCTGCACGTGCCACAGCGCACGATGCCCCCACGTAACTTCAACTGGTCAGCAGCGACCCGAAATATCGTGTTGCAATGGGGGCATTTGGTGGCGAGTGCCATTGCTGTGCTTATGCACCTTCCGCGCGGGGCGCAGGCGCTTGCGTTGCACCCAGGCGGCCATGCAGGGCCACCCAGCCGTCTTGCTCGGCCCACACACCCAGCTGGATGAAGGGGGCGTAGGCAGCGGCCACTTCTTCCGCCTGGCGTGCCAGCACGCCGGACAGGATCAGGGCGCCGCCGTCGGCGACGCGGCCGGACAGCATCGGCGCCATCAGTTTCAATGGACTCGACAGGATATTCGCGACGACGATGTCAAACTTGGCCGTGGCGTGTGCCGACGTGGCAAACGTATCTGGCAGGAAATATTCGATGTCGCACTGGTTGCGTTCGGCATTGTCGCGCGCCGATTCGATCGCTTGCGGGTCGATATCGACGCCAGCCACCGTTTGCGCGCCGAGTTTCTTGGCTACCATGGCCAGGATGCCGGAACCGCAACCGTAGTCGAGCACGGTCTTGCCTGGGGCCGGATGGGCTTCCAGCCATTCCATGCACAAACGCGTGGTCGGGTGGCTGCCCGTGCCGAAGGCCAGGCCCGGGTCCAGTTCCAGGATCAGGCCGTCAGGATCCGGTGCCTCGTGCCAGCTGGGCACGACCCAGATATTCTTGCCGATGTGAATCGGCGCGAATTGCGACTGGGTCAAACGCACCCAGTCCTGCTCTTCCACGGGGCGCACGGTAAAGGCGGGCGCGTCCGTCATGCCGACCGCTTGCGCGGCAGCGGCCACGATGGCGGCCTGGTCGGCGTCGACGTCCGTCAGCGCCACCACGCGGCTGCGTTCCCACGCCGCTTCCTTCGGTTCCATGCCTGGCTCGCCAAACAGCGGCTGCTCGGCATCCGTGCCTTCATCGGCGTCTTCCACCGAGACCGACAGGGCGCCCGCTTCCATCAGCGCGTCGGACATGGCCTCGGCGTTGTCACGGGCGATTTCGATGACGATTTCCGTCCAGCTCATGCGCCCGCCTTGATTTCGGATTTCTTGGCGATGCTGGGGCTGCCGCTATTCAGGTTCTTGCCCAGGTCCGGCATGTCGGCCAGCTTCTGTTCCAGATAGTGAATGTTGGTGCCGCCTTCGATGAAGCGCGCGTCGATCATCAGTTCGCGGTGCAGGGCGATATTCGTGTTGATGCCTTCGACCACCATTTCGGACAGGGCGATCTGCATGCGGCGGATCGCTTGCTCGCGCGTGGCGCCGTAAGCGATCACTTTGCCGATCATCGAGTCGTAGTGCGGCGGCACGTAGTAGCCGGCGTAGGCGTGCGAATCGACGCGGATGCCGGGGCCGCCCGGTGCATGCCACGACACGATCTTGCCCGGCGATGGCGTGAACTTGAACGGGTCTTCCGCATTGATGCGGCACTCGACGGCGTGGCCCGACAGCATGACGTCGCGCTGGCGATAACGCAGTTTTTCGCCGGCGGCGATGCGGATCTGTTCTTGCACGATGTCGATGCCGGTGATCATCTCGGTGACGGGATGCTCCACCTGCACGCGGGTATTCATTTCAATGAAATAGAACTCGCCGTTTTCGTACAGGAATTCAAACGTGCCGGCGCCGCGGTAGCCGATCTTGCGGCACGCTTCGGCGCAACGGTCGCCGATTTTCTCGATCAGTTTGCGCGGGATGCCCGGCGCTGGCGCTTCTTCGATCACTTTCTGGTGGCGGCGCTGCATGGAGCAGTCGCGCTCGCCCAGCCAGACGGCGTTCTTGTGTTCGTCGGCGAGGATCTGGATTTCCACGTGGCGCGGATTTTCCAGGTACTTCTCCATGTACACTTCAGGGTTGCCGAAAGCGGTGCCCGCTTCCGTCTTGGTCATCGCCACAGCGTTGATCAGGGCCGCTTCCGTGTGCACCACGCGCATGCCGCGTCCGCCACCGCCGCCGGCGGCCTTGATGATGACCGGGTAGCCGATCTTGCGGGCAATTTGCACGATCGCTTTCGGATCGTCCGGCAAGGCGCCTTCGGAGCCGGGCACGCACGGTACGCCAGCCTTGATCATGGTTTGCTTGGCCGATACTTTATCGCCCATCAAGCGGATCGATTCGGAGCGGGGGCCGATGAAGACGAAGCCCGATTTCTCGACGCGTTCGGCAAAGTCGGCATTTTCCGACAGGAAGCCATAGCCTGGGTGAATCGCTTGCGCATCCGTCACTTCAGCGGCGCTGATAATGGCGGGCATGTTCAGGTAGCTCAGGGCCGACTGTGCCGGGCCGATACAAACGGATTCGTCGGCCAGCTTGACGTATTTCGCGTCCTTGTCGGCTTCGGAGTGGACTACAACCGTTTTAATGCCCATTTCGCGGCAGGCGCGCTGAATACGGAGGGCAATTTCACCACGGTTGGCAATCAGGATTTTTTCAAACATGGTAGGTTCGCGTATGTCTGTGAGAGCCGGCGAGCCGGCGAAACAACAAGTGTGAGGGGCTAAAACTGCAAACGGCCGTTGCCGGCCGTGTGGACTGGGTTTTAGCCGATCACAAACAAGGGTTGACCGAATTCGACCGGTTGGCCGTTTTCGACCAGGATCTGGGTCACGACACCGGCTTTATCGGAGTCGATTTCATTCAGCAGCTTCATCGCTTCGATGATGCACAGGGTATCACCTTCCTTGACGGTCGAGCCCACTTCAACATAGGCGGCGCTGCCAGGCGCGGAGGAGCGGTAGAAGGTGCCGACCATCGGCGACTTGACCACATAGCCCGTTGGCTCGGCGGCCACCACGACGGCAGCTGCCGCGGGTGCTGGCGCGGCGGCTGGCGCGGCGGGCTGGTATTGGGCTTGCATGCCTTGCGGCTGCATCATGACCATCTGGTTTTGCGGCATGGCCGACGATTTGACGATGCGAACCTTGCTTTCGCCTTCGGTAACTTCCAGCTCTGCGATATCCGATTCGGCGACCAGGTCGATCAAGGTCTTGAGTTTTCGTAGATCCATGTAAAACCCCTAGGAATGTAGTTTGTTTTATGAGTGATGCGGTGATGTCCAAGAACCTATCGCCGCGCTAAATGCGTGCAGATCGCGTAGATTAACGTTTTTTAAGCGCAAAGTCGATGGCAAACCGATATCCATCGATACCTAGCCCGCAGATCGTCCCCTGCGCGATCGCGCTGAGAAATGAGTGATGTCGAAACGTTTCGCGTTGATAAATATTCGAGATATGGACTTCCACGAACGGGATGGCGACCCCGGCCAGCGCATCGCGCAAGGCAACGCTGGTATGGGTCAGGCCGCCCGGATTGATGACGATGGCATCGATCCCTTCCGCTCGCGCGGCATGGATGCGGTCGATCAGCGCGCCTTCGTGGTTGCTTTGAAAGCAGACCAGGCTGGCACCGGCCGCCATGGCTTGCGCCATTGCTGCCTGTTCGATATCGGCCAAGGTGCTGGCGCCGTAGACCTCAGGCTCGCGCGTTCCCAGCAAATTCAGGTTGGGACCGTTGAGCAGAAGGAGGTTTTTTGCCATGTATGGAAGACCGTTTTAGCGAAAGTTCCGCATTTTGCCGCCAAAGATACGCATTGGCAAGAGAAAAAAGCACGCTCCGAATTTACAATTTATCCAGATCGGCGCGCAACTGATCAAATTTCAAGCGGCCCAGATAGGTCTTTTTGACTTCGCCATCGGCGCCGATCAGCACCGTAAAGGGCAAACCGCCCGTGGCATTGCCAAAATGACGCGACAGGTCGGTACCGCTCATGCCGGAGACATACACGGGATAGGCGATCTTGACCTTGCTGGCAAAAGTGGCAATATTGCTGGTCGAATCGATGCCGATGCCGATGACCTGCAGGTTTTTCGCCGCATAGTGGCCTTGTACTTCGGATAACTCCGGCATTTCTTCCACGCAAGGCGGGCACCACGGGGCCCAGAAATTGACCAGCAAATTCTTGCCTTTCCATTGCGACAAGGCTTGCGTGGCGCCCGCCGCGTCCGGCAAGGACAGCGCATACAGCTCGTTGACGGGGCCCGTCGCGCCTGGCGCAATGGTGGTCGTCAGCGGTCCCGCTGCCTTCGCTTTTTCCTTGCTCAAACCGACGTAGGCGCCCATGCCGCCAAACATCAGCGCGACGATGGCGCAGGCGATCCAATTCTTTTTTGTCATAACTTTATCTATATCAATGTTAGTCGGCAGCCGGCACGCCATCGGCGAGGCTGGCGGCCAGCAGGCTGCGCAGCCCGGCGATATCGGTGCGCAGCACCTTGCCGTCGGCCTTGGCTTTCAGCGCGCCGCGCATATCGTCGAGCTCATACATGGCCGCGTGCACGCCTTCATTTTTCCACAAGAAACTGGCTGTCTCGACCGCATCATAACGCGCTCCCTTGAAATGCGGGCTTTCCGACATGTCGAGCACGACATTTTTATTCAGCAGGAAGATGTGGATTTCCTTGGCGCTCTCGGCAAACAGCTGCAAATAGATCTCGTCATGGGGGCCGGCCGTGCCGTTGAGCACGGGGCCGCTGAGCAGGGGATGAAATTGTTGCAACGCTTCCATGACCTGCAGCGCGATCGTGCGCAGCTGGAACAGGCGCGCCGGCTGGCTGTCGGCCAGGAACAGGGCATTGTATTGCCGCACCTGCTCTTCGATCATGTCGTTGTCAGGCAGTATATTGGGCCGATTCGTGGGCCGGTTCGGCGCGTCGCCCAGGACTTGCCGCGCCGCCTTGCGCTTGGCGCTGCCATAGTCGGCGCCATCCTGCGCCACGAGGCGCGCGGCAGCGGCGGCGATTTCCAGGCGCAACTGCGCGCTATCGTCAAATGCATCGTTCGTCATGAGCGAGATGATACTCCGAAGCGGAAAAAGTCATGGCGTCAGGTAAAATCCTGCACTTGCTGTTTTTTATCTCACCGTCTTACTTACTTAAGCGTGCACCTTTCGCACTGATCACATGCATATTCATATTCTCGGCATTTGCGGTACCTTCATGGGCGGCCTGGCTGTCCTGGCCAAGGAAGCCGGCCATAAAGTCACCGGTTGCGATGCCAACGTCTATCCGCCGATGAGCACCCAGCTGGAATCGCAGGGAATCGAGCTGATCCAAGGGTTCGATCCGGAACAGACCAAGCTGAACCCGGATTTGTATGTGATTGGCAATGTCGTCTCGCGCGGCAACCCGCTGGTGGAAGAAATCCTCAACCGCAGCCTGCCGTACGTGTCCGGCCCGCAGTGGATCGGCGAACATATCCTGCGCAATCGGTGGGTGCTGGCCGTGGCCGGCACGCATGGCAAGACGACAACCTCGGCCATGCTGGCCTGGATACTCGAAGACGCGGGCTACGCGCCGGGCTTCCTGATCGGCGGCGTGCCGATGAACTTTGGCATTTCCGCCCGCCTCAGCGGCAAGATCGACGGCAAGAGCGCCGAGTCCGACTTCTTCGTCATCGAAGCCGACGAATACGACACGGCCTTCTTCGACAAGCGCAGCAAGTTCGTGCATTACCACGCGAAGACGGCCGTCATGAATAACCTGGAATACGATCACGCCGACATCTTCCCCGATCTGCACGCAATCGAGACGCAATTCCACCACCTGGTGCGTACCGTGCCCGGCATCGGCCGCCTCGTGTTCAACGGCGACGAAGCGTCGCTGCAGCGCGTGCTGGCGCGCGGTTGCTGGAGCGAACAGGAAAGTTTTGGTCAAGATGCCCACTGGCAACTGCAAGAGCAGGCCGATGGCAGCTTCGACGTGTATTTCAATGGCCAGCAGGAAGGCCATGTGGCCTGGGCGCTCACGGGCAAGCACAACCGCAGCAATGCGCTGGCCGCCATCGCCGCCGCGCGCCACGTGGGCGTGCCCATTGCCCAGGCGTGCGCTTCGCTGGTCAGCTTCGAGAGCGTCAAGCGGCGCATGGAAGTGCGTGGCGTGGTCAACAACATTACTGTGTACGACGATTTCGCGCACCATCCGACGGCCATTGCCACCACCGTGGGCGGCTTGCGTCAAAAAATTGGCAGCAGCGGCCGCATCCTGGCCGTGCTGGAGCCGCGCTCGAACACCATGAAGCTGGGCGCCATGAAAGATGCGCTGCCGGGCAGCCTCAAGGATGCCGACCTGGTGTTTGGTTACGGCAGCCATGCCGCGCTGGGCTGGAGTCTGGGCGACGCGCTGGCGCCGCTGGGCAAGATTGCCAGCGCCTATGAAGACATCGATACCCTCGTGGCGGCCGTGGCCGCCAGCGCCCGTCCCGGCGACCAGATCGTCGTCATGAGCAACGGCGGCTTTGGCGGCGTGCACCAGAAATTGCTGGAGGCGCTGGGCCGATGATTCTGTACCTGCATGGATTCCGCTCGTCGCCCCTGTCGATGAAGTCGCGCCTGCTGGCCGCGCAGATGCAGGCGCTGCGCCGCGCAGATGAGTGGCTATGCCCGCAATTGCCGGCCTCGCCCAAGCTGGCCATCGAACTGGCGCTGTCGCTGGTCAAGGATGTGGCGCCAGCCGAGCTGACCATCATCGGCTCCTCGCTGGGCGGCTATTACGCCACCTGGCTGGCCGAGCGGCTCGGTTGCCGCGCCGTCCTGCTCAATCCTGCCATCGTGCCCCTGATCGACCTGGAACAGCATGTGGGCGTGACGACAGAGTTTCATTCTGACAAGCCATTCGAGTTCAAGCGCGAATACATCGCCGAGCTGGGAACGTTTGCCGTAGAGAAAATTACTGAACCACAACGTTACTTCCTGATCGCCGCCACCGGTGATGAAGTGCTCGACTACCGCGACATGGTGGCGCATTATCAGGGGGCGCGGCAGTGCGTCATCGACGGCAGCGACCATGGCATCAGCGAATTTGCCGCATACCTGGCACCCGTGCTGGCATTTTGCGGCATCCCGACGGATGCGGCCAGGTGAGGCCGGGTTCGCTGCGGCAGGCGCAATGGCATGCGCATGTCAACGCCGTCAATGCGCCGCCGGCCTTGCGCCACTGGCTCACGGGCGGCGGTTCGCTGACGGCCAAGCTGAAAGCGCATAGCCAGGCGTTCCGCGTGCAATGTTTGCATCAGGAAACGGCACGCTGCTTGAGCGATGAGGCCGCCATCATTGGTTTGCACCGCGCGGGCCGGGTATGGGAACGCGAAGTGCTGTTGCGTTGTGATAACAGACCGGCCGTGTTTGGCCATACCGTCGTGCCCATGCAGGCGACGGCCACGGACTGGCCTTTGTTTTCCGCGCTGGGCGAGCGTTCGCTGGGCACGACCCTGTTTGGCGACCGCATGGTACGCCGCGGTGCACTGGAATTTGCCCGCTTGCGCGCCGGCCATCCGCTGGTGCAGCGGGCGCAGGCGGCGCTGGCAGGGGACGGGCGGCGCTTTGACGCCAAGTCGCTGTTTTTTGCCCGCCGCTGCCTGTACCAGCGTCACCAGGGATTGCTGCTGGTAACAGAAGTATTTTTGCCGGCGGTGCTCGAGTTGGCGTCCATCGCTCGCACCGTTGCAACCGACACATTAATAAACAAAGCATAACAATGAATCTATTTTTTGAAGAATCCGGCGATTTCAAGGTCGGCATGGTCCTGTCGCAAGCGGGTGAGGCCTATCAGGTCGAAATGGCCAGCGGCAAGCGCACCAAGGTCAAGGTCAAGGATGTGCTGCTGCAGTATGAAAAGCCGGCCCCGGCCGAGCTGCTGGAACAGGCCAAGAGCATTGCCGCCGAGATCGACCTCGATTTCCTGTGGGAAGTGGCGGGCGAAGACGAGTTCGGCTTTGCCGAGCTGGGCGCCGAGTATTTCGGCCATGCCCCCTTGCCGCCGGAAGCGGCCGGCCTGATCCTGGCCCTGCATTCGGCGCCCGTGTATTTCTACAAGAAGGGCCGTGGCCGCTACAAGGCGGCGCCGGAAGCATCCTTGAAGGCGGCCCTGGCCGGCATCGAAAAGAAAAAGCAGCAGGCGCTGGTGCAGGCAGGCTATGTGGAAGAGCTGAAACAGAACCGCTTGCCAGCCTCGATGCAGCCCATGGTGCTGCAACTGCTGTTCAAGCCGGACAAGAACACGATTGAATACAAGGCGCTGGAAGCGGCGTGCACGGAATTGCACACGACGCCGCCGCGCCTGATGCTGGCCGTCGGTGGTATTGCTTCGCCGAAAGATTTGCACCTGTCGAAGTTCCTCTTCGAAAATTTCCCCAAGGGCGCCGGTTTCCCCAACGTGCCCGTGCCGTCCGTGACGGCCAAGCTGCCGCTGGCCGACGTGGCCGCCTTCTCGATCGACGACGTGACCACGACCGAGATCGACGATGCCTTCTCCGTGCAGCCTTTGCCCGATGGCACCGTGAAAGTGGGGATTCACATCGCCGCGCCGGGCCTGGGCATCCGTCCGGAAGACGTGATCGACAAGATGGCGCGCCAGCGCATGTCGACCGTCTACATGCCGGGCGACAAGATCACCATGTTGCCGGACGAAATCGTCAATGCGTTTACCCTGGCGGAAGGCACGACGTGCCCGGCCCTGTCGCTGTACGCCACCCTGGACCCGAAAGCCGACTGGGCCGTGGTCAGCACGCAGACGCGCGCCGAGCTGGTGCCGATCGCCAGCAACTTGCGCCATAACCAGCTCGACGACCTGGTCAACGAAGAAACCCTGGCCAGCGGCGAGGGGGAATACCCGCACAAGGCCGATTTCGCCATCCTGTGGCAATGGGCGCAGCAGCTGGAACAGGGCCGCATGAAGAAACGCGAAGCGTTTGGCCTGAAGCCGGAACAGAATAACCGCGTCGATTTCAACTTCTATGTGGAAAACGACATCGTCACCGTGGCGCGCCGCAAGCGTGGCGCGCCGCTCGACAAGATCGTCGCCGAACTGATGATTTTTGCCAACAGTACCTGGGGCAAGATGCTGCACGACCATGGCGTGCCCGGCATCTACCGCAGCCAGGGCGGCGGCAGCGGCAATAGCTGGGCGGCAAAGATGCAGGTGCGCATGGTTACCCATGCGGCGCCGCACCAGGGCCTGGGCGTGGATCAGTACGCGTGGAGCACCTCGCCCTTGCGCCGCTACACGGACCTGGTGAACCAGTGGCAAATCATCGCCTGCGCCGAGCATGGCGTGACGGCGCCCCTGGTGGCCCCGTTCAAGCCGCGCGATGCGAATCTGTTCGCCATCGTCTCGGCCTTCGACGCCGCGTATGCCGCGTATGGCGATTTCCAGTCGAACATGGAACGCTACTGGTGCTTGCGCTGGCTGCACCAGGAAAACGCGCGCCAGGTCGATGCCGTCGTGCTGAAAGATGAAATCCTGCGCCTGGTCGACATTCCGCTGGTCATCAAGCTGCCGGGCATGCCATCGGTGGCGCGCGGTGCGCAGGTCAAGCTGGATCTCTTGCGCTGGGATGAAGTCGATCTGAGCATCGAAGCGCGCCTGCTGGAAATCGCCGCCGTGCCCGATGCGGCGGCCGACGCCGAGCTCGATTACGAGGAAGACGCGGGCGACGACGGCGCGGAGGAAGCTTCGCCGGAAGCGGCGAACCAGGTCAGCGACGCCGATGCGGAAGTGGCGGAACTGGCCAGCGAAGACGTGGTCAGCGAACCCGAGGTCAAGTAAGGCGGCGGGGCGGCGTGAAAAACGGGACTGAAACTGTTTCCCGCGCCGCCCTTTGACGTAGAATTCAGCCATCTTGTATGGTGTGCCTGTTGCGAACTGGGTTGCGCGTGAAGTCTTTCCGAGAGAATCGTTTCCTGATGATAGCCGTGGCGGTATCGCTGCTGGCGCACGGTGCCTTGCTGGCGATGCATTTTGTCGCCCCGGCGCCGCAGCGGGCCGTGGCCACCGATCCCGGCCTGGAAGTGATCCTGGTCAATGCCAAGCATGCGAACAAGCCGCTGAAGGCCGATGCCCTGGCGCAAGCCAGCCTCGACGGCGGCGGGCAAGCGGACAAGGGCCGCGCCAAGTCGCCCTTGCCCGACATGCGCAAGGTGGAAGAGGGCGACAGCGTCAAGGCCAGCGCCCGGCGGATCGCCGAACTGGAGCGGAAGCAGCAGGAATTGCTGACGCAGGCGGCCACGCCGACGCCCTACAGCGCCGCGCCCGTCACGGAAAAGGACAAGCCCAATCCCCTGGCCAGCGGTTCGGATTTGATGGAAAGCAGCAAGGCCATCGCGCGCATGGCGGCCGAGATCAGCCAGACCGTGGAAGACCAGAATAAGCGTCCGCGCAAGACCTTCATCACCCCCAGCACGCAGGAGGTCGGCTATGCCATGTATTACAAGACCCTGCAAAAGCGCATCGAGGAAATCGGCACCCTGAATTTCCCGCAAAAGAATGGCCGCAAGATGTATGGCGAACTGGTCGTCTACATCCCCATCTTCCAGGACGGCACGATCTACCAGAAAGAGGGCGGCGCCCGCGTGGAAAAAAGCTCGGGCAATCCCGCGCTGGACGCGGCGGCCCTGGCCATCGTGCGCCGCGCGGCGCCGTTCGGCCGTTTCCCACCGAATATGTTGTCGAGTGATAAGGATGATCTGTGGGTCGTCATCACCCGTTTCAAATTTACCCGCGAAGAAAAAATGGAAGCTAACCTGACTGGCGGCAGCAATTGAACAAGCAAGAGATGAATCCCGATCAATATTGTGTCTTCGGCAATCCCATCGCCCATAGCAAGTCACCCCTGATCCACGCCGCGTTTGCCCTGCAGACAGGACAAGCGTTGGTCTACGAGCGCCGCCTGGCGCCGTTGGACGGCTTCGCGCTGGCGGCCCGCAGCTTTGCCGCCGAGGGCGGCAAGGGCGCGAACGTGACGGTGCCCTTTAAACTGGACGCGTGCGCGCTGGCCACCGAGCTGACGTCGCGCGCGCAAGCGGCCGGCGCCGTCAATACCCTGCGTTTCGATGGCGACACCATTCTTGGCGACAATACCGATGGCGCGGGCCTGGTGGCCGACATCATGCGCAACGCGGGCGTGGCCATCGCCGGCAAGCGCGTCCTGCTGCTGGGTGCGGGCGGCGCGGCGCGCGGCGTCGTGCTGCCGCTGCTGGAACAGGGGCCGCAGGAAATGTTCATTGCCAACCGCACCGTGGCCACGGCCGAGGCGCTGGTGGCGCAGTTTGCCGATGCGCTGGCGCACCCCGGCCAGCTGCGCGCCGGCGGCTTCACGCAGCCCGACGGCGTCTTCGATATCGTCATCAATGCCACCTCGGCCAGTCTGGCGGGCGACTTGCCGCCCGTGCCGCCGGGTATCTTCGGCAGCCACACCCTGGCGCTGGACATGATGTATGGTGCCCAGCCCACCGTCTTCATGGACTTTGCCGCGCAACACGGCGCGCAGGTGCGCGATGGCCTGGGCATGCTGGTGGAACAGGCAGCCGAAGCGTTCTACGTGTGGCGCGGCGTGCGGCCGCAGACGCAGGATTTGCTGGCGCAATTGCGCAGTGCCCTGTGAGCGCGGGCAAGAAGGGCGCGCGCAAGGGCGGCAGCGGCGGCCGCTACGGCTGGATCAAATGGCTGTTCATCGTGCCCGTGCTGGCCTTTATCGCCGTGCAGCTATATTTCTTCCTGCAAATCTGGTGGTGGGTCGACCACAATCCGTCCAGCACGGCTTTCATGCGCGAACAGTTGTCTGTCTTGCAGGACAAGAATCCGAATGCCACGATCAAGCAGACGTGGGTGCCGTACAACCGCATCTCGAACAACCTGAAACGGGCCATCATCGCCTCGGAAGACGCGAATTTTTCCGAGCACGAGGGCGTGGACTGGGAGGCGTTGCAAAAGGCGTATGAAAAGAACAGCAAGAAGCAGAAAGTCGTGGCGGGCGGTTCCACCATCACCCAGCAACTGGCGAAGAATCTCTTCCTGTCCGGTTCGCGCAGCTATGTGCGCAAGGGCCAGGAACTGATCATCACGTATATGCTGGAAAGCCTGATGGAGAAGCAGCGCATTTTCGAGATTTATTTGAACGTGGTGGAATTTGGCACGGGCATCTTCGGCGCCGAGGCGGCCGCGCGCCACTATTACCGTGTCAGCGCGGCGGGCCTGAGCGCCGGGCAGGCGGCGAAACTGGCCGTGATGCTGCCGAACCCCCGTTTTTACGACCGCCACCGCGACACCGGTTACCTGAACCGGCGCACGGGCGTGATCCTGCGCCGCATGGGGGCGGCGGAACTGCCTTGATGGCAGCGGGCTTTCTTTGTATAAAATTAAAGCTGTTGAATTGGCACTATTGCGGCGCAGCATCTTAATCGCTTCGATTGGTGCAACGCCGCACTTTTTCCATGAAAAAGCCGTGCCGGGGGTGGTCGTGAAAAGGCCTTTGCGGGTACACTTGCGCTGTTTTCATTTTTGGCGCCAGCGCCAGCACATTACGATAACCCCACATCCGGCTGAGAGCGCGCATGATCAATGTCTTTGTATTACAGAATGGCCGGCTCAACCAGGTGCCGATCGACAGCCGCGCAGACCTCGAAAATGCCGAACCGGTGTGGGTCGACCTGACCGACCCCACCGATGATGAACGGGCCTGGGTCAAGGCCATCTACAACGTCACCCTGCCGGGCGAAGACGAAGTCAAGGATATTGAAGCGTCGGCCCGCTATTACGAAGCGGAAAACGGCGACTTGCATCTGCGCACGGATTTCCTGCGCGAAGAAGACGACGGCCCGTCGCGCGTCATCACCGTGGCCTTCATCCTGGCCCGCAAGATCCTGTTCTCCATGCATACGGACGACTTGCCCGTGTTCCGCCTGGTGCGCATGCGCGCCCGTTCGCGGCCAGGCTCGATTGCCGACTACATGGACGTGCTGCTCGACCTGTACGCCACCGATGCCGAATATTCGGCCGACGTGCTCGAGGGTATCTACCAGAACCTGGAAGAAGTCAGCACGCGCGTGCTGCAAAAGGAATTTACCGATGCGCACGCGGCCGAAGCGCTGAATGCCATTGCCCACGAGGAAGATTTGAATGGCCGTATCCGCCGCAACATGATGGATACGCGCCGCGCCGTGAGCTTCCTGATGCGCGGCCGCTTGCTCAATTCCGAGCAGTTCGAGGAAGCGCGCCAGATTTTGCGCGACATCGAATCGCTGGACGGTCACACGTCTTTCCTGTTCGACAAGATCAACTTCCTGATGGACGCCACCGTCGGTTTCATCAACATCAACCAGAACAAGATCATCAAGATCTTCTCGGTGGCCAGCGTGGCCTTCCTGCCGCCCACCCTGATCGCCAGCGTGTACGGCATGAACTTCAAGCTGATGCCGGAGCTGGAATGGTCGTTCGGCTATCCATGGGCCTGGGGCTTGATGATCACCAGCGCCATCGCGCCCTTCCTGTACTTCCGCCACCGCGGCTGGCTGAAGTAAGCGGTCTCGCCGGGGCGCTCCCGCGTCCCGGTTTCAAGGCGAGCGCAGCAATTTCAAAAATCGGCGATAATCACTGGTATTGTGTGGTATTGAATTGGTATCTACGTTGCTTGTGTTGAGCCAGTCTTTCCCCCGCTGGCTGCCTCTTGCAGAAAAGTATCGTCATTCAGGCGTTTTCTGCGTGGCAGCGTCCGCCTGTTCCACCTATGATCGTTGCGATGCCAGCCTTGCCGGCTGGCCGCCGCATTTCCCGCCACCATTGTTCTTCTGGAGAGTCCATGCCTGATACCGCCATCACCCCACCGCGCTTCACCCATTTGATCAGCGACTGCGATGGCGTACTGATCGACAGCGAAGCCGTGGCCCTGCAAGCGCTGCTGGAATTGCTGGGGCCGCGCCTGCCGAACCTGCCCGAGGGCATCACCTTGCAAGGCTTGATCGAGCCGCGCCTGGGCCAGCGACTGGTGCCGCTGATGCAGGATATCTACAAGGAACTGGGCTTGCCGCAATTGCCGGCCGACGAGATCATGGCCATCGGCAATGCCGTCGATGCGGCTTGCGACGCGCAATTGCGCGCCGTGCCCGGCGTGGCGCAGGCGCTGGCCGCCATTCCCCTGCCCAAGGCCGTGGCATCGAACAGCGTCAGCGCGCGCGTGCTGTCGGCGCTCGAACGGACCGGTATGGCGCCGTTGTTCGACAAGCGCGTGTTTACGCCGGACCTGGTGGGTCATGCCAAGCCGCATCCGGGCGTCTACCTGGCGGCGGCGGCCGCCTTCGGGGTGCCGCCAGGCCAGTGCCTGGTGCTGGAAGACAGCGTCACGGGCGTGACGGCCGCCGTGGCGGCGGGCATGACGGTATTGGGATTCATCGGCGGCGGGCATATCGCCGCCGGCCAGGAAGATAGGTTGAAAGCGGCCGGCGCGCATGTCGTTTTCAACGACATGGCCAGTTTGCCGGCGCTGGTGGCCGCGGTGATGGACACCGCGACCGTGTAAAACGCTTAGGCGAGAGCGGCAAACACCTTGCGCGCGGCGGCGATGGTGGCGTCGATGACGGCGTCATCGTGCTGCGCCGAGACGAAGCCCGCCTCGAAAGCGGCGGGCGCGAAATACACGCCTTCGTCCAGCATGGCGTGGAAGAAGGCGTTGAACTTGCTGCGGTCGCCCGCCATCATTTCCGCGTAGCTGGTCGGCGGCGTTGCGCTGAAATAGATGCCGAACATGCCGCCGATGTAGTCGGCGCAGAAGACCACGCCCGCCTCCTTGGCGGCGGCGGTCAGGCCTTCGGCCAGGCGCTTGGCCGTGGCGCCCAGCCGCTCGTAGAAGCCCGGCTGCTGGATCAGTTTCAGGGTGGCCATGCCGGCCGCCACGGCGACCGGGTTGCCGGACAATGTGCCGGCCTGGTAGACGGCACCCAGCGGCGCCATGTTGTGCATCAGCGCCGCGCTGCCGCCGAAGGCCGCCACCGGCATGCCGCCGCCGATCACCTTGCCCAGCGCGGTGAGATCGGGCTGGATGCCGTACAGCGCCTGCGCGCCGCCCAGGGCCACGCGCAAGCCGCACATGACTTCATCGAAAATGAGCAGGGCGCCGTGCTGCGTGCACAGCTCGCGCATCGCCTGCAGGAATGCCGGCGTGGCTTTCACCAGGTTCATGTTGCCGGCCACCGGTTCGACGATGACGCAGGCGATTTCCGCGCCGAAGCTGTCGAAGGCGTCCTTCAACTGTTCCACGTTGTTATAGTCGAGCACCAGGGTGTGCTTCACAAAATCTTCCGGCACGCCGGCCGAGGTCGGGTTGCCGAAGGTGAGCAGGCCGCTGCCCGCCTTGACCAGCAGCGAATCGGCGTGGCCGTGGTAGCAGCCTTCGAACTTGACGATCTTGTCGCGTCCCGTGGCGCCGCGCGCCAGGCGCAGGGCGCTCATGGTCGCTTCCGTGCCCGACGACACCAGGCGCACCTGCTCGATCGACGGCACCAGGCGCGTGATTTCCTCGGCCATCAGCACTTCGCCTTCGGTCGGTGCGCCGAACGACAGGCCCAGCGCGGCCGCATCCTGCACCGCTTTCACCACTTCCGGGTGGGCGTGGCCGACGATGGCCGGGCCCCAGGAGCCGATATAGTCGATATAGCGCTTGCCGTCCGCGTCCCAGAAATACGGGCCTTCGGCGCGCGTGATGAAGCGCGGCGTGCCGCCGACGGAGCGGAAGGCGCGCACGGGCGAGTTGACGCCGCCTGGCGTGGTTTTTTGTGCGCGGGCAAACAGGATGTCGTTCTGTGAAGTCGTCGTCATGATAATCGTGCCTTGAGAGTGGATCGTTGTCTGTGTCGTCTGTGTTTGTGTGGACGGGATTATTGGGCGCCGTGCTGGCGCTGCTGCCGGAACAGGCGGTTCGGCACCAGCTTGCCCATGCCATGGCGCTGCGCGTGGGCCAGCGCGCCGGCCGTGAATTCCTGCGCCGCCACGACTACCTGCGGCACGTCGTCTTCGTTTGCTGCCAGGGCCAGCAGGGCGGTGGCCGCCGCCGACAGGGTGCTGCCGGCGCCGTTGAAGATGCCCGGCAGGTGCTGCCATTCGTCGTGGCGCACCACGCCGTCCTCGCCGAACAGGGTATTGGCGCGCAGCTTGCCTTCGCCCGTGCCGGACTTGCTGGCGTCGGCCGGCATGCCGGTGACGAGCACGTATTCGCAGCCCAGGGCCACCAGGTAGTCGACGTCGTTTTGCAGGGTGTCGTCCGGATCGGCATCGCGCCAGGTCTCGGCCAGGCGTTCCAGCTCCACCGGCGAGAGCACCAGCAGTGTCGTTTGCGGGATCAGCAGCTGGCGCACGGCCGTGAGGATGTCTTCGTCGTCCATGCCCTGTTCCGGCAGCGCCGAGATGAAGGGGTCGAGGATCAGCGGCACGTTCGGATAGTCGGAGACGATTTCGGCGATGGCCGTGACGTTTTCCACGCTGCCCAGCGCGCCGATCTTGATGGCGGCCACGGACATGTCTTCCAGCAGCACGCGCGCCTGGTCGGAAACCCAGTCCGGGTCGACCGCCTGCACGTCTTCCACGCGCGCCGTATCGCTGATCAGCAGGCCCGTGGTGACCGACAGGCCATGGCAGCCGAAGGCTGAAAACGTGGCCAGATCGGCCTGGATGCCGATCGCGCCGACCGGATCGGACACGCCGAAGCTTAATATGAGGGGAGAAGTTTGGTTTTGCACGGCGGGTAGATTAAGATACCTAATTCAGCATTTTACTTGATTGAAGGGTGGCAGAACGTGAGTAGCAACGAAACAACGCAGCAATTCCAAACGTGGATGTGTCTTATTTGCGGCTGGGTTTATGATGAAGCGGCCGGCTTGCCCGACGAAGACATCGCTCCGGGCACGCGTTGGGCCGATGTTCCGATGAACTGGACCTGCCCTGAATGCGGTGCGCGCAAGGATGATTTCGAGATGGTGGCGCTGTAGTCAATCAGGTCCACGGGATGCCGCTGCCGCACGTAGGTATCGCGGCCGCCTGTGCTATGGTATGAAAGATTGTCGAATAATCACATGACGCGTCCCTTCCCGCCCGAGGCGCCGTCCGGTGCCGTGTGCGCCAGCGCCACGATACTCGTCATCGACGACAGCGCGACGATACGCAGCGCGGCCGCAAAGATATTGGGCGAGGCCGGTTACCGCGTGGTGGTGGCGGAAAACGGCTTCGAGGCCCTGGCCAAGATCGCCGACTGCCAGCCGGCGCTGATCGTGTGCGACATCGTGATGCCGCGCCTGGACGGCTACCGCACCTGTGCGCTGATCAAGGCCAGCGCGGCGTATCGCGCCACGCCGGTGCTGATGCTGTCGTCGAAGGAAGGCTTGTTCGACCGCGCGCGCGGCGCCATGGCAGGCGCCAGCGCCTGTCTGGCCAAGCCGCTGGCGCGCGAGGCGCTGCTGGAGGCCGTGCGGCTGCACCTGGCCGGGCATTTTGAGTAAGTGTTTTTATTGATTGACAACGCAGCAAGGAAGCAGATGGCCATACACACAATTCTGATCGTCGATGACTCGCCGACAGAACGCTACTACCTGAGCGAGATGCTGGTGCGTGCCGGTTATGCCGTCCTCACGGCGCAGGACGGCGCCGACGCGCTGGCGCAACTCAAAGAGGCCAGGCCCGACCTGATCCTGATGGACGTGGTGATGCCCGGTGCGAATGGCTTCCAGATCACGCGCGCCATCGCGCGCGATCCCGAACTGCAGGACGTGCCGGTGATTATCTGCTCCAGCAAGAGCCAGGAAACGGACCGCATCTGGGGCTTGCGCCAGGGCGCGCGCGATTACCTGGTCAAGCCGGTGGTGGAAGCCGAGCTGCTGGCCAAGATCGCCGCGCTTTCCTGAGCATGCACACGATGCCAGGTCACGGCGTGTCCACAGCGGCCTTTCCGCCTGCCGCTGCCGCCATGCCATCTTTTGAGGCGGGCGCGCGGCAGGGGCGCTTGCGCCAGTACCAGCTGCAATTGATCGAGCGGATACAGGCAGCGCGCAGCGGCGCACTGGCGGCGCGCAAGGAACTGGGCGTGATGCTCGGTGGCCGCCCCTGCCTGCTCGACCTGACGCAGCTCGGTGAAATCGTCATTGCCGCCGGTGTGCAGATCCAGGGCGTGCCGTTGGCGCAGGACTGGTACCTGGGCCTGGCGGCCATGCGCGGACGCCTGACGGGGGTCGTCGACCTGGCCCGCTACATGGGCGAACCGGCTTGCGCGCCCGGCAATCACTGCCGCATCATCACGTTTTCACCCCGCCTGGGCCTCAATTGCGCATTGCTGGTCGAGCGCGTGCTGGGCTTGCGCCAGCTGCGCGCGATGCAGCCCGTCTCCTTGCCGGATGCCCCACCGTCGTGGGCGGCGCAGGCGCTGCGCGACAGCGAAGGGCAGCAATGGCTGCGCCTGGACCTGGCGCAGCTGGCGCAAGCGGAACGCTTCCTCGATGCCGGTTTTGGCGGCCCGGCCCTCCACAAGGACATTTGCTGATGGGCGCCCATTCTCCCATCCTGGCGGCCGGCATGCCCGAAGCGGAGCACGCGCCCGGGGAGCCGGCATCGGCGGCCGACCTGCCGCTGCGCCTGCGCGACGCGCTGGGGCGGCGCAAGTCGCTGGCCAGCGCGCCGGCCGGGGACTGGAAGTTGCCGCTGATCGGCCATTTTCCGCTGCAAAAGCAGCTGAGCATCCTGTCGACGGTGATGGCCCTGAGCCTGGCCGCCAGCCTGCTGTTCGTCGGCCTCAATACGCGCAGCGGCAATATCGCCTCGGCGCAGACGCAGCTGGCCAGCGATGCGCTGATGCATTCGCAGCGCATCGGCAAGGCCGCGCCGAACGCCGTGCAAGGCAATCCGGAAGCCTTCCGCCAGCTCGAGGAAAGCCGCAATGAACTGAACCAGGATTTCCGCCTGATGCTGCGCGGCGGGACGTATCACGGGCGCGATATCGGCGAGTCGCGTTCCGCCCTGCTGGCGGCCGTGGCCGACGCGCGCAAGAAGTGGGCCAGCAGCGACCGCGCGGCCAGCACTATCCTGCGCCTGAAAACGGAGCTGGGCGAATTCGACAGGACCTTGCAGCAATTGAACGCGCTGTCGCCGGCGCTGCTGGCGCAGACCGAGGAAGTCGCGGCGCTGAAGGTGCAGCGCGGCGGCAATGCGCGCGATCTGGCCGTCATCGGCCGCCTGATGATGCTGAGCCAGCGCATGAGCCGCAGCGCCAGCGAGTTCCTGTCGTCAGGCAGCATCAGCTCGGAAACGGCGTTTTCGCTGGGGCGCGACACGACGTATTTCCGTACTGCCGTCGAAGGCCTGTTGAATGGCAGCGTGTCGCTGCAACTGGCGCCCACGCGCGACGCCGAATTGCGCGACCGGCTGGTGGCGCTGAAGGCCAGTTTCGACACTTACCAGAAGCTGGTGTCGTCGATACTCGACCGGCTCGACAAATTCAGCTCCGCGAAAAGCGCCGAACAGCTGATCTTCAACGAGAACGAAGACCTGCGCCAGCGTCTGACCCTGCTGCAGCAGATGTATCACGTGAACCAGGAAACCCTGGGCGTCGCCTTCTGGATGATGGTCGGCGGCGTGTTGCTGACCCTGATCGCGGCCGCCGGCATCGGCCGCGTGCTGCTGCAGGACTCCGTCAACCGCACGCGCGACGCCGAGCGGCGGCGCCAGGAAGCGGAAATCCTGCGCCTCCAGTCGCAGGGAAAAGAGGAAGAGGCGAAGGCCAGGAATGAGCAGAACCAGGCGGCCATCCTGCGCCTGATGAACGAATTGCAGAAGGTCGCCGATGGCGACCTGACGGTGCAGGCCACCGTGTCGGAAGACATCACGGGCGCCATCGCCGATTCCGTCAACTACACGGTCGAGGAATTGCGCGGGCTGGTGGGACGGGTGACGGCGACGGCCGAACAGGTCAACCGCGCCTCGACGCAGGCGCAAAGCATCTCCAGCAAGCTGCTGATCGCGTCGCAGCAGCAGTCGCGCGAAATCCAGGGCGTCAGCGCCACCGTGGTCAAAATGGCCAATGCGATCACCGACGTGTCGAAGTCGGCCAGCGTCTCGGCCGACGTGGCGCGCCAGTCGGTGGCGGCGGCGCAGCAGGGTTCGACGGCGGTGGAAAACGCCATCAAGGGCATGCATGAAATCCGCGAGCAGATCCAGGATACCTCGAAGCGCATCAAGCGCCTGGGCGAATCGTCGCAGGAAATCGGCGAAATCACCGAGCTCATTTCCGACATCACCGAGCAGACCAATGTGCTGGCGCTGAACGCCGCCATCCAGGCCGCATCGGCCGGCGAGGCGGGGCGCGGCTTTTCCGTCGTCGCCGAGGAAGTGCAGCGCCTGGCCGAACGCTCGGCGGCCGCCGCCAAGCAGATCGGCGCGCTGGTGCGCACCATCCAGGCCGATACCCAGGATGCGACGCGGGCGATGGAAACGTCCACGCAGGGCGTGGTCGAGGGCGCGCGCCTGTCCGACGCGGCCGGCGCGGCCTTGAACGACATCAGCCAGGTGTCGAAGCACCTGGCCGAACTGATCCAGGGCATCTCGTTCGCCACCGGCACGCAGGCCGGTTCGGCCAGCGGCGTGGCCTTGAATATCCAGCATATCCTGAGCGTGACGGAGCAGACCCAGGATGGCACGCAGCAAACGGCGCAATCGATCCATAAACTCTCGATGCTGGCGCAGGAACTGAAAAATTCGGTGTCGCGCTTCCGCGTCGCCGCCTGAACGCCGCGCCAGTCCAGGGCGAATTCCTTACCGAGGCATGCATGAGCACACCTGATAGTCCACAGCAGTCCAAGCCATTCGACAGCGAACCTTTGTCGTGGGTGATGGTGGAAATCCGCGAAGCCCTGGGCCGCTCGAAAACAGCCCTGTTCGAGGCGGGCGGCCGCGAGCGCGAGGAACGCGCCACGGCCCTGCAGCACGCGCGCTCGCACCTGCACCAGGCGCATGGCGCGCTGATGATGGTGGACGTGGCCGGCGTCGGCCTGCTGACGGACGGCGCGGAACGGGCGCTGGCGCGCTTTCGCGACGGCAGCCTCGAATACACGCTGGACCATGCGCAAGTCGTCGCCGGACTGTATCAGGCATTGACCGAGTACCTGGAAGACCTGGTGGCCGGCACGCCGCCGCAGCCGGCGCGCTTGTTCCCCTACTACCGCGACCTGCAAACCATGCTGGGCGCCGAGCGCATCCACCCGGCCGACCTGTTTTTCCCGCCCTCCGCGATGCTGGAAGGGCAGGCCATCGCGCTGGCCGACACGCCGCCCGTGGCGGACTATCCTGCATGGCGCGGACGCTTTGAAAAATCCCTGCTGCCCTTCCTGAAGGCGCAGGATGACGCGGCGCGGCGCCAGCACGCGGGCGACCTGCACGCCACCTTGACCCTGGTGGCCGACGCGCAGCAGGAAGCGCCGGCGCGCACCTTCTGGTTCGCCATGCAGGCGTTCGCGGGGCTGGCGGCCAGCGGCGAGGGCATGGGCACGCTCAACGTCAAACAGCTGTTCGGCCTGATCAACCTGCAATTGCGCCGCCTGGCGCAGGGCACGGCCAGCCTGCCCGAAGCGATGCTGCGCGACGCCCTGTTCTTCATCGCGGCCGCACGCGAACCGACGCCGGAGGCACGCCAGTTGCGCACCGCGTTCGCCCTGGACGGCATGCTGCCCGCCGACGTGGAAGCGCGGCGCTACGGCCAGGTCGACCAGGATGCCTGGCAAGGCGCGCGCACGGCCCTGGCGCAGGCGCGCGCCAGCTGGAGCCGCCTGGCGCAAGCCGACCTCGATCCAGTCCTGGGCACGGATTTCGACGCATCGCTGCACGAAGTGGCGGCACACGTGGAGACCCTGAAGCAGCCGGCCCTGGCCAGCCTGCTGCGCGAGTGCGCGGCCGTGGCGCGGCAAGCCGTCACCAGCGGGCGCAGCGCGGCCCTGGAAAATGAAATCGGCATGGCCCTGCTGTTTGCCGACACGGGCCTGGCGCAGCTGCGCCGCCTGCCCGACGATTTCGCCGGCAATGCGGAAACCATCGCCGCGCGCCTGCAGGCGCTGCTGGCCGGCGAAGCGCCGCCGCCCGTCACGGCGGGAGAACTGTCGCGCCAGATCGAGCAGGGCCAGACCGTGGCCGCGCTGGCCGAGGACATGAAGACAGGGCTGCGCCAGGTGGAAAAGGTGCTCAACGCCTACTACGCGGATGCAGCGGGTGCGGGGACGGCGGGGGCACTCGATGGCGTCGCGCCCGTGCTGGAGCAGTTGCAGCGGCAGCTGGCCGGACTGGGACAGGACGACGCACGCGCCGCCGTGCTGCAGGTCGATGCGGCCGTGCGGCAGCTGGCCGGCGGCGACACCGATGCGCACGCCAATGCGGAGTCGCACGCCGCGGCGCTCGACGAGATCGCGCAAAATGTCAGCGCGCTGGGCTTTTTTGTCGATATGCTGGGCCGCAACGCACAGGCGGCCAGCGGGCGTTTCCATTTCGATGCGGCCGCCGGCACCTTCCGCGCCCTGCCATTTGAAAAAGTCGCCGCCGCCGGCGCCGTGCCCGTGCCCTTGCTCGACCAGGCGCTGGCGCCCGCCGCGCCTGCCGGCATGGATGCCGCGCCGGCGGTGACCGACGTCGACGCGCAGATGCTCGACATCTTCATCGCCGAAGCGCGCGAAGTGCTGGCCTTTGTCGACACCACGCTGGCCCTGCCGCGCGAGCAGGCCGCCAGCGGCGACCACCTGGCCATGCTGCGCCGCTCGTTCCATACGCTGAAAGGCAGCAGCCGCATGATCGGCCTGGCGCAGTTTGCCGAAGCGGCCGGCGCCGTCGAGCGCGTCATGAATACCTGGCTGGCCGAGGCGCGCCCCGTCAGCGACGACTTGTTTACCTTGCTCAATTACGGCTGGTACCAGCTCAGCGAATGGGTGGCCGAACTGGAAGGCGGCGCGGGGCGCGAGCGGGAGGCCGGCATGCTGCTGGCGGCGGCCGAGCGCGTGCGCGAAGGCGGACCGTTCGAACTGCGCAAGCCTCGCCCGGCATCGGCCGCGCCCATGGCCAGCAATGGCAATGTGATCGGACTTCCCTTGGCCACGGCGCCCGCGCTGCACGAAGCGCCTGACGATCACCTCAAGCACGTGGGCGAACTGCGCATCAGCCTACCCTTGTACAACATCTACCTGGCCGAGACGGATGAATTGCTGCGCGTGCTGACGCGCGACTTCGGCGAATGGCGCCATGAACAGCGCGCCGTCAGCGCGGAGGCACTGCAAGCTGTGCATACGCTGGCGGGGACGTCCGGCACGGTCGGCTTCCAGTCCCTGCGCGACCTGGCGCACGCGCTCGAGACGGTGATCGAAACGGTGGTGCCGCCGCTGGCCGGCCTGCAGGAAGCCCAGCACGACGTGCTGGAGCAGGCCACGCAGCGCATCGGGCAAATGCTGCAGGCGTTCGCGCTGGGCGACCTGGCGCCATCGCAGCCGGACATGATCGAAGCGCTCAACACCCTGTGGCGCGCCTTGACGGCGCCGCCCGGCGAGAGCCGGGAAGACCGGCTCGACGCCCTGTTTGCGGCCGCGTATGCCAGCATCGTCGGTACGCCGGCGCAGCCCGCCGCGCCGCTTCCCGAAGTCCCTGTACCGCAGCTCGAGACCCTGTTCGAGGCGACGTATGCGAGCATCGTCGCCGACGCGCTGCAGCCGGAGGCCGCCGAAGTGCCGGCGCCGCAACCGGCGCAGGACAGCGGCGCCAGCGACGACCTGTTCGACGCCGGCTTCGAGCACGCGCCGCCGCTGGAGCATGCGGCGCCGGAAGCGCCGGCGCCCGCCATCATGCCGGCCGATGCGGCCGCGCTGCTGGCGGCGAGCGCCGGCATCAGCGATGAACTCGACCTCGATCTGTTGTCCGTCTTCCTGGAAGAGGGCGCCGACCTGCTGCCGCAGATCGGCGAGGCGCTGCGCAGCTGGCAGCAGCAGCCGCACGACAGCGGCCAGGCGCAGATGCTGCTGCGCACCCTGCACACCGTCAAGGGCAGCGCGCGCATGGCCGGCGCCATGCGCCTGGGCCAGCATGCGCATGAAATCGAGACGCATATCGAAAACATGCTGCACGCGGGCACCGCCACGCCGCAAGCCTTCGAGGAATTGCTGGCCCACTACGACCATGCGCTGCACCTGTTCGAGCAGTTGCAGCAGCCCTTGCTGCCCTTGCCGGGCATGGAAGACACGCCGGTGACCGAACCGAAGGCGGCGCTGGTGCGCGTGCGCGCCGATATCCTCGACCGCCTGGTGAACCAGGCCGGCGAAGTGTCGATCACGCGCTCGAAGATGGAAAATGAAGTGGGCGTGCTGGGCGCTTCGCTGTCCGAGTTTTCCGACAACCTGGCGCGCCTGCGGCGCCAGCTGCGCGAAGTGGAAATGCAGGCCGAATCGCAGATCGCCTCGCGTATGGCCGTCGGCAGCGAGCGCGAATTCGACCCGCTCGAATTCGACCGCTTTACGCGCCTGCAGGAACTCACGCGCATGATGGCCGAAAGCGTCAACGACGTGGCCTCGTTCCACGAAAACCTCAGCCACAGCGTCGATGCGGTGACGGACGACCTGGTGCTGCAGGCACGGCTGACGCGCGAGCTGCAGCGCGACCTGATGCAGATCCGCATGGTGCCGTTTGCCAGCATCGCCGAACGCCTGTTCCGCGTGGCGCGGCAAAGCGCCAAGGAAGTCGACAAGCGGGTCAACCTCGACATCCGCGGCGGCGGCGTGGAAATCGACCGCAGCGTGCTCGAACGCATGGCCGCGCCCTTCGAACACCTGCTGCGCAACGCCATCGTGCACGGCGTCGAGCCGCGCGATGCGCGCCTGGCCGCCGGCAAGAGCGAGACGGGCGAGCTGCTGGTGCAGGTCAGCCAGCAGGGCAATGAGGTGGCGATCGCCTTTTCCGACGATGGGGCGGGACTGGACCTGGAACGCATCCGCGCCAAGGCGCACGGCGCCGGCCTGGTGGCGACGGACGCGCCGCTGACCGACGCGCAGGCGGCCGAGTTGATTTTCACGCCGGGCTTTTCCACCGCCGACAGCCTGACGGAACTGGCTGGACGCGGTGTTGGCATGGACATCGTGCGCTCCGAAGCGCTGGCCCTGGGCGGGCGCGTGGAAACGCTGACGCAGGCGGGCCTGGGCATGCGCTTCACCATCCACCTGCCGCTGACCCTGGCCGTCACGCAAGTTGTGCTGCTGGCGGCGAACGGCAAGACGTATGCCTTGCCGTCGGTGCTGGTGGAGCAGGTGCTGCACCTGAAAGGCGAACAGCTGGAGCAGGTGCGGGCGGCCGGGCGCATCGAGTCGCACGGGCAGTCGCTGGCGCTGCATCACCTGTCGGCCATGCTGGGCGAGACGCCGGCGGCGCAGGCCACGCAGCGCCATGCGCCCGTGCTGCTGCTCAGGAATGGCAACGACAGGCTGGCCTTGCAGGTCGATGACGTGGTGGGCAACCGCGAAGTCGTGGTCAAGCACGTGGGCCCGCAACTGGCGCGCATGCCGGGCATCGCCGGCGCCACGGTGCTGGGCACGGGCGACATCGTGCTGATCCTCAATCCGGTGGCGCTGGCGCAGCACCTCGAGCATCATCCGGAACTGCTGTCGCAGTATGCGCTGGCCAGCAGCGAGCAGCATGCCGCTTCCAGCGCGCTGGCCGCGCCTGCCGTGCGCGTGATGGTGGTCGACGATTCGCTGACGGTGCGCCGCGTGATGCAGCGCCTGTTCGAGCGCGAAGGCTACCAGGTGCTGCTGGCCAAGGATGGCCTCGACGCGCTGGAGCAGCTGCATGCGCTGGAACCGGCTGCCATGCCGGCGCTGTTGCTGGTCGACGTGGAAATGCCGCGCATGGACGGTTTTGATTTGACGCGCAATGTGCGCAGCGACGACAAGACGCGCGCCATCCCCGTCATCATGATCACCTCGCGCAGCGCCGACAAGCACCGCGCGCATGCATTCGAGCTGGGCGTGAATGCGTATTTCGGCAAGCCGTTCCAGGAAGAGGAATTGCTGGCGGAGGTGGGGCGCTTGCTGGCCGACGGCGTGGCGTAACCCGACGTCTTCACAAGCGCTAACGATGTTGTCGGATTACGCGGGGCCTTGCCCCGCTAATCCGACCTACGCTCTTGCACGATGGCGCATGTCGGGTAGGTCGGGTTAGCGCGCAGCGCGTAACCCGACATCACCGCAATGCCAATCAATTACCTGCTTACCCCGCCACCTTCACCACCGCATAGCGCTCCAGGGTCTCCTTGCGCGCCTCATCGTGCTGCACGATGGGTTCCGGATAGTCGCGTCCCAGCACGATGTTCTTTTGCTCGAGCAGCATGCGCGGCACCAGCCAGGGCGCGTGGATTTCCTTGTCGCCCAGCGCCTTCAGTTGCGGCAGGTAGCGGCGGATGAAGCGCCCGCCCGCGTCGAATTTTTCCGACTGCGTGATGGGATTGAAGATGCGGAAGTAGGGCTGGGCGTCGCAGCCGGACGAGGACGCCCACTGCCAGCCGCCGTTGTTCGACGCCAGGTCGAAGTCGTTCAGGTGCAGCGCGAAATACGCTTCGCCGCGGCGCCAGTCGATGCCCAGATCCTTGATCAGAAAGCAGGCCGTGACCATGCGCAGACGGTTGTGCATATAGCCCGTCTGGTTCAGCTGCGCCATGGCCGCGTCGACCAGCGGATAGCCGGTGCGGCCCTCGCACCAGGCGGCAAAGGCGGCATCGGCGTCGGGGCCCGTCTCCCAGGCGATGGCGTCGTAGGCCGGTTTGAAGGCGCCGCCTTCCACGTGCGGGTTCTGGTACAAAATCATGGCGTAGAAATCGCGCCAGATCAGTTCGGCCAGCCACACGGGCGCGCCATCGCCGCCGCCGCCCCGGTCCATCAGGTCGACCACGGTGCGCACCAGATAGCGCAGTGACACGGTGCCGAAGCGCAGATGCATGGACAGGTAGGACGGCCCCTTCAGGGCGGGAAAATCGCGCGCCACGTCATAGCGGGCCACGCGCGGCAAAAAATCCTCGAACAGCGTGCTGGCGCCCGACATGCCGGTGGGAATGGCCAGTGCGGCCAGGTTGCTTGCTTCAAACCCCAGCTCGCCCAAGGTGGGCAGGGGCGCCGGCGTGCCATTGCGCGGCGGCGCCAGGCTGGCCGCATGCGGTTCGATAGCGAACGGCGTCAGGCAGCCGGGTTCGGCGCGCATTTTCTTCAGCCAGGCATTCTTGTACGGCGTGTAGACGGTGTACGGCTTGGCCGACAGCGTCAGCACCTCGTCCTTCTCAAAGATGACCTGGTCCTTGAAGCTGAACCACAGGCGCGCGTCGCGCGTGAGCGCGGCGGCCACGGTGGCGTCGCGGGCGATCGCTTGCGGTTCGTAGTCGTGGTTGGCAAAGACGGCGTCGGCGTTCAATTCGGCGGCCAGGCGCGGGATGGCCTCGGCCGCGTCCGCGTGCAGCACGATCAGGTCGCCGCCCAGCTGGCGCAGCTCATGGGCCAGCTCGGCTACGCTGGCATGGATGAAGTCGACCCGCCGGTCGCGGCGCGGCAGCGTTGCCAGGATGGCGGTGTCGTAGACGAAGACGCAATGCACGGCCTGGCTCTGGCGCAGGGCGTGATGCAGTGCAGCATGGTCAAACGCGCGCAGATCGCGCCGGAACCACACCAGGGAAGTCTTGATTCTCATTATTTCGCGTGTTCAGGGTCAAAGATAGGCGATTTTTTGCCGCCAACAGGGCTTTATGGCCGCTCGCGTCGTGCCTTTGGCGTCGCTGCGGCGGCAATTCAGTGTAAACTACCGGGTATGTTCATGGTGCTTTATGTGCGACAGCGATTTTGCAATCAATTTTACAATTGGCATTGACATGCGTCTGCAGGCATAGCGAATTGACCATTAATTTACAACATAACAAGAATAGCGCCTGGTAACACGGTGCGCGCCGCCCAGGATGTGCGGCCGCTTGCGCCAGGCGTACGATAGCGGGGTAAGCGAGACTTGCCAGCAAGCCCACAGAGAGAGCATCGCGTATGAAAAAGAGTAAAATCGACCAGACTCTACCAGGACATCGCCTGATGCAGGGTGTGGGAGAGCCGGCCGCGACCGGTTCCTCCACCTTGAATCTGGCCAACCATTTCCTGATTGCGATGCCGGCCATGCAAGACCCGATCTTCGGCGGCACGGTCGTGTACGTGTGCGAACACAATGAAAACGGCGTGCTGGGCGTCGTCATCAACAAGCCCACCGACATGACCATGGAAGTGCTGTTCGACCGCATCGACCTGAAACTGGCGGCCGGCAGCGACACGCCCATCATCAACGAGCCGATCATGTTCGGCGGCCCGGTGCAGGACGACCGCGGTTTCGTGCTGCATACGCCGGGCGCGCGCTATTCCTCGTCGCTGACGGTGACCGATGAAGTGGCCTTTACCACCTCGATCGACGTGCTCGAAGCCGTCGCCAAGGGCGATGGTCCCGAGCGCATGCTCGTCTCGATCGGCTACTCGGGCTGGAGCCCGGGCCAGCTGGAAGACGAGATCGGCCGCAACGGCTGGCTGACGGTGGGCGCCTCGGCCGACATCCTGTTCGATTTCCCCATCGAACAGCGCTACGTGGCGGCCATCAAGCTGCTGGGCATCGATCCCCTGATGCTGGCCAGCGAGGCTGGCCACGCATGAGCGGTGACGCCATCGACACCATCCTCGCCTTCGATTTCGGCTTGAAACGCATCGGCGTGGCCATCGGCAATACCATGATTTGCCAGGCCAAGCCGCTCAGCGTGATCACGGCCACGGCGAACGAGCCGAAGTTTGCCGCCATCGATAGCCTGATCAGGGAGTGGGGCGCCAGCCGCATCGTGGTGGGCTTGCCCAGCCACCCGGACGGCACGGAGCACGAGATGAGCGCGCGCTGCCGCCGTTTCGCCAACCAGGTGCATGGCCGCTTCAACCTGCCGGTGGAACTGGTCGACGAACGTTACTCCTCGGCCGTCATCGCCGCCAGGCGCGGCGAAGTCATCGACGACCGCGCCGCCGCCATCATCCTGCAACAGTATTTCGACGCGAATTATTAATCTGACCCTAGACTTCCTCCCTGAATGATCAAGAACTCTATGCCGCATCCTACGAATCCTTCCCAACTCGACGCCGAGGCCCTGTACGGGGTCTTGCTGCAACAGGTGCAGAGCGGCCTGGCGGGCATCCCCAACGTGGCCATCGTCGGCATCCATTCGGGCGGCGCCTGGCTGGCCGAGCGCCTGGCGCGCGACCTGAACCTGCTTGACCGCCTGGGCGTGCTCGACGTGTCCTTCTACCGCGACGACTTCGCCCAGAAGGGCCTGCATGCGGACGTCAAGCCGACGCAGATCAGCTTTGACGTGGCCGGCGCCACCATCCTGCTGGTCGACGACGTGCTGTACACGGGCCGCACCACGCGCGCGGCCATCAATGAATTGTTCGATTATGGCCGCCCGGCCAAGATCATGCTGGCGGCCCTGGTCGACCGCGGCGAACGCCAGCTGCCGGTGGCCGCCGATTTCGTGGCCGCCTTCACTGCCGTGCCGCCGGGCCAGGCCCTGGTCCTGAAGCAAGCCGACGATGGAAAATTCACGCTCACCATAGATACCCACCATGCTTAATCCGCAACTGAATAAACACGGCGAACTGCAACATCTGCTGACGATCGAAGGCTTGCCGAAGTCTATCGTCAACCACATTCTCGATACCGCTTCCTCGTTCGTCGGCATCTCTGACCGCGACGTGAAGAAGGTGCCGCTGATGCGCGGCAAGAGCGTTTTCAACCTGTTCTTTGAAAACTCCACGCGCACCCGCACCACCTTCGAAATCGCCTCGAAGCGTTTGTCGGCCGACGTCATCAACCTGAATATCCAGGCCTCGTCGGCCAGCAAGGGCGAATCGCTGCTCGACACCATCGACAACCTGTCGGCCATGCATGCCGACATGTTCGTCGTGCGCCACGCGCAGTCGGGCGCGCCCTATCTGATTGCCAAGCACCTGATCGACACCAAACAGCCGCACGTCCACGTGGTCAACGCGGGCGACGGTCGCCACGCGCACCCGACCCAGGGCTTGCTCGACATGTACACGATCCGCCACTACAAGAAGGATTTCACCAACCTGACGGTGGCCATCGTGGGCGACATCCTGCACAGCCGCGTGGCGCGTTCCGACATCCATGCGCTGACCACCCTGGGCGTGCCGGAAGTGCGCGCCATCGGCCCGCACACCCTGCTGCCGGGCGGCCTGGAACAGATGGGCGTGCGCACCTTCACCAACATGGATGAAGGCTTGAAAGGCGTGGACGTGATCATCATGCTGCGCCTGCAGAATGAACGCATGAGCGGCGCGCTGCTGCCGTCGGCGCAGGAATACTTCAAGAGCTATGGCCTCACGCCCGAGCGCCTGGCGCTGGCGAAACCGGATGCCATCGTCATGCATCCGGGCCCGATGAACCGCGGCGTGGAAATCGATTCGGCCGTGGCCGACGGTCCGCAGGCGGTGATCCTGCCGCAGGTGACGTTCGGTATCGCCGTGCGCATGGCGGTGATGAGTATTTTGGCTGGTAATCAGGGCTGATAGCCCAAGGACGAGTAAGCGAGCATGACGACACTACATATCAAGAACGGCCACCTGATCGACCCTGCCAACGGCATCGATGGCTTGCAAGACCTGTTTATCGCCGACGGCAAGGTGCTGGCCGTGGGCAGCGCTCCGGCCGGCTTCACCGCCGACACCACGTTTGACGCGGCCGGCCTGGTGGTTTCCCCCGGCCTGGTCGACCTGTCCGCGCGCCTGCGCGAGCCGGGCTACGAATACAAGGCGACCCTGGAATCGGAACTGCAGGCGGCCCTCCAAGGCGGCGTCACGAGCCTGGTCTGCCCGCCCGACACCGATCCCGTGCTCGATGAGCCGGGCCTGGTGGAGATGCTGAAATACCGCGCCAAGACGCAGAACAAGGCCCACGTGCACCCGCTGGGCGCGCTGACCATGGGCTTGAAGGGTCAGTCGCTGACGGAAATGGCGGAACTGACGGAAGCGGGCTGCATCGGCTTCGCGCAGGCGGAAGAGCCGATCGAGGACACCACCGTGCTGCTGCGCGCCATGCAGTACGCGAACACCTTCGGCTACACGGTCTGGCTGCGCCCGCAAGACCCGCACATCGGCCGTGGCGGCATCGCCCACAGCGGTCCGCTGGCGTCGCGCCTGGGCTTGTCCGGCGTGCCCGTGATGTCCGAAACCATCGCGCTGCACACGATCTTTGAATTGATGCGCGCCAGCCGCGCGCGCGTGCACCTGTGCCGCATCTCGTCGGCGGCGGGCCTGGAACTGATCCGCGCTGCCAAGGCCGAAGGCTTGCCCGTCACTTGCGACGTGGGCGTGCACCATGTGCACCTGACGGACGCCGACATCGGCTTTTTCGACCCGAACGCCAGGGTCACGCCGCCGTTCCGCAGCCAGCGCGACCGCGATGCGATCCGCGCCGGCCTGCTCGACGGCACGGTCGACGCCATGTGCTCGGACCACACGCCCGTCGACGACGATGAAAAACTGCTGCCGTTCGGCGAAGCGTCGCCCGGCGCCACGGGCCTGGAACTGCTGCTGTCCTTGGCCCTGAAATGGGCCGACGACTACGCCTTGAACCAGCCGCAAGCGGGCGAGCGTCCGCTGGCGCGCGCCGTGGCCAAGGTCACGTCCGACGCGGCCCGTGTCGCCGGCATCCCGGCCGGCAGCCTGGCCGTGGGCGAAGCGGCCGACATCTGCGTCTTCGATCCCGCCGCGCGCTGGACCGTGTCGTCGGCCTCGCTGGCCAGCCAGGGCAAGCACACGCCTTTCCTCGGCTATGAGCTGAGCGGCATCGTCAAGGCGACCATCGTGGCCGGACGCGTGGCGTTTCAGCGTTAAATTTTTTGTGTCGGAGCCGTAGGTCGGATTAGCGGTACGCGTAATCCGACAAGCCCATGGCGGCTCCTGTCGGCTTACGCAGCGCCTCGCGGGCGCTGCCAAGCCGACCTACGCGGCTGCATGGCTTTGCTTCCAACCTTGGTGTCATTTGAAACTTCTGCTTACCTACCGCCTCGCGCGCATCGCCATTCACCTGAGCTGCGGCATGGCCAAGAGCGCCGTGCTCTTTCCCTGGCTGGACCTGGAAGGGCGCAACCGGCGCATCCGCCGCTGGTCGACGCAGCTGCTCGATATCTGCGGCGTGCACGTGGCGCAGCCGGCGGACTGCGTGCCGGCCCTCGACCATGCGATGGTGGTGGCGAACCACGTCTCGTGGCTCGACATCTTCGTCATCAATGCCGTCCACCCCTGCCGTTTCGTCGCCAAGGCGGAAATCCGCGCCTGGCCCATCCTGGGCTGGCTGGCGGGGCGCGCCGGCACCATCTTCATTTCGCGCGGCAGCAAGCGCGACCTGCGTCTGATCTTCCAGGGCCTGGTGGATAAATTGACGGCGGGCGAACGCATTGCGTTCTTCCCCGAAGGCACGACCGCCGCGCAAGGGCAGATCCTGCCGTTTCACGCCAACCTGTTCGAGGCGGCCATCGACGCGCAGGTGCCGGTGCAGCCGTTCGCGCTCGTGTATGTGGATGACAAGGGGGCGCTGCACCACGCCGTCGACTTCATCGGCGACATGAGCTTTGCGCAAAGCATGGTGGCGATCCTGAGCGGCCCGCCGATCACGGCGCGCCTGACCTGTCTGGCGCCAGTGGCGACGGCCGACGCGCACCGCCGCGAACTGGCGGCGGCAACGCAGGCGGCGGTGGCCGCTGCGCTGCCGCTGGAAAAGGCGGCCTAGTTCTTGACGTGCAGCCAGCGCGCATGCGCGGCGCGGGCCAGGTAGTCGAGGATAAAACCTAACATCCCGATCAGCACGATGGCGGCCATCAGTTCCGAATACGCCAAGCGGTCGCGCGTGTCGAGGATGAAGTAGCCGAGGCCGGCCGACACGCCCAGCATTTCCGCCGGCACCAGCACGATCCAGATGATGCCGATGGCCAGGCGCACGCCCGTCAGGATATCGGCCGTGATGCCCGGTAAAATCACCTTGAAGACGATTTCGCTGCGCGTGGCCGACAGGCTGCGCGCCAGCAGCAGCCAGTTCGGATCGAGCCGCGCCACGCCGGCCGCCGTATTGAGCAGGATGGGCCAGACGGCCGCAAACGCCAGCAGGAAGTATACGGGCGCGTCGCCCACCCCCAGCACCATCACGGCGATCGGCATCCAGGACAGCGGCGAAATCATGCGCAGCAGCTGGAACAGCGGCATGGCCGCGCCGGAAAAGCTTTTCGACATGGCCACCAGCACGCCCAGCGGCACACCGATGACGATCGCCAGTCCCAGGCCAACGGCCACCCTTTGCAGGCTCAATACCACGTGCAGCCAGATATCCGAACCGCCCAGCATCTCCTTGAACGCCAGCGCCGTGGGCAAGGGCGCAAAGGCGGTGGCGATCGGCGTGGATTTCTCCAGCGCCGTCACGCCCACGGACCACAACAGCAAGGCACAGGCCAGCCCCACCAGGGGCAGGCCGAACTTCGTCAACAACTTGCTTGCCATCGTCAGACCGCCACGGTTTCGCTGCGCAGCAGGTTGGCCGGCAAGCCGAAGGCGGCCGGGCCGCCGACTGCCGTGATGGCCTTGCGCACGAAGCGGTCATCGACCAGGTCGCGCGCGGCGAACTTCGGATCGAGATTCGCCAGGAAGCGCGTATCGCCTTCGACCTTGGTGCGGCCGATGGCGCGCACCAGTTCTTCCGTGTACGAGGCAAACGGATACGGCTGGAAGTCGATGCGGCGCTGCTGCCAGTTCTTGTGCACGATCAGGCCCTGCTTTTCATAGCCGGCGTAATCGGTGGTGGCCAGCACCTTGGTCAGCACCTGCAGCGGATGCGGCGTGTAGCGGTGCTCGCCCACGTTCGACAGCAGCTTGGCCGTGTCGACCTGGTTCGTGCGCGTCCACAGCTGCGCCTTGACGATGGCGTTGGTGACCTTTTGCGCCCATTCCGGACGCGTGTTGATGTCGCGCTCGGACAGGAAGGTGACGCAGCACGCATGATTTTTCCACACGTCGCCCGAGAAGCGCAGGATCTTGCCGATGCCGGCGTTTTCCGCCGCCGCATTGAATGGTTCTGCCACGATGTAGCCGGCAATCGACTTGCTGGCCAGGGCCGAGACCATTTCGGCCGGCGCCAGCACGATCAGGTTGACTTCATTCGGCTTGATGGCCGCGTTGCGCGCGCGCGTGACGGGCGTCAGGCCATTCGAGGACAGGATTTGCTGCAGCAGGATGTTGTGGATCGAGTACCAGAACGGGATGGCGACCGTGCGTCCGCCCAGGTCGGAGACCTTGTTGATCTCGTTGGCCACCGTCAGCGCGGAGCCGTTGACGTGGTTCCAGGCGACGACCTTGGCCGGGAACTTGGCGCCGTAGCGCACCCACAGGGTGGCCGGCGACAGCAGGTGGATGACGTTGACCTGGCCTGCCACGAAGGCTTCGATGATCTGCGCCCAGCTGCGGAACAGGCGCGGCGTTTCCGCCTGCAAGCCTTCCGCCTCGAACAGCTTGCGCGCGTGCGCGACGAGCAGCGGGGTGGCGTCGGTGATCGGCAGGTAGCCGATCTTGACGGGCTGGTCGTCGCCTTTCGGGCCTTGCTGGGCCATGGCGTCGCCGGCGAACAGCAGCGGCGAGGCGACGCTGGCCGTGGCCAGGGCCGACATGCGCAGGAAGTCGCGCCGCGTCAGGCCGCAGTCGCAATCGGACGAGGCGCAGATATGCAGGGGGTTGTTATTTTCTGGGAGGGACATGAAAGTGTTCCGATTGGTTATAGTGGGGCGAGGGCCGGCTGCTGGTCCTGCTTTTGCAGCGCCTGCAGGGCGTCGAGAATGTCCATCTTGAGGGCGATCACCTCGGCGCTGTGGCCGATGCGCGGCTGGGCGATGGCGACGGGCCATTCGCGCACGATGTTGCCCGGCTTGCCGCCCATGAGCAGGATGCGGTCGGCGACGAGGATGGCTTCGTCGATATCGTGCGTGACCAGCAGCACGGCCGTGTGCCAGCGGTGCACCACGTCGACCAGCAGCGACTGCATCTCGGCGCGGGTGATGGCGTCGAGCGCGGAAAACGGTTCGTCGGCGAACAGCAGTTCCGGTTCGCGCGCCAGCGCGCGGGCCAGCGCCACGCGCTGCGCCATGCCGCCCGACAGCGCGGATGGATACAGTTTTTCGCGGCCCTTCAGGCCCACCGCTTCGATGGCTTGCGCCACGCGCGCCTGGTGCGCCGCGCGCGTCAGCTGCGGCTGGTGCTTGAAGTCCAGGCCGAAGCCCGCGTTGCCCGTGACGTTCAGCCAGGGCAAAAGGCTCGCCTGCTGGAAGACGAGGGCGCTGCGCGGATCCGGTTCGCGCATGGGCGCGTCCAGGAATTGAATGGCGCCCGTCGATGGCGGCTGCAAGCCGGCCAGCACGCGCAGCAGGCTTGACTTGCCGCAGCCGCTGCCGCCCAGCAGGCAGACGATCTCGCGCTTGCGCACGCCCAGCGAGACGTGCTGGAAGACGGGCGCGGCGCCCGCATAGGAAAAGCTCAGATCCTGCGCCTGCAAGGCCCAATCCGCTACACTCATGCCGATACTCCCGCCTTGGCCGTCTGCTGGCTGTCGAACAGCTGCAAGGCTGATTGCAACTGCGTCAGGCTGGGGGTGACGATGGGGATGAACGACGATTCGCGCCAGCGGCGGGCAAAGCCCTGCTGCTCGGCGTTCAGGTAGGCGCGCCCGCCCATGGCTTGCAGTTCCAGCATCAGCGCCTGCTGCAGCACGTCGGCCAGCTGTATGCGCAAGCGGAACATGGCCGGCGCCTGCGTCTTGAAGCGGCCATCGTGCACGCCGGCCAGCAGGGTAGCGACGGCGCTTTCGAGGGTCGCTTGCAGCGCTTCGATGCGCGGCGTGAGCTGGTTGCGCGAGCCGGCCGAGATTTGCGCCGCCTGCGCCAGGCTGGCGCGCGCCAGGCCGATCGACAGGCCGCACTGCATGCCGAGGAACGATGGGCGCACCTGCGGCAGCCAGGCCGGCGCGTTGTCGCTGATGATGTCCGCGGCGGGGATGTGCACCTGCGCCAGCTTGACGGAAGCCGTATTGCTGCCGCGCAGGGCGATCAGGTCCAGGTCGTCGCTGCGCTTGACGCCCGCCGTGCCGCTGTCGAAGGCGACGATGACGGGCGGCGCGCCGTCGTCGGGCGCCACGGCGGCCGCCGCGACAAAGCCCGCCTTGCGCAGGTTGGTCACCCAGGCCAGGCCGCCGTCGACCAGCAAGCCGTCGCCGTGGCGCGCGCCCGTGATTTGCAGCTGTTCGATGCCGGACAAGAATTTCATCGCGTTCGACAAACCGCTGGCGCCTGCCTGCGTGCCGGCCAGCAGGCCGGGCAAGCGGCGCTCGGCCAGCGCGCGGTTTGCGCTTTGCAGCAGGAATTCGATGAAGCAGCGCTGGCCCCAGAAGACAAAGGCCGCCGTCACCGATTGCTCGGCCACCTTGGCGATGGCCTCGATGGCGTCGCGTACCTCGCCGCCCGCGCCGCCGTGTTCCTGCGGCACGCCGATGGCCAGCAGCTTGTCGCCGGCGAGGGCAGGCAAAACGGTTTCAGCCAGTTCCGGCGATTGGTCGAGCTGGTCGGCATGCATGTGCAGCCAGTGAGTGAGGTTCGCCATGTCAGACGGCGCCGGGCAGGTAGGGCGTCAATTGCGGATTGACGGGCGTGCCGGCCAGGCTGTTGGAGAAATTGCACAGGGTGGCCAGGCTGATGCCCAGCACGACTTCGAGCGCCTGCTGTTCGTTGTAGCCGGCGGCCAGGAAGGCTTGATAGTCGCTGTCGGCGACTGCGCCGCGCGTGGCGATGACGGCCGTGGCGAAGGCGGCGACGGCGTCGAGCTTCGCATCGCCCGTCGGCTGGCCGTGCTGCAGGGCGCGCACCGTGTCCGGTGTCTGGCCCGCTTTTTTCAGCGAGATGGCGCTATGGCCGGCGATGCAGAAATCGCAGCCATGGATGCGCGCGGCCGTGATCTGCACCACTTCGCGTTCCATTAACGTCAGGCTGGCGCGCGCATTGATGCCGGAGACGGTCAGATAGGTTTCCAGGGCCAGCGGGGCATTGGCCAGCACGCCGATCAGGTTGGGCAGGAAGCCATTGTTGGCGATGGCCTTTTCCACGAAGGGACGGCTGTCGGCCGGGGAGGTATCGAGAGTGTGCAGCGTCAGACGGGACATGGGGTACCTTGCTAAGTTAGTAAGTCACCCGGGCATTATATCGGCCATGACCTTCACGCAACAGACGTCAGCGTCGTCCTTTTGTGCTCGTTCGTCTGCGAATGTGTGATCCTTGATTCCGGCAGGCTCTTAGCTGGCCAGCTGGCGCAATCGCTGGTCGCGCCGGTAGGCGCCCGGCTGCTCGCCCGTGACCCGCTTGAAGGCGCGCGTAAAGGCGGCGTGCGAGCGGTAGCCCACCAGTTCGGCGGCGCGTTCGACGGAGACGCCGTCGTGCAGGCGCCGCGCGGCGATCTTCATGCGCAGCAGGAGCAGGAACTGGGCCGGCGAGTGGCCGCTGGCGCTGGCGAAATGCTTGCAGAAGCTGGCGCGCGACATGCAGGCCGCCTTGGCCATGTTCTCGATCGACCAGTCGTCGGCGGGGGCGTCGAGCATGCGTTCGAGCAGCGGGGAAAATGCGGGCTGGTGCAGCAGCGACAGCAGGCCGGCCGCCACCTGCTCGCCCTGCGCCACATGGCGGATCAGGTAGAAGAACAGCAGTTCAACCAGGCGCGCGATGAGCGGCGACGGCTGTTCCGGGTCGCCGCCGGCCTCCGCCAGGATCAGGTCGAACAGCGCGGCGGCGGCGCTGAAGGCGGGCGCGTCGCCGCGTATCAGCAGATACGGCGGAAACGAGTCGACGATCAGCGCGGAGAGGGCGCCGCGAAATTGAAAGAAGCCGCAGGCCAGCGCCGTCGCCGGCTGCTGCGTGGGCGTTTGCAGCGGCAGCATGGCTTGCGCGCTCACCGCCTGCAGCGGATCGCTGTGGGGACTGAGAAAGTGCGGCAAGTCGCGCAGCAGGAAGACGCCGTCGCGCGGGCCGAGCGCGATCGGCGCCGCGCCGTCGAGGTGCAAATAGCAGTGGCCATCGAGCACCAGGTGGAAGCTGCCCAGTTCCCGCCCCGCCGTGGAAGCGCGCCAGCGGCCGCAGTACTGGCCCACGTGCAGGACGGCGGTGTCGAGTTCCAGGCTGCCGAGCAGCCAGCGCGCCAGCTTGTCGGTATCAGGATGCATGGGATCGCAATGGCAAAAGCTGCATCATACGGGCGGCGCGCCGCACGGCAAACGACCGATTTCGACTAAGCATATGCGCGATGCGGCTTACCGCTTGCCGCCGTGCTGCTGGAACGTGGGGCAGTCGACTTGCAGCAGCGAGCGGTCCTCCAGGCACACGGCCGACAGTTTTCCGCCCCACACGCAGCCGCTATCGAGGCCGATCAGGCGTGGACGCAACTGCAATCCCAGCGCCGACCAGTGGCCGAAGACGATGGTGTCGCCCGCGCTGCGCCGGCCCGGCACGTCGAACCACGGCAGCAGGCCGGAGCCTGGCGGCGGGCTGCCGCTTTCCTTCATCTTGAAGTCCATCACGCCGTCCGGCGTGCAAAAGCGCAGCCGCGTCATGGCGTTGACGATGCAGCGCAGCCGGTCGGCGCCCTGCAGGTCGTCGCGCCAGGCGGCAGGCTCGTTGCCGTACATGGTACGCAGGAACGCCACCCAGCCGTCGCTGCGCAGCATGGCGGACACTTCCCCGCTCAGGGACAGGGCCTGGGCCGCGCTCCATTGCGGCAGCAAGCCCGCATGCACGAGCACATGGCCGTCGTGTTCCAGTGCCAGCGGCCGCCGGCGCAGCCAGTCGATCAACTCCTCGCGGTCGGGCGCATCGAGGATTTCCGCGAGGGTGTCGGACGCGTGCTCGGGCCGGATGCCGTTGGCCACGGCCAGCAAGTGCAAGTCATGGTTGCCCAGGACGCTGTCGGCCAGGCCTTGCCGGGCCAGCGCACGTACGTGGCGCAGGGTGGCCAGCGAGGCCGGGCCGCGATTGATCAAGTCGCCCGCGAACAGCAGGCGGTACGGGCCGTCCGCTGCCGCCTGGATACGCTCGATCAATTCGACGGTTTGTGCATGGCAGCCTTGCAGATCGCCGATAAAGTAAGTTTTCATATGTGCCGGGGTGAAGTGAACTACGCGCCTGCATTATAAGCATGCCTGCCCTTTGGCGTTGGGGGCATTTCTGGCTGCGGCCTGAATGCGCGCATGGCCGGCGGGGAAAAATGCGGGTGCCGGTTATGCCGAATGGGAATTTAATTGGGCGGCACTTCTCGCTGGCAGATATCGGTCATTATCCGCCGGCACGCCGCTCAGGCATGCGGGAATGCCATTTCATTCATGTTTATTCAATTTTCACGCGTGCCTGCTGCATATTCTTCATTTAATCTTAATGTTGGGCCGCTAAATAAACCGATGGCCGTGATTCAATTGGCGATCGATTATGCAATGGCGCGCGGAGGTTTATGCAATGTAGTATATTCCACGTGATTTTATTATTTAAATTAATATAAAGGATGTACCAATGGATCTGTCGACAATGACGATGCTGGAATTGCGCAAACTGGAAGATAACGTCAAGCAGGAATTGAACAGCCGCGAGCGCGAAGACTTGAACAAGGCGCGCGAACAGATCATGGCCATCGCGCAGCAGGCGGGCATTCCGCTGAAACAGCTGATACTCGATGGCTTGCACCCGCGCACGGGCAAAGTCGCGGTGCGTTACCGCCATCCTGACAACGCGAACGAGCAATGGACAGGCCGTGGCCGCCAGCCGCTGTGGGTCAGGCAGTGGGTGGAATCGGGCAAGTCGATCGATCTGCTGCGCGTATAATTCGGTATACTCTTGGCGCTGCAGCAAGGCGGCAGCCGCGCGCCGCACCTTGCCTGGCACCTTATTTACACCCTTATTTAGCCCCTTATTTCTTCTTTTAGATACCGCCCACACCATGCTTCCATTGTCCAGAACGATCTTCAAGGCCTACGATATTCGCGGCATCATCGCCAAAACCCTCGATGCCAGCGTGGCCCACAAGATCGGTCAGGCCTTTGGCCAGGCCGCCCTGGCCAAGGGCGAGCAACGGGTGGTGATCGGCCGCGATGGCCGCCTGTCGGGACCGGAATTGACGGCGGCGCTGGCGCAGGGCTTGCAAGCGGCAGGCGTCGACGTGATCGACCTGGGCGTGGTGGCCACGCCGATGGTCTATTTCGGCACGAATGTGCTCGACACGCGCTCCGGCATCATGGTCACGGGCAGCCATAATCCGCCCGACTACAACGGCTTCAAGATGGTGCTGGCCGGCGAGGCCATCCACGGCGAAGCGATCCAGGCGCTGTACCACAGCATCGTCGCGCACGACGGCAGCGCCAGCGCCAAGCCTGGCAGCTACGCCACGCATGATATCCGCACGGCCTACCTGGAGCGCATCCTGGGCGACGTCAAGCTGGCGCGCCCGATCAAGATCGCCGTCGACTGCGGCAATGGCGTGGCCGGCGCGTTCGCGGGCGACCTGTTCCGCGGCATGGGCTGCGAAGTCATCGAGCTGTTCTGCGAAGTCGATGGCAACTTCCCGAATCACCATCCGGATCCCGCGCATCCGGAAAACCTGCAGGACCTGATCCGCTGCCTGGCCGAGACGGATGCCGAAATCGGCATCGCCTTCGACGGCGACGGCGACCGCCTGGGCGTGGTCACCAAGGATGGCCAGATCATCTACCCTGACCGCCAGATGATGCTGTTCGCCGCCGACGTGCTGACGCGCCATCCGGGCGCGCAGATCCTGTACGACGTGAAATGCACACGCCACCTGGCGCCGTGGATCAGCAAGCATGGCGGCGTGCCGCTGATGTACAAGACGGGCCACTCGCTGGTGAAAGCCAAGCTGCGCGAGACGGGTGCGCCGCTGGGCGGCGAAATGAGCGGCCATATCTTCTTCAAGGACCGCTGGTACGGTTTCGACGACGGCCTGTATTCGGCCGCGCGCCTGCTGGAAATCCTCACGCGCGAAGCCGATCCTTCGGCCCTGTTGAATTCCCTGCCGCAGTCCGACAGCACGCCGGAACTGCACCTGGAACTGAAGGAGGGCGAGAACGTCGCGCTGATGGACATGCTGCGCCGCGACGCCGTCTTCCCCGGCAATGAACAGATCATCACCATCGACGGCCTGCGCGTGGAATACGCGGACGGTTTCGGCCTGGCCCGTTCATCGAACACCACGCCGGTGATCGTCATGCGCTTCGAAGCGGAAACGCCGGCTGCCCTGGCGCGCATCCAGGGACAGTTCAAGAGCGTGATCCTGGCCGCCAAGCCAGACGCTGTCCTGCCGTTCTGACAGCATGGCCGGTCAACCTGACGCACAGGCGCCCTTGAAAATCCTGCTGGTGCGGGTATCTTCGCTGGGCGACGTGCTGCATAACCTGCCGATGGTGGCGGACATCGCCCGCCATTTCCCGAACGCGACCATCGACTGGGTGGTCGAGGAAGGCTACACCAGCCTGGTGCGCCTGAACCCGCGCGTGGATACCATCTTCCCGTTCGCGCTGCGGCGCTGGCGCAAGAGCCTGGGCAAGAAGGAGACGCGCGCGGAAATCGCCGCCTTCTTCCGCAGCCTGCGCCAGACGCGCTACGATTATGTGTTCGATACCCAGGGCTTGCTCAAGACGGGCATCATCATGGGCGCCGCGCGCCTGGCGCCGGGCGGACAGAAGGTCGGCCTGGCCAATGGCAGCGAAGGCTCCGGCTACGAAGGCATTTCACGCCTGTTCCACACCAAAAGCATTCCGCTCGACCCGCGCACGCATGCGGTAGCGCGCGGCCGCCTGGTGGCTGCCGCCGCACTCGGCTACACGGTCGACACGCCGGCCGATTTCGGCTTGCCGGAAGTCTCCGGCAGCGAACCGCGCCCGGACTGGATGGGCGCGGCGCCCTACTGCGTGTATTTTCACGGCACCGCGCGCGACGCCAAGAAATGGGCGCCGGAAAACTGGGTCGCCCTCGGCCACGCGCTCGCGCCCATGCCGATTTTGCTGCCCTGGGGCTCGCCCAAGGAAAAGGCGGAAGCCGAACAGCTGGCGGCCGGCCTGCCGAACGCCCGCGTGCTGCCAAAATTGTCGATGGGCGACGCCACCCTGCTGGCGCGCCACGCGGCGCTGGTGATCGGCGTCGATACGGGCCTGACGCATATCGCGGCCGCCTTTGTGCGCCCGACGGTGGAAATCTATGCCGATTCGCCGCTGTGGAAAACGGAAGGCAACTGGTCGCCGAAAATCATCAACCTGGGCGACAAGGGCGCGCCGCCCGGCGTGCCCGAAGTGCTGGCCGCGGCGCGGCGCCTGCTGGCCGACTATCCTTCCGCCTGACTTCAACCGCCTGACTTTAACATCAAACAATCATGCGACTTCTTTATACCCTCGCCTGGTGGCTGGCCTTGCCCCTGGTGCTGGCGCGGCTGTGGCTGCGTGGCCGCCAGGAACCCGGCTACCGCCAGCACTGGGCCGAGCGCCTGGGCTTTTACGGCCGCCAGCCGGCACCTGCTGCGGACACCATCTGGCTGCACGCCGTCTCCGTCGGCGAGACGCGCGCGGCCGAGCCGCTGATCGATGCGCTGCTGGCGGCCTGGCCCGCGTGCCGCATCGTCCTCACGCACATGACGCCGACGGGGCGCGCCACGGGCAAGTCGCTGTTCGCCAAACACGGCGCGCGCCTGGTGCAAAGCTATCTGCCGTACGACACGGGCGCCATGCCGGCCCGTTTCATCCGCCACTTTGCGCCGCGCATCTGCATCCTGATGGAGACGGAAGTGTGGCCGAATCTGATCCACCAATGCAATCGCTACAAAGTGCCCGTGGTGCTGGCCAATGCGCGCTTGTCGCAGCGTTCGCTGGGCAAGGCGCAGCGCCTTGGCAAGCTCATTGCCGACGCGGCGCGCGGCATCAGTCTGGTGGCGGCGCAGACGCAGGACGACGCCGATCGCGTGCGTCAGCTGGGCGTGCGGGACGTGGTCGTCACGGGCAGCATCAAGTTCGACGTCGTCGTGCCCGGGGTGGCCCTGGCGACGGGGGCGGCGCTGCGCGCGGCCATCGGCGCGCGTCCCGTGCTGCTGTGCGCCAGCACGCGCGAAGGCGAGGAGCCGCTGATCCTCGATGCCTTTACCCGCGCCAGCTTGCCCGATGATGCGCTGTTGCTGATCGTGCCGCGCCATCCGCAGCGCTTCGACGAGGTGGAAAAACTGATCGCGGCGCAGGGCCTGGCCGTGCAGCGCAGGTCGGGCCTGGCGCAGGACGATACCGTTGCGGCGGGCACGCAGGTGCTGCTGGGCGACTCGATGGGCGAGATGTTTGCATATTACGCGGCCTGCGATTGCGCGTTCGTCGGCGGCAGCCTGCTGCCGCTGGGCGGGCAAAACCTGATCGAACCGGCGGCGCTGGGCAAGCCCGTGCTGATCGGCCCGCACACCTTCAATTTCGCGCTGGTCACCGAGCAGGCGATTGCCGCTGGCGGTGCCGCGCTGGTGGCGGACGCCGACGCGCTGATGGCGCAGGCGTCGGCGCTGCTGCAGGATCCCGCGCGGTTATCGTCGATGGGGCAAAAGGCGCTGGCGTTCGCCAGCCAGCACCGGGGCGCCACGCCGCGCACCATCGCGGCGATTCAACCGCTGTTGCGGTGACGGCGGCGCGGCCAATAATGTTGTCGGATTACGCGCTAGCGCGCTAATCCGAACTACGCGACTGCTGCCATGATGAAGGTAGGTCGGATTAGCGCAGGGCGCGTAATCCGACAGTCGCGGCCAACAATATTGTTTACGCGAACAACACCGGCAGCTCCTGCGAGCGTTTCCTGAGCGCCTGCTTGGCGCCGTCGTAATCGGGATAGATCGATTCCACGGTGGCCCAGAAGCGGGGGCTGTGGTTCATTTCCAGCAGGTGCGACAGTTCGTGCGCCACGACGTAATCGATCAGCGGCAGGGCGAAGTGGATCAGGCGCCAGTTCAGGCGGATCTTGCGCTCGATGGTGCAGCTGCCCCAGCGCGTTCCGGCCGACGAGAGCGACAGCGAATCGTAGCGCACGCCCAGCTTGTCCGCATACAGGTCCAGGCGCGCCTCGAACAGCTGGCGCGCCTCGTGCTGGAACCAGCCCTTCACTTTTTCCTTCAATTGCTGCTCGCTGCCCGTGGGCGTGACCCACACGTGCAGTTCATTTGTCTCGCGCTGGAAGCTGGCGCGGTGGCGCGGCGCCTGGTGCAGCCGCAAGGTGATCTCGCCACCGAGGTAGGGCAGCACGGCGCCATCGACCCATGCCACGGGCGGGCGCTGCTGGCGCTGCACCTTGCGCTCGCCCCGTTCCAGCAGCTTCGAGACGATCCAGCCTTGCTTGGCGCGGATGGCGTTGTCGATTTCGGCCAGGGTGACGCGCTTGGGCGCCGTCACGCGCAAGCCGTTATCGTCGATCATGAAGCCGATGGAACGGCGCGTGGAGCGGCGCAGGGCGAATTCGACGAGGTGGCTGCCCAGCTGCAGCTGGCGCAGCGGCGGGCCATCGGCGGAGCGTGGCGGGGAAGGCAGGGGAGGCGGAGCGGGGCGAACGATGGGCGGCGCGGGCGCCACTACCGGTGGCGCCACGGGCGGCGCTGGCGGTGCCGTGGGGCGCACCGCCGGGGGCGTGCTGGTCGAGACGTCATGCGCGAACAAATCCAGTTGCTGGTCGCCGACCTTGATGGTCTTCATCTGCTGGCGCAGTGTCGGCTCCTGGATGACCGCGCTGATGCCGTCTAGCCAGCGTTGTAGGCGTGAGGCGAAATGACGCGCATTTCTGATTCTATCCAATTTTCCACCTGTTGCATCATGCTGTCCGGGGTTTGCCCTTCCGGCGAAATCGGTTTGCCTATCGAGACGGTGATCAGCCCCGGGCGTTTGAGGAATGACTGCTTGGGCCAGCACTCGCCTGAATTGTGCGCAATCGGCACCACCACGGCGCCCGTGGCGATGGCCAGACGCGTGCCGCCGCTCTTGTACTTGCCCGCCTGGCCCACGGGAATGCGGGTGCCTTCAGGGAACATGATAATCCATTGGCCGTCGGCCAGGCGGCGCTTGCCATGCGCGACCACGCTCTTGAACGCATGCTTGCCCTGTTTGCGGTCGATGGGGATCATGCGCAGCAGCGCCATGGCCCAGCCGAAGAAGGGAATGTACAGGATCTCCTTCTTGAACACATATACCAGCGGACGGGGCAGGCTAGGCAGCAAGAAGATGGTTTCCCATGCCGACTGGTGCTTCGACAGCACGATGGCCGGCGCGTCGGGGAAGTTCTCGGCGCCCTTGACTTCATAGCGGATGCCGCAAATAACCTTGGCACACCACAGGATAAACACGTTCCAGCGCGAGGTGACCCAATAGCGCTTGTTGTAGCTCAATGGCGCGGCAAAAAAGCACACGCAGGCCCAGACGATGGTGGCCACGATCATGATGATCATGAACAGCAGGGATCGCAGGAACAGGGAAATATTACGCAATGCGGTTCTCCGAAGATTAGATACTGAATGCCACGGTGGGCGCTGGTGCCGCTGGCGCCTTGAGCAGGTGGCTGACGACGGCGGCCAGGTCCGGGAAGACCTGGGTGCCAGGCGGCAGGCCACCCGTGTCGTTGGTCTTTTCGCCCTTGCCCGTCAAGACCAGGTAGGGCACGCAGCCGCTGATGAAGCCGGCCTGCAGGTCGCGCAGCGAATCGCCGACGGTGGGCACGCCTTTCAGGCTGGTGTTGTAGCGCTGCGAGATTTCATGGAACATGCCCGGTTTCGGCTTGCGGCAGTCGCAATTGTCCGCGCCCGCGTGCGGGCAAAAGAAGATGGCGTCGATATCGGCGCCCACCTGCTGCGCCAGCGTGTGCATCTTCTGGTGGATCGCGTTCAATACCGTCATGTCGAAGTATTCGCGCGCGATGCCCGACTGGTTCGAGGCGACGACGACGCGATAGCCGGCCTGGTTCAGGCGGGCGATCGCTTCGAGCGAGCCGGGAATCGGCAGCCATTCGGCCGGCGACTTGATGAAGTCCGGCGAGTCATGATTAATGACGCCGTCGCGGTCGAGAATAATCAGTTTCAGCGCCGGAGTCCCCATTATGCCGCCAGCTTGGAAATGTCGGCCACGCGGTTCATCATGCCGTGCAAGGACGACAGCAAGGCCAGGCGGTTGTTGCGCAGGGCGACATCCTCGGCCATTACCATCACGTCGTTGAAGAAGCCGTCGACGTCGTCGCGCAGCTGCGCCAGGGTTTGCAGGGTGCTGGTGAAGTCGCCCTTGGCAAAGGCTGCGTCGACTTCCGGCTGCACGCGAGAGACGGCGGCGGCCAGTTTTTTCTCCGCCTCGTCCTGCAGCAGCGCCACGTTGACGCCGCCGGCGGCGACCTGGCTCACGGCTTCCTCGTTCTTTTTCAGGATGTTCGTGATGCGCTTGTTGGCGGCTGCCAGCGAGGCGCTTTCCGGCAGCGCGGCAAACGCCTGCACGGCTTCCAGGCGCTGCACGATGTCGTCCAGGCGGTCGGGATTCTGCGCCACGACGGCTTCGATTTCATTCGGCGAGAAACCGCGCTCGCGCAGGATGCCGCGCAGGCGGTCCAGCATGAAGGTGGTCACATCCGCGACCGGGTCCTTGAAGCCTGGCACGGCTGCGAACTGCGCGGCGGCATCGCCCAGCAAGCCCTGGATCGACAAGGGCAGGCGTTTTTCCAGCAGCATGCGCAGCACGCCCAGGGCGTGGCGGCGCAGCGCGAACGGGTCCTTGTCGCCCGTGGGCGCCAGGCCGATGGCCCAGATGCCGACCAGGGTTTCGAGCTTGTCGGCCAGGGCCACGGCGGTGCCGGTGGCGGTGGACGGCAGGCTGTCGCCGGCAAAGCGCGGCTGGTAGTGTTCGGAGGCGGCCAGCGCCACTTCTTCCGGTTCGCCGTCATGGCGCGCGTAGTACGTGCCCATGATGCCTTGCAGTTCGGGGAATTCGCCCACCATGTCGGTCAGCAGATCGGCCTTGGCCAGCAGTGCGCCACGTTCGGCCAGGGCCACGTCGTAATTCAATTTGGCGGCGATGGCGCCGGCCAGCGACTTGACGCGCTCTGTGCGCGCCGCTTGCGTGCCCAGCTTGTTGTGGTAGACCACGTTGGCCAGCAGCGGCAGGCGCGATGCGAGGGTCTTCTTCTTGTCCTGCTCGAAGAAGAACTTGGCGTCGGACAGGCGCGGGCGCACGACGCGCTCGTTGCCGCCGATGATGTGCTCGGGCGTGTCCGTTTCGATGTTCGAGACGATCAGGAAGCGCGAGCGCAGCTTGCCCTCGCTGTCCGTCAGCGCAAAATATTTCTGGTTCGTCTGCATGGTGAGGATCAGGCATTCCTGCGGCACGGCCAGGAATTCTTCCTCGAAGTGGCACTCATACACGACCGGCCATTCGACCAGGGCCGTGACTTCGTCGAGCAGCGCTTCGGGCATCAGCACCTGGTCGGCGCCGGCCTTGTCCAGCAGCTGGGCGCGGATGCGCTCCTTGCGCTCCTCGTTGCTGGCGATGACGCTGGCGTTGAGGATCAGCGACGGCGCATAGTTTTCCGCGTGCGCGATGGTGATCGGTTCGCCGTCGGTGAGGAAGCGGTGGCCCAGGGTGGTGCGGCCGGCCGTCAAACCCAGCAGGGTCAACGGCAGGATATTGATGCCGTGCAGGGCGATCAGGCTGTGCGCCGGGCGCACGAATTGCACGGTGGTGCCGTCCGGACGCTGATAGCTCATCAGTTTTGGAATCGGCAGCTTGGCGCAGGACTCGGTCAAGGCCGCCTGCGCGCCCGTGGCAAGCTGGCTGCCCGGCGCCGTGTAGGTGTAGAAGAAGCTTTCCGCCTTGCCGTCAACGGCGCGTTCCAGCTCGGCCACCGTCAGCTCGGGGAAGCCCAGCGCGGCCAGTTTCTTGGCCAGCGGCGGCGTGCCGTTGCCGTTCGCGTCCAGCGCCACGGAGACGGGCAGGACTTTTTCGCGGATCGATTTGTCGGGCGAGACTTCGCGCACGTTGGTGATGGAGACGGCCAGCCGGCGCGGCGAGGCGTAGCTGGTGGCGACGCTGTCGGCTTCCAGGAAGTCGCGCGCTTTCAGGCCGTTGACGATGCCGGCCGTGAAGGCGGCGCCCAGTTTGGCCAGCGCTTTCGGCGGCAGTTCTTCGGTCAGCAGTTCGATGAGCAGTGTTTGGTTCATGGTGTTCTTGTCTGGTACGGCGGTGTATGAGCTAGGCGATCAAGCGGCGGTGGGTTGGTCTGCGGCGGGCAGCATCGGGAAACCGAGGCGTTCGCGCGAGTCGTAATAGGCTTGCGCCACCAGGCGCGACAGGGTGCGCACGCGGCCGATATAGGCGGCGCGTTCCGTCACCGAGATGGCGCCGCGCGCGTCCAGCATATTGAAGCTGTGCGAGGCCTTCATGATTTTCTCGTAGGCGGGCAGGGTCAGTTGCAGCTCGATCAGGCGCTTCGCTTCCGCTTCGTAATTGCCGAACTGTTCGAACAGCAGGTCCGTATTCGCGTGCTCGAAGTTGTAGGTCGATTGCTCCACTTCGTTCTGGTGGAAGACGTCGCCGTAGGTCAGTTTTTTCGTAATACCGTTTTCTTCCCACTCCGTCCACACCAGGTCGTACACGTTTTCCACGCCCTGCAGATACATGGCCAGGCGTTCGATGCCGTAGGTGATCTCGCCCAGCACGGGCTTGCAATCGAGGCCGCCCACTTGCTGGAAGTAGGTAAATTGGGTCACTTCCATGCCGTTCAGCCAGACTTCCCAGCCCAGGCCCCAGGCGCCCAGGGTCGGGCTTTCCCAATCGTCTTCGACGAAGCGCACGTCATTCTGCTTCAAGTCCAGGCCCAGCGCGGCCAGCGAACCCAGATACAGGTCGAGGATGTTTTCCGGCGCCGGTTTCAAGACCACCTGGTACTGGTAGTAGTGCTGCATGCGGTTCGGGTTTTCGCCATAGCGGCCATCTTTCGGGCGGCGCGACGGCTGCACATACGCGGCGCGCCACGGTTCCGGGCCGATCGCGCGCAGGAAGGTGCCGGTGTGGAAGGTGCCGGCGCCGACTTCCATGTCGTAAGGCTGGAGCAGGGCGCAACCTTGCTTGTCCCAATAGGTTTGCAAGGTCAGGATAATTTGTTGAAATGTGAGCATCGTATGAGTTCGCCGCGCGGGAGGCTGCGCTTTGTTAAGGTTTGCTTGAAGCCCGCACGCTGCTAACAAGCGCGTCCGGGCCGGGGTTTTGCTAATTTTAGCGGTTTTTACGGGCCCACTGTGACTCTTCGGGCAATATCGGCCGCTTATTGCTGCGCGACGCGGGCACGGCGCGCGGCGCGCGACAGCAGGAAGGCCGTCAGCAGGGCCAGCGCGGCCAGGGCCAGCACCAGTTTGTTGCCGTACAGAATGTATGGCGTCATGCCGCCCATGCCCTGCACCTTGGCCGCCAGGGTGGCTTGCTGTTCCGGCGGCAGCAGGCTTTGCACGACGCCCTTGCCGTCGATGACGGCCGTGGCGCCCGTGTTCGTCGAGCGCAGCATGGGGCGGCCCGTTTCCAGGCTGCGCATCTGCGAAATCTGCAGATGCTGGGGGATGGCGATCGAGTCGCCGAACCAGGCCAGGTTCGAGATATTCAGCAGCACGGAGGCCGACTGCTTGCCATGCCGGTGGGCGCTGGCCAGCTGGCCGGCGATTTCCTCGCCAAACAGATCTTCGTAGCAGATATTCGGCAGTACCAGCTGGTCGCGTACCTGCAGCGGCGCCTGCACCTCGGCGCCGCGGCCCATGTCGCCCAGCGGGATGGCCATCATGGCGACGAACCAGTGCAGGCCGGGCGGCACGAATTCGCCGAACGGCACCAGATGGTGCTTGCGGTACTGGTAGTACGGTCCCGGCGTGCCGTTGGGCGTGATGCCCACAGCCGCATTGTAGAAGCGCTGCTGCTCGTCGAGCACGGGCATGCCGACCAAAATCGTGCTGCCCGTCTGCTGCGCATACGTCGCCAGGCTATCCAGATAGCCGGGCGGCAGCTGGTGCGGCAGCACGGTGACGGCCGTTTCCGGCGTGGCGATCAGGTCGGCCGGCGCGCTGGTGATGGCGCTCTGGTACATCTGCAGGGCGCCCAGCACGAAGCCGGGGTCGAATTTCTGCTGCTGCGGCACATTGCCCTGCAACAGGCGCACGGTGATGGGGCGCCCGACCGGGTGGGTCCAGTTCACGTATTGCAAGCCGACGCCGGCCGCGTACAGGGCGATGACGCCGCCCAGGGCGCTCCAGCGCGTGCGATGCAAGGGGTGGATTAGCAGCAGCAGGGCGCCGGCGGACAGCGCCGCCAGCCAGCCCAGGCCGTACGATCCGACGATGGGGGCGAAGCCGCCCAGCGGGCTGGCATTGTGGGCGTAGCCCGTGGCCAGCCACGGGAAACCCGTAAACAGCCAGCCGCGCGTCCATTCGAACAGGGTCCACGTGGCAGGCAGCACCAGCAAGGTCATGGCGGGCAGGGACAGCACCCAGCGCTGGCGCAGCCAGGCGGCCGCGCCCATGGCCAGGGCCACGTAGATGGCCATCAAGAGGGCCAGCAGGGCCACGGCGATGGCGGCCAGCGGCGCGGCCATGTCGCCATAGCGGTGCATGGAGATGTACAGCCAGTGCGTGCCGGCCGCGCACCAGCCGAAGCCGTAGGCCCAGCCGATCAGCGCGCCGGACTTGACGTTCGCCGCGCGCAGCACCTGGTAGAACAGCACGCCCAGGCTGAGGATCTGCAATGGCCAGTAACCGAAAGGGGCGAACGCCAGCACGGCGCCGGCGCCGGCGACGGCGGCAGTCAGCATGCGCGCCCAGGTGCTGCGGGGCGGTTTGGCGGGGGCGTTGGGGTCGGCGCGTCTGAAACGCATTTACAGCACGCGCATGTCAGAGTTCCAGTTCCGGCACATTGGGCAGGCGCTCGACGAGCAGCACGTGCACCTGGCGCGCGTCGGCGCGCAGCACCTCGAAACGCAGATTGCCCAGGTCGAAGATGTCGCCCTTGTGCGCCATGCGGCCCAGGTACTTCGAGACCAGGCCGCCGATGGTGTCGACGTCGTCGTCCACCAGGTGGCTGCCCACTTCCTCGTTGAACTGTTCGATCTCGGTCAGCGCCTTGACGCGCCAGCGGGGGCCGAACTGGCCTTCCTTGAGCGAGAGGATATTGTCCTCGGCTTCATCGAAGTCGTATTCGTCCTCGATATCGCCGACGATCTGTTCCAGCACGTCTTCGATGGTGATCAGGCCGGCGACGCCGCTGTATTCATCGACGACGATGGCCATGTGATTGTGGTTGGCGCGGAAATCGCGCAGCAGCACATTCAGGCGTTTCGATTCCGGGATGAAGATGGCGGGGCGCAGCATGTCGCGCACGTCGAAAGTTTCTTCTGCGTAATAACGCAGCAAGTCTTTCGCCAGCAGGATGCCGATGACCTTGTCGCGCTCGCCTTCGATCGCGGGGAAGCGCGAATGGGCGGTGGACAGGACTTCCGGCATCCATTCCTCGATCGGCTTGCTGATGTCGATGACATCCATTTGCGAGCGGGGAATCATGATGTCGCGCGCGCAGAGATCCGACACCTGGAACACGCCTTCGATCATCGACAGGGCGTCGGCGTCGATCAGCTTGCGTTCATGCGCATCGTGTAGAACTTCGAGCAATTCTGCACGGTTCTCTGGCTCGGGGGAAATGAGTGCGGTCAGGCGTTCAAACAGTGACCGGTGGGGCTTGACGTCAGTTCTGACGCCACTAGGGTGCTCGGGCATAGGAGGCGTGAGCCGTTGTTGCGAAGGGATATAGGATACACCAAAAGCGGGGGAATACCGGATTTCCCCGCTTTTGATGTAAATTTAATACGTTGAAGTGCGCCGTTGCGCGATCTTTTACGCCGCTTCCGGGCCTAGCACGCGCGCGCGCAAGGCTGCCACGTCGGCTTGCCAGTCGGCGAAATGCTCGCTGTCCTGCCACAGCTGGCGCAGTTCCGACGTTTCCGCGCCGATCTTGTCGAAGGCCAGGCGGGCCTTTTCCAGCAGCGGCGGCGTGACCTTCTTCTTGCAGGCGGCCACCCATTCGTCCACGTCCAACGTGGCCGGGTCGTCCTCGCCGGGCTGGCCCAAGAGGCGCGCGATGACTTCCAGCGCGGCCAGCGCCTCGGCGGCGAACGGCGCTGCCAGCTCCGCTTCCTGGCTGTCGATCACGTTGTCGAGCGTCGTCTCGACCAGTTCCAGTGTTTTATATTCGTGCAAGTCCTGCGCCCAATCCATGGCGTAGTCGTTGCCGAAGGCGTCAGTGGCCCAGGTGCCCATCATGTGTCCTTGTGTGTGCGTTGGCGCTATTTGTACGTAGGTCAGATTAGCGCAGCGTAATCTGACACTGTGGTGCTCCGGTTACGTTGACGGATGTTGTCGGCTTACGCCCTGCGGGCTAACCCGACCTACCCGACCTACCGACCGCCCCAATCTGCGCGGTTTATTTTGGGTCCGCGTACGGGTCGGTAATGCCGAGCTTGGCGAGGATCTCCGTTTCCAGCCCCTCCATCTCGGCCGCTTCCTCGTCGTCCATGTGGTCGTAGCCCTGCGCATGCAGCACGCCGTGCACGATCAGATGGGCCGTGTGCTCTTCCACGCTTTTTTTCTGCTCCGCCGCTTCCTTCTCCAGCACGTCCGTGCACAGGATGATGTCGGCGCGCGTCGGCTCGTCCTCGGCCAATTCTTCGCCTTCGTTGTAGGCGAACGTCAGCACGTTGGTGGCGTAGTCCTTTTCGCGGTAGTCGCGGTTCAGGCTGCGGCCCTCTTCCGCGTCGACGAAGCGGATGGTGAATTCGGCGGGCGCGAACAGGGCCGCCTTGACCCAGCGGCGCACTTTCGGGCGCGTGATCAGGGTTTCCAGGCGGGTATCCGGGTATTGCACGGACAAGGACAGTTTATTTTTTTCGGACATTTTTGGCGGCGGCTGGTTTCAATAGGGGAAGTAACTGGGCGGCGTCGGCATTGGCCGCCTGCGCCGTTTCATAGGCGTCGACGATGCGCGCGACGAGCGGATGGCGCACCACGTCGGTGCTGTTAAATTGCGTGAAACCGATGCCGCGCACATCCTTGAGCACGTGCACGGCGTCGATCAGGCCGCTCGTCTGGCTCTTGTGCAGGTCGACTTGCGTGACGTCGCCCGTCACCACGGCCTTGCTGCCAAAGCCGATGCGCGTCAAGAACATCTTCATCTGTTCGACGGTGGTGTTTTGCGCCTCGTCGAGGATGACGAAGGCGTGGTTCAGGGTGCGTCCGCGCATGTAGGCCAGCGGGGCGATCTCGATCACCTGTTTTTCAAACAGTTTTTGCGTGCGGTCAAAGCCCAGCAAGTCGTACAGCGCATCGTACAGGGGACGCAGATACGGATCGACCTTTTGCGCCAGGTCGCCCGGCAGGAAGCCCAGGCGTTCGCCCGCTTCGACGGCGGGGCGCGTCAAGATGATGCGCTTGACGGCGTCGCGTTCGAGCGCGTCGACGGCGCAGGCGACGGCCAGATACGTCTTGCCCGTGCCGGCCGGACCCACGCCGAAGCTGATGTCGTGTTCGAGGATGTCGCGCAAATAGGCGATCTGGTGCGGCGTGCGTCCACGCAGGTCGGCGCGCCGCGTTTTCAGCACGGGGCTGGCGATGTCCGGTTCCACAAAAGTGCTGATGGGCGCGTTGGCATGGTGTTCCGAGGCGGCGGACAGGCCCGCGCGCTGCTCCACCAGGGCCAGCTGCACCTCTTCCAGCGGCACGACCTTGTTGGCGATGGCGTAGAACTGCTCGAGGATTTCCACGGCCCGTTCGGCATTGCTGCCGCCGACGATGAATTTCTCGCCGCGGCGGAAGATCGTCACGTCGAGGGCGGCGGAAATCTGGCGCAGGTTTTCATCGAGCGGTCCGCACAGGTGCGCCAGGCGCGTGTTGTCGAGCGGCTCGGGGATGAAGTAATGCGGCTGTATCGGGGCTTTGGTTTTCAACTGGCTCTTTTCAATGCGGGTGCGCTGGCGACGAGTTCGCCGCGCAGGGTATAGGAATGGCTTTCGGTGATGCGCACGTCGACCAGCTGGCCGACCAGTTGCAGCGCGTCCGGGCCGGCGTCGAAATTGACCACGCGGTTGTTTTCCGTGCGGCCTTGCAGTTCGCGAGCTATCGTGTCCTTCTTCGAGCGGCCTTCGACGAGGATGGTTTGCACCGTGCCCACCATGGCCTGGCTGTAGTTGCGCGTGTTGGCGTCGATGGCCGCCTGCAGTTGCTGCAGCCGGGCCAGCTTGACCTCGTGCGGCGTGTCGTCTTCCAGGCTGGCGGCCGGCGTGCCGGGGCGCTTGCTGAAGATGAAGCTGTAGCTGTTGTCGAAGCCGACGTCCGCGATCAGCTTCATCATGGCGTCGAAGTCGGCTTGCGTCTCGCCGGGGAAACCGACGATGAAGTCCGAGGAAATGGCCATGTTCGGGCGCACGGCGCGGATGCGGCGGATGATGGACTTGTATTCGAGGCCCGTGTAGCCGCGCTTCATGGCGCCGAGGATCTTGTCGGAACCGTGCTGCGCCGGCAGGTACAGGTGGTCGACCAGCTGCGGGATCTTCGCGTAGGCGTCGATCAGGCGCTGCGTGAATTCCTTCGGGTGGCTGGTGACGAAGCGCATGCGCTCGATGCCGGGTATGTCGGCCACGTATTCGAGCAGCAGGGCGAAGTCGGCGATCTCGCCGCCTTCCATCGCGCCCCGGTAGGCATTCACGTTCTGTCCCAGCAGGGTAATTTCCTTGACGCCCTGGGCGGCCAGGCCCGCCACTTCCGTCAGCACGTCCTCGAAGCGGCGCGACACTTCCTCGCCGCGCGTGTAGGGCACGACGCAGTAGCTGCAGTATTTGCTGCAGCCTTCCATGATGGAAACGAACGCCGACGCACCTTCCACCTTGGCCGGCGGCAGGTGGTCGAACTTTTCGATTTCCGGGAAGCTGATGTCCACTTGCGCATCGCCGCTGGCGCGGCGCAGTTCGATCATTTGCGGCAGGCGGTGCAGCGTTTGCGGGCCGAACACCATGTCGACATACGGCGCGCGCTTGACGATGGCGTCGCCTTCCTGCGAGGCCACGCAGCCGCCCACGCCGATCAAGAGGTGCGGCTTGGCCAGTTTCAGCTCGCGCAGACGGCCCAGGTCGGAAAACACCTTTTCCTGCGCCTTTTCGCGCACGGAGCAGGTGTTAAGCAGGATCACATCGGCATCTTCCGGCGTGTCGGTGCGCACCAGGCCATCTGAGGCGCCCAGCACGTCGGCCATCTTGTCCGAGTCGTACTCGTTCATCTGGCAGCCGAAGGTTTTAATGAATACTTTTTTCTGCATGGAGTCGGATGCTTATCGGTAAATGTAGCGGCAAATAAATGGAACAAATAAGTGGGACAAATAAGTGTGGCGCAAATCAGCTGGGCAGGGGGCTTGCGCTGTGCGCCGCCCGGGGCGGGAGGCGGTGGATGACCGGCCGGGCGCCTCTGGCTGCCCGGTGGCAGGCTCGCTGCAAGTTCAGGCCATAGTTTAGCGTAAATCGCCGGCACGGGCCATGTCGTGCTGACCTTGCCGACAAGGTTGCGGTGTGAACAAGGCACTTGGAACGACGATGCTGAAAAGCATTTATTGCCGTACGACACCATTGATTTGTAACAAGTTGCTGCAAAGCCTTGTGTGCGCCCGCTGGCATCCTAATGTGTTGAAATAGCATCGTTGCCAAGCCAACCAGCAGCTTGATTGATATTTAACAATCAGGAAGTTTGCGCGAGGCGCAGATGCAGCGTGTTTGGACTAGTATATTGTTTTATATGCAATTCATTTCGTTGAGTTGCAGTGCTTTTTACTCACGCGGCAAGCTGCGCACGTTGGTTGGACGTGGCTGTGCAAGTCCTGTGCAGGCAGTGCGATAAGGAGGGGCGGCGGAGGGGAGGGCTGAATCCGATGGAAAGACGTTTATTTAAACACTCTAAGCCAGCCTTAAGTTCGTATCGGCATTATTTTCTACATTCACCAGACGAGGAAAAATCATGGCACATCATGCATTAGCATCGCAAGAGAGTTACAACCCGAACCACCTGCTGGATATTCTGCTGAGCAAAATGCAGCTGAAGAACGATGCAGCCCTGTCGCGTCTGCTTGAAGTGGCGCCACCCGTCATCAGCAAGATCCGCCACCACCGCTTGCCGGTCGGCGCCTCGCTGCTGATCCGCATGCACGAAGTGACGGGCATGAGCATCCGCGACCTGCGCGATTTGATGGGCGATCGCCGCACCAAGTACCGTTTGTCCGACGCCCAGGGCCGTCCAAAAGCGGAAGACCGCGGCGATGCGCAAGAATCGAATTACGCGCACTGATGTGGCGGTTGTACGCTGACTGTGCCGCTTGCGTAGCTGCTGGCGGCAACAGGCTGGCGTGGACCGGGCAGCATGGACCGGGTAACATGGATGTATCGCAGTACCCATAACGGCTTTCGCTTCGCAGCGAGGGCCGTTTGCGTTTGCGGATTTGCTTAGCTCAGCAGTGCCGAGGTGATTTCGTCGTAGCGCAGCTCCGTTTCGCGGAACAGCTGCAGATACGTGTCCTTGCCCAGGCCCAGCGCATCCCAGGCCACCGGCGAGACGCGCGGCACCATGTCGTCGCCCGCCTGCGCCAGGTCGAGCGCACAGACGACGGCATTGGCCACATGGATCAGTGCCGCAAGAAAACCGGCGCCCGGCGTTTCCGGCTGCAGGTAATTGCCCAGCGCCAGGCGCATGGTGTCGGAAAAATTCCAGTGCTCGGCCAGGGCCACGCCTGCCTGCACGTGGTCCACGCCCAGCACGGCCTGCTCCGCTTCGAGCAGGCTGCAATCGTGCGCGGCCTGGTGCGCGATGACTTGCGCATAGTGCGCGGGAAAGCTGCTGACCAGCACCAGGCGGCCGATGTTGTGCAGCAAGCCGGCCGTGAATGCGTAATCCTGGTTGAAGCGGAGCTGCCGCGCCAGCACCTTGGCGCAGGCGGCCGTCGCCACCGAATGGCGCCAGAAGGCCTTGTCGTCGAAACCTGGGCAGCGTCCTTCCGGGAAGCAGCCCGTGATGGCGGCCGACGTGATCAGGCTGCGCGTGGTCTGGAAGCCCAGGTAAGTGATCGCCTGCTGGATGGTGGTGGCCTTCACTTGCAGGCCATAGTGGGATGAGTTGGCCAGACGCAAGGTTTTTGCCGTCAGCGCCTGGTCATACGACACTTTTTTGGCCAGCACGGAAATATCGACGTCTTCCTGGTCTATGCTGTTGAGCAGTTCCATCACGACGGCGGGCAGCGAAGGCAAGTCATCGAGGTGGGCGACGATATCGTCGAGCGTCAGCTGGGTGCTCATGCGGTCTCTCCCGTGCCCAGGCGGTAAGCCGTGACATAGCTGCGCAGCAAGGTGGTGGCCGCGTCCAGGGGATCTTCGGGATCGTGCTTGCGGAACAGGTACGCCAGCCGTTCGCTGTCGGCCGCTTGCTGCGCGGCGATTTCTTCCGGCGACGGGGGCGGCGCCTGGATCGGCAGCATGTCGATGTTGTGGCGGGGCATCAGGGCCAGCATGTTTTCCGTCAATACCGCGCCTTGCGGCAACAGCACTTGTCCATGCGCATCGAGCAAGACATCCGACAAAATCATGCCGGGACGAACTTGTTCCAGGGGTAGATGTTGATGCGTGACCGCCATGACGACTCCTTAGATGATTGCGGGATATTACCATTGCCATGCCGCAATGTCTCAACCTGCATCAAAGTCCCTATCGAAAGTGGGGATGCTGTAAATCTTGCCAATAAGCATGTCATACCGTACATTTGAATCAGGCCCTTGCATTGCTGACGTATCTGCGCCCGCGCCGCGGGCCGGCGGCTGGCCTGGCCCGGGGAGTGTTGATTGATGGTGAGTATCCAAGTCCGGCTGACCCTGCTTTTTGTCGTGATCGTCACCCTGGTGCTGGGCATTTCCGGCAGCTATACCCAATATACCTTGAGCAAGGAACTCGAATCGGGCAGCGCGCGCCTGCGCAGCGGCGTGCTCACGCGCTTGCAGACCAGCTTGCCGTCCGCCCTGTGGGATCTCGATAAATCCAAGGTCGACAGCATTGTCGCGGCCGAAATGCTGCCGCCGGAGCTGGTCGGCATCCGCGTCTATGACGCCTCGGTCGGCCTGTTCGCGGGCGAAGTGCGCGATGCCTCCGGCACCCTGGTGCCGCTTGAGGCGGACGTGGCCATGGGCGGCACGCCCGTCGAGGCGCCGCTCGTGTTCCGCGACGCCGTGGCGGCCGCCACAGGCGGCAAGCCCGTGATCGTGGGCAAGGTCATCGTCAATTTCAGCCGCGAGCAGATCGATGCGGCCCTGCGCAGTGAAGTGCGGCGCAAGGTGGTGGAAGTGTTGCTGCTTGACATCATTCTCGTGGGCGCCCTGGCGCTGAGCCTGCGCATCGTCTTCGGACCCCTGAAACAGTTGCGCGACGGCTTGTTCGACCTGGCCACGCGCGGCAGCGATGACGTCGAAGAGCTGCCGGAAAACCGGCGCGACGAACTGGGCGACGTGATCCGCGGCTTCAATGCCGTGCAGCGCAAGCTCAAGTCCATCATCGAAGGCAGCCGCGAGGCGGAAGACATGGCGCGCCGCTCGCAGCAAGCAACGGCGCAGGCCATGGACGAGCTGCGCCGCGCGCAAGAGTCCCTGCTGCAATCGGAACGCCTGGCTTCGCTGGGCAGCCTGGTGGCCGGCGTGGCGCATGAAATCAATACGCCGGTCGGCATCGCCCTGACCAGCGCCTCGGTGCTGAAGGAAGCCACCGATGACATCAGCGCAGCGGTGGCTGGCGGCAGCGTGAAAAAGACCGATATCGTGCGCTACCTGGAAACGGCCGGCGAAAGCGCGCGGCTGATCATGAACAATGCCTACCGGGCCGCGCATCTGATCCACAGCTTCAAGCAGATCGCCGTCGACCAGGTCAGCGAGGCGCGCCGTTTGTTCGAATTGCGCGACTATATCGGCGAAGTGATCTCGAGCCTGCAGCCGACCCTGAAAAAGACGCGCATCAGCATCGATATCGATTGCCCGCCTGACATCATGCTCGACAGCTATCCTGGCGCGCTGGCGCAGGTGCTGACCAACCTGGTATTGAACTGCGTCGAGCACGCCTTCGATGCGGACACGGCCGGCAATATCCATATCGGCGTGCGCCGCGACGGCGACGCGATCGCCATGCAGGTGCGCGACAACGGCCGCGGCATTGCGCCCGACATGCTCGACCGCGTGTTCGATCCGTTTGTCACCACGCGCCGCGGGCAGGGCGGCACCGGACTGGGCTTGAATATCGTGTTCAACTTGATTGCCAAGCAGTTTGGCGGCACCATCACGGTCAGCAGCACCCTGGGGCAGGGCGCGACGTTCCTGCTGCGCCTGCCTACGGTGACGCCGTTGCCGGAAAGCACCAGCAGCCAGGCATAGGCAAGGAGACAATATGGCAGCGATAGAAAACAGTCAGCAAGTGGCGCTTTTGCGCGGGATCAATGTGGGCCGCGCCAAGCGCGTGGCCATGGCCGACCTGCGCAAGCTGCTGGGCGACCTCGGTTTTGCGCAGGTGCGCACGGTACTCAACAGCGGCAACGTCGTGTATGACGGCGGCGTGGTGGCGCCTGCCGAGGCCGCTGCCCGCATCGAGGAAGCGCTGGTGCTGAAACTGGGCGTGGCGGCCAGGGTGACGGTGCTGTCGGCCGGCCAGTTCGCCGAGCTGGTGGAGCAAAACACCCTGGCGCCGGCGGCCGATGCGGCCCGCTTGCTGACCTTGGTGCTGAACAATCCGGCCGATGTCCAGCGCCTGACGCCTCTCCTGCGGCAGCCGTGGCAGCCGGAAGCGCTGGCGCTGGGACGATGGGCCGCGTATGCCTGGTGTCCCGATGGCGTGCTGGCCAGCAAGGTGGTGGCGGCGCTGGGCGTGCTGCTGGGTGACGGCGTCACCTCGCGCAACTGGGCCACCATGCAGAAATTGCATGCGCTGCTGAACGGAGCGGATGCGGCAGCCATATCGGCCAAGGAGTAATGATGCCTTCCATGGAGACGCCATGAACTGGGATATCGTCAAGGGTGTCTTGATCGTGCTCGTCGCCATCAGCGTGGTGGTGACGGCCTTCGTGCTCATGTCCGCCTCGGGTCCGGACAAGGCGGGCTGCATCGCGCGCGCCCTGAAGTCGGGTATTCCGGTGGGCAATATCGAACGGGTCTGCCGCCTGCTGGACAAATGAGGGCGCCATCAAAAAACATTCCGCACCAGGCGGAATGTTTTGCGGCAGCGCCTTGCCAGTGCTGGCGCCGTCAGTTATCGAATTTTTCCTGTTTTTCGCCGTGCAGGCTCAAGGCCACCAGGCCCAATCCCACCAGCAGCATCGAGTACATGCTCGCTTCCGGCACCGGGGCCGGCACGCTGGCTTGCTGTGCGGGGGCGGCCGTCATGGGCCTGGACGGCGCCAGGGCCACATGGCGCGCGCTGCTCCAGTGCGGTGCCGTCGCGCTGCTGCTGGCCAGCAGGCGTGCATACGGCAAGTCCGGCGTTTCCCAGCCGGGATTATTATTCAAGCTGATGCTTTCATCGATCGTCACGCGTTCGCCGGCTTCGTGCAGCTTGGCGGCCGTCGTGTCGCTGACTGCCGCCAGGCTCCCTGTGCTGGCCGACAGCGCCAGCAAGGCCACGCAGAGCGGCTGATAGATTTTCATCTTGCTCTCCCTTGTTGTTCACCGCCTGGCGCAGCCGAAACCGGCTTGCGCATGGACGGACGATTCGCCTGTACGGGGGGCGTATCCTGATTTTTCTGCTGTTCTCCCATTACAGCATAGATCGTGACAATTTTGATACGTTTATTTCCTGTTTATTACGAATATTTGTCATTTTGATAGCGTAAACATGATCGTTGCCGCACACTTTGCATGAGTATGCTATCGCCAAAAAACACTGTTGTTTTTTTGTGCGAATCGCCAGCAGGAAAACAATATATTGATTAGTATATTGTTTATCGCACGCTATTCAATATGACCGCCTGTGGGAGGGCACGATGGAGACAGTCGCAACACAACACGCCGAATACAACCTCGACGCCATGCGGGGTTCGGCCTACAAGGCCAGCTCGCTGCTCAAGGCCATGGGCAATGCCGACCGTTTGATGCTGCTGTGCCAGCTATCGCAGGGCGAGCATTGCGTCAGCGACCTCGAGCAAAAAGTGGGCATCGGCCAGCCGACCCTGTCGCAGCAGCTGGGCGTGCTGCGCGAAGAGATGCTGGTGGCCACGCGGCGCGACGGCAAGCAGATTTATTACCGCGTCGCCAGCGCGCCCGTGCTGGCCGTGCTGCAAGTGCTGTACGCGCAATTTTGCGCGCCGCGCCCCCCGTTCAACGACGAAGCCGACTGAGATTGCCATGACGATAGCCTGGCAACACTTCACGCCATGGGCCTCGCTGGCAGGCGGCATGCTGATCGGCTTGGCGGCGGCGCTATTGATCCTGTTCAATGGCCGCATCGCCGGCATCAGCGGCATCCTCGGCGGCTTGCTGCGCCCGCGCAGTGGCGACCTGGGCTGGCGCATCGCCTTTCTTGCCGGCCTGACCGGCACGCCCCTGCTGTGGCGGTTGTGGCAAGCCTTGCCGCCCGTGCAGATCGACGCCGGTACGCCGGCCCTGATCGCGGCCGGCTTGCTGGTGGGCGTGGGCGTGCGCTATGGCGCCGGCTGCACCAGCGGCCACGGCGTGTGCGGCCTGTCGCGCCTGTCCCCGCGTTCGCTGGCGGCCACGTGTGCCTTCATGGCGGCCGGTTTCCTCACCGTGTATCTGTTGCGCCATCTGTGAGCAAGCTTATGAGCAAGCTGATCCTTTCCCTGTTGAGCGGCCTCGTCTTTGGATTGGGCCTGATCGTCTCCGGCATGAGCAACCCGGCCAAGGTGCTCGGTTTCCTCGACCTGGCCGGTGCCTGGGACCCGTCGCTGGCGCTGGTGATGGGCGGCGCCATCGGCGTGGCTCTGCCCGCCTTCTGGCTGGCGCGCCGGCGCAGCACGGCGCTGCTGGGCGACCCCATGCAATTGCCCGCGTCGCGCCGCATCGACCGGCGCTTGCTGCTGGGCAGCCTGGCCTTTGGCGCGGGCTGGGGCATCGCCGGTTTCTGTCCCGGTCCCGCCCTCGTGTCGCTGCTGGCGGGCCAGCCGAAGGCGTGGTTGTTTGTGATCGCGATGCTGGCCGGCATGCTGCTCTTTGAGGTGCTGGAGCGCCGCAAGGCACCCGCGCCAGCCTGAGACGGTACAATCTGGCGCATCGCCACTTTGGATACCGCTTACATGAAGACCATGATTTTCCGTGCCGGCGCGCGCGCCGCCCTGCTGTGCAGCGTGCTGGCGCTGGCCGCCTGCGGCAGCTTGCTGAAGAAGGAAGCGCCGCCCGCTCCCGCGCCTGTGGCCGACACCTTGCCCAATCCGCAAGTGCTGCTGCTCGGTGAAGTGCATGACAATGCGCAAGGTCAGCGCCTGCGCGTCGCGGAATTGCAGCGCCGCCTGGCGGCCGGCTGGCGTCCCGTGATCGTCATGGAGCAGTTCGACCGCGAAAACCAGGCCCTGCTGACGCGCGCCGCGCGTGAATGCGCCGACCCCGATTGCATCATCCGCGTGATGGAACAGCCGCGCTGGGACTGGAGCATGTACCGGCCCGTGCTGGACCTCGTCATCAGTTACCAGCTGACCCTGGTCGCCGGCAACCTGTCGCCGGCCGATGCCTCGCGTATCGTGCGCGACGGCATCCAGTGGGCCATGCCGCCCGCCATGGCGGCCACGTACCTGGCCGCGCCCGTGCCGGCCGATATCCTGGAAGGGCAAAAGAGGGAAGTGCAGGCGGCCCGCTGCAATATGCTGCCCGACATGATGATGACCGGTGTCGTCAACGCCCAGGTGGCGCGCGATATCTGGATGGCCAAGCTGATCCGCGACCAGGCGCCGCGCGACGTGGTGCTGATCGCCGGCAATGTGCATGTGCGCAAGGATATCGGCGTGCCCCGCTGGCTGAAGCTGGCCGACCCGCAACTGAATGTGCGCAGCATCGGCTACCTGGAGCAGGGCGCCGCCGGCTACCAGGGCACGTTCGACCTGACGCAAACGATGCCTGCCCAGCCGCGCGCGGACCTGTGCGCGAAGTTTAACAAGTAACTACTGCTGCACCCGCACCAGGGCGCTGACCCGGTTTGCCGTCTCGAGCAGTTTCGGCAGGCTGTGCTCCAGCAGATGCGCCACGGATGGCCCCGCCGTCTGGCCGCTGACGTTGATCGCCGCCACCACCTTGCCGGCCCGGTCGAACACGGGCGCGGCCAGGGCGATCAAGCCCTGTTCCAGCTCTTCCTGCACCAGGCACCAGCCCTGGCGCCGCACTTGCGCAATCTCTTCCATCAAGACATCGATATCGACCTTGGTCGCCGGCGTGATCTTCAGCAGCGCCATCTTCGACAGCCGTTCGCGCAGCACCTCGGGCGCCAGGCCCGACAGCAACACCCTGCCCATCGAGGTGCAGTAGGCGGGCAGGCGGCTGCCGATACCCAGGTTGATCGACATGGTGCGGTGCGCGGACAGGCGCACGACGTAGACGATGTCGTCCCCGTCGAGCACGGTGGCCGAGCACGACTGGCGCAAGGTCTGCATCAATTCTTCCAGCAGCGGCTGCGCCTGCGTCCATACGGGCAGGGATGACAGATAGGCGTAACCGAGGTCGAGCACCTTGGGCGTCAAACGGAACAGCCGCCCATCCGCTTCCACGTAACCGAGATGCAGCAGGGTGTGCAGGATGCGCCGCGCGCCCGCGCGCGTCAGCTGCGCCCGTTCCGCCACTTCGCTCAGGGTCTGCTGCGGCGCGTCCGCGCCAAAGCTGCGCAGCACGGCCAGGCCCCGCGCGAACGATTGCACATAGCTGTCGCCGGGACGCGGCGCGCCCTCGGCATCAACGCTTTCTTCGGTGGCAAGGGAGGTGCGGCTGCGTGCGGTCATGGCATTTCCAATGGGGCAAGGTGGCAATTATAGCCATGGCGGTGGCGAAAACGGCAAATTGACAAGCGCCCCGATCAGGCATATTCTCACGAATAAGTTCTAAATACGAATATTTGTTCGTTATGCGAACAAATGGCTAATGAGTTTGATTGGGAGGAGACCGCAATGATCGACAAACTGCGTTCCAGCGTGCTTGATGCGCTGGCCGATATCCACGATGGCGCCACCGTCATGATTGGCGGCTTCGGCGGCGCGGGCCAGCCGGCCGAGCTGATCGACGGCCTGATCGCCCAGGGCGCGCGCGACCTCGTCATCGTCAACAACAATGCGGGCAATGGCGACACGGGCCTGGCCGCCCTGCTGAAAAACGGGCAGGTGCGCAAGATCATCTGCTCGTTCCCCCGTCAGGCCGATTCCCACGTCTTCGACGCCCTGTACCGCGCGGGCAAGCTGGAGCTGGAACTGGTGCCGCAGGGCAACCTGGCCGAGCGCATCCGCGCCGCCGGCGCCGGCATCGGCGGCTTTTTCACGCCCACGGGCTACGGCACGGACTTGGCCAAGGGCAAGGAAACGCGCGAGATCGACGGGCGCATGTATGTGTTCGAGTCGCCGATCCACGCCGACTTCGCGCTGATCAAGGCGGAGCAGGGCGACCGCTGGGGCAACCTCACCTACCGCAAGACGGCGCGCAACTTCGGTCCCATCATGGCCATGGCCGCCAAGGTCAGCATTGCCTCCGTGCACGAGGTGCTTGACTTGGGCAGCATCGACCCCGAACACGTCATCACGCCGGGCCTGTTCGTGCAGCGCCTCGTGCAAGTGCCGCGCACGGCCACCGGCCCCGCCGGCTTCAAAGCAGCCTGAGGAAAATCAATATGAACAAATGGAATCGAGACCAGATGGCGGCCCGCGTGGCGGCCGACATCCATGAAGGTGCCGTCGTGAACCTGGGCATCGGCTTGCCGACCCTGGTGGCGAATCACTTGCCGGCCGGCGCGGAGATCATCCTGCACAGCGAAAACGGCGTGATCGGCATGGGCCCCGCGCCCGTGCCGGGCGAGGAAGACTACGACCTGATCAACGCGGGCAAGCAGCCCGTCACCCTGCTGGCGGGCGGCAGCTATTTCCACCATGCCGACAGCTTTGCCATGATGCGCGGCGGCCACTTGGACATCTGCGTGCTGGGCGCGTTTCAAGTGTCCGCCACGGGCGACCTGGCCAACTGGCACACGGGCGCGCCCGACGCCATACCCGCCGTGGGCGGGGCCATGGACCTGGCTATCGGCGCGAAAAAAACCTGGGTCATGATGGAATTGCTGACCAAGGGCGGTGAAAGCAAGCTGGTGCAGGCCTGCACCTATCCGCTGACGGGCATCGGGTGCGTCAGCCGCATCTACAGCGACCTGGCCGTGTTCGACCTGGGGCCAAACGGTGCCACGGTCATCGAACTGGCCGATGGCTTGCGTTTTGAACAGTTGCAAGCGTTGACGCCGGTTTCACTGCTGGACGGACGTTAGCAGCCAGCAATGTCGGCTTACGTGCTTGCGCACTAACCCGACCTACATAAATATTTCTTGGAGGAAAAAAATATGACTGCAGCGTTTATCTGCGATGCCCAGCGCACCCCCTTCGGCCGCTACGGCGGCGGCCTGTCCGGCGTGCGCGCCGACGACCTGGGCGCCGTGCCCATCCGCGCCTTGATGGCGCGCAACCCCAATGTGGACTGGACGGCCGTCACGGACGTGCTGTACGGCTGCGCCAACCAGGCGGGCGAGGACAACCGCAACGTGGCGCGCATGGCCGCCTTGCTGGCGGGATTGCCCGACAGCGTGCCGGGCGCCACCCTGAACCGATTGTGCGGCTCGGGCCTGGACGCCATCGGCAGCGCCGCGCGCTTCATCAAGAGCGGCGAAGCGGGCTTGCTGATCGCCGGCGGCGTGGAAAGCATGAGCCGCGCGCCCTTCGTCATGGGCAAGGCCGACAGCGCCTTTTCGCGCGGCATGAAAATGGAAGACACGACCATCGGCTGGCGCTTCATCAATCCGCTGATGAAGGCGCGGTACGGCGTCGATTCGATGCCGGAAACGGCGGAAAACGTGGCCAGCGACTTCGGCATCAGCCGCGCGGACCAGGATGCGTTTGCCCTGGCCAGCCAGGTAAAAGCCCTGGCGGCGCAGCAGGCGGGCGTGTTCGACAGCGAAATCTGTCCCGTCAGCATTGCGCAGAAGAAGGGTGAGCCCGTCGTTGTCAGCCGCGACGAGCATCCGCGCGCCACCACGCTGGACACCCTGGCCAAACTGAAACCCGTCGTGCGCGCGGACGGCACGATCACGGCCGGCAACGCGTCCGGCGTCAACGATGGCGCGGCGGCCCTGCTGCTGGCCGACGAGGCGAACGCGGCCCGCTTTGGCCTGACACCGCGCGCCCGCGTGGTGGCCATGGCCACGGCCGGCGTGGCGCCGCGCATCATGGGCATCGGCCCCGCGCCCGCCACCCTGAAAGTGCTGGCCATGACGGGTTTGACCCTGGCCGATTTCGACGTCATCGAATTGAACGAAGCGTTTGCCGCCCAGGGCCTGGCCGTGCTGCGCCAGCTGGGCTTGCGCGACGACGATCCGCGCGTGAACCCGAACGGCGGCGCCATCGCCCTCGGTCACCCGCTGGGCGCGTCCGGTGCGCGCCTGGCCATGACGGCCGTCAACCAGCTGCACCGCACGGGCGGGCGCTATGCGCTGTGCACCATGTGCATCGGCGTAGGCCAGGGTATCGCGCTGGTACTGGAACGGGTCTGACCTGCAGCGCGTCCGGGCAAGCACCATGCACTGTGCACTCACACAAGATGCGGCATCGGCATCGGCCAGGGCATCGCGCTGGTGCTGGAACGGGTCTGATTCCATGCGCCCGAAGGCGAAAAATAGTTGCCGGCGATACGTATTAACCCGTATGCCGGGCGGCTTTTTGACCTTGATCAAGGGCGTATGATGCAAAACCAGCCCGGGCAACCTGGCTGGCGTTGGCTTTTTCACACGAACAAGAAGATTGATATGACATCCCACGATACTCCGCATGACGTTGCGCAGCTGACTTCCCAGCAGCGCATCAAGGCCATCATTGGCGCTTCTTCCGGTAACCTGGTCGAATGGTTCGACTTCTACATTTACTCGTTCTGCGCGCTGTATTTCTCGCACGCCTTCTTCCCTTCCGGTAACCCCACCACGCAGCTGCTGCAGACGGCCGGCATCTTTGCCGCCGGCTTCCTCATGCGCCCGGTGGGCGGCTGGCTGTTCGGCCGCATCGCCGACAAATACGGCCGCCGCCAGTCGATGATGATTTCCGTGCTGATGATGTGCGGCGGCTCCTTGATGATCGCCGTCATGCCCACGTATGACACCATCGGCGCCTTCGCGCCGTTCCTGCTGCTGGTGGCGCGCCTGTTCCAGGGCCTGTCCGTGGGCGGCGAATATGGTACCAGCGCCACCTACATGAGTGAAGTGTCGGAATCGGGCAAGCGCGGCTTCTTCGCCTCGTTCCAGTACGTGACCCTGATCGGCGGCCAGCTGCTGGCCTTGCTGGTACTGGTTGTCTTGCAGCAACTGCTGACCTTGGAAGAGCTGCGCGCCTGGGGCTGGCGCATCCCGTTCGTGTTTGGCGCCCTGGCGGCCCTCGTCTCGCTGAACCTGCGTAAATCCCTGACGGAAACGACCACCGCCAGCGAGCGCAAGGACAAGGATGCGGGCAGCCTGCGCGGCTTGCTCAAGCATAAGCGCGCCTTCATCACGGTGCTCGGCTTTACGGCCGGCGGTTCGCTCGTGTTCTACACGTTCACTACCTACATGCAGAAATACCTGGTCAACACGGCCGGCATGGATACCAAGACGGCCAGCGCCGTCATGACCTGCGCGCTGTTGGTGTACATGATTCTGCAACCGGTGTTCGGCGCTCTGTCCGACCGCATCGGCCGCCGCACCTCGATGCTGTTCTTCGGCGGCCTGGCCACCCTGTGCGTGTTGCCGATCATGCATGCCTTGAAGGATATTTCCAGCCCGTACGCGGCGTTTGGCCTGATCATCATCGCGCTGGCCATCATCAGCTTCTACACGTCGATCAGCGGCCTGATCAAGGCGGAAATGTTCCCCGTCGAAGTGCGTGCGCTGGGCGTGGGCCTGTCGTATGCGGTCGCCAACGCCATGTTCGGCGGTTCGGCCGAATATGTGGCGCTGCAGTTCAAGGCCTGGCACGTGGAAGAGTATTTCTATTGGTACGTCACCATCATGTGCCTGATTTCCTTCATCGTTGCCATCCGCATGCCGGACCCGAGCCGCTCGGGACTGCTGAAGTAACGTTGTCGTAAAATGGGTGGCACTGCGTGGGGGACACTGCGGTGTCCCTTTTTCATCGCCGCCTTTTTATCGTGCCGATCAGGAGTTTTCATGTCGTATGTCATTCCCGCAGCCATCCAGCCCAGCGTTCCCGTCACCGGCAGCGTTGATACCTTCCCTGTCCACCGCATCTATTGCGTAGGCCGCAACTATGTCGAGCACGCCAAGGAAATGGGCCACACGGGCCGCGAGGCGCCGTTTTTCTTCATGAAGCCAAACGACGCCGTGCTGCCCGTGCCAGTCGGCACGACGGGCGAGCTGCCGTATCCGGCGCAGACGCAGGATTTCCAGCACGAGATGGAGCTGGTGGTGGCCATCGGCAAGGGCGGCAGCGATATCGGCGCGGCCGATGCGCTGGGCCACGTGTGGGGTTATGCGATCGGCCTGGACATGACGCGCCGCGACGTGCAGGGCGCAGCGAAAAAACTGGGCCGTCCGTGGGAGACGGGCAAGGCCTTCGAGCACTCGGCGCCCATCGGCCCCATCACGCCGGCCGCGCAGGCGGGTGACGTCCAGCATGCCGCCATCACCCTGCGCGTGAATGGCGAGCTGCGCCAAAGCAGCAGCATCGATATGCTGATCTGGAACGTGGCCGAAACCATCGCCGACTTGTCGACCTATTTCACCTTGCAGCCGGGCGACCTGATCTACACGGGCACGCCGGCCGGCGTGGCGGCCGTGCAGCGCGGCGACGAGTTGGTGGGCGCCATCGATGGCCTGGAGACCTTGCGCCTCAAAGTGGTCTAAATTGTCTGGGAGGCTGGCATGATGCACGACACGTATTCCGTAGCACAACCGACGCGCGCCGAGATCGACGCCCTGGCGGGGCCGGCCCTGCTGGAATTCGGCACGGGCTGGTGCGGCCACTGCCGCGCCACAGACGCGCCGCTGGCCGCCGCGTTGGCGCAGCACCCCGGGGTAGCGCATATTCGCGTGGAAGACGGCCCCGGCCGCGCGCTGGGGCGCTCGTTCAAGGTGAAACTGTGGCCGACCCTGATTTTCCTGAAAGATGGCCAGGAAGTGGCGCGCCTCGTGCGTCCGCTCGACAGCCGCGAGATCGAGCAGACTTTTGCATTGATCGATGCGTAGGTCAGCATAGGTGGGCGTAGGTCGGCGTAGGTCGGCTTAGCGCAGCGTAAGCCGACACCACCGTACATGCTCCATCACAACTTCTTGCCGCACCGCAGCACTGCGCGTATGATAAGCCGCTTACAGCAAGATCAACCGCATCCTGCGTGATGCAGCGCGATCATCGCCGGCCCGCTCCACCCGGAGGGGCCGCGGGCAAGGACTCACCACAAATGACCGATGCCGCGATGCCGACGCGCGGGTCTGGTACGGAATGCCTGGCGATACGCCGGGCCTGATACACGTCGCCCATCCCCTGACGCCTTTCCTGCCGTGCCCCGGGTAACCGGATGGCGCACGACCGTTGTTTCTCTAAATTAGCACTGATCACGGCGCGTTAGCGCACGTTGCCGGCAGTTCGCTACGGCAACAAAAACCGTTGTTTTTGTTTGCAAATTTAATAGCAAATGCGCGGCAAATGCCCGCGCGCAAGGCTATGATATGCGAACGACACGGAGACAACGTGCTGTGCTGCTGCCTGAAAAAACATCCAGAGAATGGCCTTTAGACACCCTCCCCAAGGAGCGCAGTAAATGAGTAAGCCCCGGAGCACCCCCCCCAAGAAAAATTCCCCCGGCACGGTGCTGTTCGCCAGCCTGATCGGCACCACCATCGAGTTCTTTGACTTTTATATCTACGCCACCGCCGCCGTGCTGGTGTTCCCGAAACTGTTCTTCCCCGCCGGCGACCCGTCGGCCGCCGTGCTGCAGTCGCTGGCCACGTTCGCCATCGCCTTCTTCGCCCGCCCCATCGGTTCGGCCGTGTTCGGCCACTTCGGCGACCGCATCGGCCGCAAGGCGACCCTCGTGGCGGCCTTGCTGACCATGGGTATCTCCACCGTCATCATCGGCTTGTTGCCGACCTATGCCGCCATCGGTACCCTGGCGCCGCTGCTGCTGGCGCTGTGCCGTTTCGGCCAGGGTCTGGGCTTGGGCGGCGAGTGGGGCGGCGCGGTGCTGCTGGCCACGGAAAACGCGCCACCGGGCAAGCGCGCCTGGTACGGCATGTTCCCGCAGCTGGGGGCGCCGATCGGCTTCTTCCTGTCGGGCGGCATCTTCCTGCTGCTGAGCGAAACCATGACCGATGAGCAGTTCTTCAGCTACGGCTGGCGCATCCCCTTCCTCGCCAGCGCGCTGCTGGTCATCGTCGGCCTGTATGTGCGCCTGAAGATCACGGAAACGCCGGACTTCCAGAAAGTCATCGACAAGAACGAAGTCGTCAAGCTGCCCGTGGCCACCGTGTTCCGCCAGCATGGCCGCATGCTGTTCCTGGGCACCATCATCGCCCTGGCCACCTTCGTGCTGTTCTACCTGATGACGGTGTTCGCATTGAGCTGGGGCACGACCAAGCTGGGCTTCACGCGCAAGGAATTCCTCGTCGTGCAGCTGTTTGCCGTGCTGTTCTTCGCCCTGACGATTCCGTTTTCGGCCGTGCTGGCCGACCGCCGCGGCCGCCGCGCCACCCTGATCTGGGTCTCCGTCGCCATCGCCATCTTCGGCCTGGTGCTCGCACCGATGTTCGGCTCGGGCGTGACGTGGGAAGTGACCGTCTTCATGGCCGTCGGCCTGGGCTTGATGGGCATGACCTACGGACCGCTGGGCACGATGTTGTCCGAGCTGTTCCCGCCCGAAGTGCGCTACACGGGCGCCTCGCTGACGTTCAACCTGGCGGGCATTCTGGGCGCCTCGCTGGCGCCGTACATCGCCACCTGGCTGGCCACCAACTACGGTCTGCAATACGTGGGTTATTACCTGTCGCTGGCGGCCGTGCTGACACTGGGCGCCTTGCTGATGGTGGGCAAGCCGCGCGCGGGCAAGGAAGCCTGGCAGTAACACGCCTCTGATCCTGGAGATCCCGAAAGCCGCCAGCTGCACGCACAGCTGGCGGCTTTTTTTGTCGGTAAAACACCACGCCGCATGCCTGCCGAGATTCTTGTTGACAGTCAAAATCGGCTGGTGGTAAGGTGTGCACACGTGTGCAATGCAGTGCAAGGCCTTACAAAGCACATCCCGGGACAGTGACACCGCAAGATAGCGGTGCGGTCTGAAGTACCACAACGACAACGAACTTGGAGTGAGACGATGAAGATGCGCAATGTTGCGATTGCTATAAGCCTGGCCCTGCCGATGACGGCCATGGCCGCCGAGGAACGCCTGTCCGTGCTGTGCTCGGCCGACATGGAATGGTGCCAGCTGATGAAGAACCGCTTCGAGGCGGAAAGCAAGATCAAGGTATCGATGATCAGGAAGAGCGCCGGGGAAGCCTACGCGAAGATCCGCGCCGAAGCGTCGAACCCGAAATCGGACATCTGGTGGGGCGGCACGGGCGACCCCCACCTGCAGGCGGCCGCCGAAGGCTATACGGAAGAATACAGGTCGCCCACCCTGCCCAAGCTGCAGCCGTGGGCGCTCAAGCAGGCCGAGACGGCCAAGTACCGCACCGTCGGCATCTACATCGGCATCCTGGGCCTGGCCTACAACGAAAATGTGCTGAAGAAGAAAAACCTGCCGCCGCCCCAATGCTGGAAAGACCTCGTCAAGCCCGCTTACAAGGGCGAGATCGAGATGGCCAACCCGAATTCCTCGGGCGCCGCTTACAACGCGCTGGCCACCGTGGTGCAGCTGTTCGGCGAAGAGGAAGCCTTCGATTTCCTGGCGAAAATGGGCCAGAACGTCAGCAAATACCCGAACGCGGGCGTGGCGCCGGGCGAGGACGTGGGCCGCGGCGAAGCGGGCGTGGCCATCGGCTTCATGCATGACCTGATGAAACTCACCGTGGCCGGCTTTCCCGTGAAGGTCTTGCCGCCCTGCGAAGGCACGGGCTACGAGATCGGCTCGATGAGCATCGTCAAGGGCGCGAAAAACATGGAACAGGCAAAGAAATTCTATGAATTCGCCCTGCGTCCCGACGTGCAGAGCGAAGCCGTCAAGGCGCTGGCTTTCCAGATCCCGTCCAACGCGGCCGCCACCATTCCCGCCGCCTCGCCGCGCCTGGAAAACATCAAGACCATCAACTACGACTTCGCCAAGTATGGCGCGTCGGACACGCGCAAGCGCCTACTGCAGCGCTGGACCACGCAGATTTATTCTGCCGGCAATTAACGCGCGCCAAAACTTACTGCGCGTCGCGATTTGCAGCCTGCGATGCTCACTGTGCTAGCGCACAGCTGCGCGTCTCGGCCGCAACTCACTGCCGCTCGCTACAGTTTTGGCAGGCGTTAAACCTATATCAATTGTTCAAAACGTCTGGAAACAGAGCGCATCGCGCAACAGAATTTCAGACGTTCATAGTTGGATGAAACTCATGAAAAAGATATTTTACGGCTGGTTGCTGGCCGCTTTGGCAGCGTTGTGCCTGTTGCCCTGGCAGCAGCAGGAAGCGGGACTGTTCGCCGGCGAATGGCTGCGCGACGGCCAGTTCTTCAGTGAACGTGGCGCGCCGGCCGTGCTGCACGTATTGTCGTTCGGCGCCTGGCCGCTGGGCGTGTTCTTTGCCCTGATCGCCGCCAGCGCCGCGCTGGTGGCTGGCAATCCCCACCGCAAGACCCTGGGCCTGGGCCAGATCGCCCTCGGCGGCGCCGGCCTGCTGTGGCTGGCATGGCTGGGCTGGGGGCCGCTGGCCGCCGGCACCGGCCTCGGTTTCGGCGCGCTGCTGCTGGCGCTGTGCCTGCTGTTCCTGCTGACCTCGGGCGCCGCCGCCTGCGGCGTGTGCCGCGGCGACGCCTTCGTGGCCGGCGCCATCGGCCTCATCATCTGCCTCATTTCCCTGTTCGTGCTGTTCCCCGTCGCGCTGATCCTGGTGAGCGCCGGCCAGCCCATGGATGATGGCGGCACGGGTGCCGCCGCCCTGGCGCGCCGCCTGGCGGACCCCGGCATCTGGAGCCTCAATTGCGTGGCCGGTCCCGGCCGCTGCGGCGTGGCCTGGAACACCCTGGCGCTGGCCCTGCTGACGGGCGTGTCGGCCACCTTCCTCGGTCTCGTCTTTGCCCTGCTGGTGACGCGCACCAACGGCCGCTGGGTACGCCCCATGCGCGCCATCACCATCTTGCCAATCGTCACGCCGCCGTTCGTGCTGGGCCTGGCGCTGATCCTGCTGTTCGGCCGCAATGGCGCCATCACGGGCCTCGTCGGAGAATTGTTTGGCATCGAACAAAGCCGCTGGCTGTACGGCATGACGGGCGTATGGCTGTCGCAGATGCTGGCCTTTGCGCCGATCGCCTTCATGACATTGATCGGCGTGGTCGAAGGCGTCAGCCCCTCGCTGGAAGAAGCGTCGGGCACCCTGGGCGCCAGCAGCTGGCAAACCTTTGTCAAGGTCTCGCTGCCCTTGATGCGTCCCGGCATCGCCAATGCCTTCTTGCTGTGCTTTATCGAAAGCATGGCCGACTTCGGCAACCCGATGGTCTTGGGCGGCAACTTCCACGTGCTGTCGACGGAAATCTTCTTTTCCGTGGTGGGCGCCTCGAATGACCAGGGACGCGCGGCGACGTTGGCCATCGTGCTGCTGACGTTTGCCGTGGGTGCCTTCTTCATCCAGAACCTGTGGCTGGGCAAGAAATCGTATGTGACGGTGACGGGCAAGGCCGACCACGGCGGCCACGCCTCGCTCAATCCGCGCCTGAAAACCACCCTGTGGACCATCGCCCTGCCATGGTTCGCCTTCACGGCCCTGATCTACGGTACCGTGGTGGCGGGCGGCTTCGTGAATAACTGGGGCCAGGACAATGCCTTCACCTTGCGCCATTACATCGACGCCTTCGGCATCACGGCGGGCGCTGCCGGCTGGCACTGGACGGGCCAGGCCTGGCCGTCGCTGTTCACCACCTTGACGATTTCGGCCATCGCCGCGCCCTTGACGGCCTTTGTCGGCATCCTGTCGGCCTGGCTGCTGGTGCGCCAGCAATTCGCCCTGAAGAGCGCGTTCGAGTTCGGCACCATGCTCAGCTTTGCCATTCCCGGCACCGTCATCGGCATCAGCTACATCCTGGCGTTCAACTCGGCGCCGATCGAACTGACGGGCACGGCGACGATTCTGATCCTGTGCTTTGTCTTCCGCAACATGCCGATGGGATTGCGCACGGGCATCGCCGCCATGCGCCAGCTCGACGGCAGCCTGGACGAGGCGTCGATCACCCTGGGCGCCAGCAGCTGGACCACCATGCGCAAGGTCATCCTGCCGCTGCTGCGCCCGGCCATCGCCTCGGCTCTCGTGTATGGCTTCGTGCGCTCGATCACGTCGATCTCGGCTGTCGTCTTCCTCGTCAGCGCCGATTACGACATGGCCACGTCCTACATCATCGGCCTGGTGTCGAACGGTAACTACGGCACGGCCATCGCCTATGCCACGGTGCTGATCGTCATCATCCTGCTGTGCATCCAATTGATCCATTTGCTGGTCGGCAAGCGCCGCCTTCGCCGCGTCAGCGCCGAAAAAACGCTGCCGGCCGCCGTTCCCAACCTGGAAAAGAGCTACGCATGAACCACTTTACTACCCAAGCAACAAAGCTTGCCGCGCTGGAATTCGATGGTGTTACCAAGCGCTACGGCAAGGCCCTGGCCGTGAACGATGTGTCGTTCATGATCGCCCCGCGCACCATGGTCACCCTGCTGGGCCCCAGCGGCTGCGGCAAGACGTCCACCCTGCGCCTGATCGCGGGCCTGGAGCGCGTCAGCGCCGGGCGCATCCTGCTGGCCGGCGAGGATGTCACCCTGACCTCCGCCGCCGAGCGCGACGTCAGCATGGTGTTCCAGTCGTATGCGCTGTTCCCGCACATGACGGTGCTCGACAACGTGTGCTACGGCTTGACCGTCTCGGGCGAGACCAAGCCGCGCGCCGTGGAACGGGCGCAGGAAAGCCTGCGCCTGGTGGGCCTGGCCGATTTTGCCGCGCGCTTCCCGAACGAGTTGTCGGGCGGCCAGCAGCAGCGCGTGGCCGTGGCCCGCTCGCTGGTGCTGCAGCCCAAGGTCTTGCTGCTGGACGAGCCGCTGTCGAACCTGGACACGAAACTGCGCCGCCGCGTGCGCGACGAGATCCGCGACATCCAGGTCAAGCTGGGCTTGACGGCCGTGTACGTCACGCATGACCAGGAAGAGGCGCTGGCCATTTCCGACCAGATCATCGTCATGAACCGCCAGGTGATCGCGCAAAAGGGCACGCCGCACGAGCTGTTCGAGTCGCCGGCCGACAAGTTCGTCGCCGACTTCATCTGCAACGCGAACATCGTCGATGGCGTGATCGAATCGGTGGCCGACGGCAAGGCCGTCTGCGTCATGGGCAAGCTGCGGCTGCGCCTGCCATGCCGCAGCCAGCGCAGCGGCGAAGCGAGTTTCGCCGTGCGTCCGGAAGCGATCCTGCTGTCGCCCGCGCAGCCGGACAGCGCCATGGTGGTGCGCGTGGCGCGCGCCACTTACCTGGGACGCGAAATGCAATACACGCTCGAGACGCCCGTCGGCGAACTGTTTGCCGTCTCGCACGACTTGAGCCAGGTTTTCACGCAAGGCACATCGGTCGCCATGACCGTACACGAACATGGCGCAGCCATCATTGGAGGACAAGCATGACAGATATGACACAGGCAGCGGTACTGGCCGACGCGGCGACCCTGGAACGCTATGCCTACGCCCGGCACATCATCGGCCAGGCGGGCGAGATCGCGCTGGGCATGTTCCGGCGCCGCACGGAACTGGTGATCGAGGAAAAGGGCTTGCAGGACATGGTCAGCATCGCCGACCGCATGGTCGAGGATTTCCTGCGCGCGCAGATCGCCGAGCGCTTCCCGGAAGACGCCGTGGTGGGCGAGGAGCGGGGCGGCGGCGCGTCCGACGCGCGCTGCGTGTGGGTCATCGATCCCATCGACGGCACGGCCTGTTTCGTCAACGGCATGCTGGCCTGGTGCGTGTCGATCGGCGTGCTGGTCGACGGCCAGCCGGCCATCGGCGCCGTGTACGACCCGAATGCGGACGAGCTGTTCCACGCCTGCCTGGGGCAAGGCGCGCATGTGACGGCGAAGGCGGGTGAAACGCGGCTGCGCATCAACGACGTGGCCAGCCTGCAGGGCGGCGTGCTGGGTGTGGGTTTTTCGCACCGCGTGGGCACCGATACCTTTTTGCCCTTCCTGCTCGACGTGCTGGAAGAGGGCGGCATGTTCATCCGCAACGGTTCCGGCGCGCTGATGATCGCCTACGTGGCGGCCGGGCGTCTGATCGGCTATTTCGAGCCGCACATCAATTCCTGGGATTGTCTGGCGGGCATCGTGCTCGTCAACGAGGCGGGCGGGCGCTGCAATGATTTCCTGGCCGATAACGGCCTGGAAAAGGGCAACCCCATCCTGGTGGGCGGCCCCCGCTTGTATCCGCAACTGGCGGCGCTGGCCTTGCCGCGCTGTCAGTAAATCAGCAGGTATTGGAAAGGGAGGGCAGGCGTCCGGCGAGGGACGCATGTAGTGGCAACACGCTGTCGAGCATCATGAGTAATCCACCACCATAAAAACAAGCAGGAGACAAAATGAAAAACGGGATGAACACCATGCAGTTGAACAAGATCGCCGCCGTATTGTTGCTGGTCGCACCAGGCTGCGTGCTGGCCGAATCGAGCGTCGTCGTGTACGGCCGCATCCACGCGGGCTTCGACCGCATCGAAACGTCGAGCTCGGCCACGGCGCCGAATGGCGAGTCGGTGTCGCGCGTATCGGACAATTCCTCGAAGATCGGTTTCCGTGGACGTGAAGACTTGGGCAATGGCAACACGGCCTTCTTCCAGATCGAAGGCAATGCCAAGCTCGACGATGGCACGGGCGCCATCAATAGCAAGGATACCTTTGTCGGGCTGGAAAACCCCGCCTATGGCCGCATCGCGCTGGGCCGCTTCGCCACGCCGATCCGCCAGATCAACGGCTACACCAACCGTTTCGTGGGCGAAGGCATCCAGGATGACGCCAACATTTCGCAGCTGGGCGGCGAAGGCTTCAACCGCCGCAGTTCGAATGCCGTCAGCTATCGCACGCCCGTGGTACAGGGATTCAGCGCCACGATTTACCGCGCCAGCGAAAACGAGGCATCGAACGGCGACCGCATCTATTCGGGCATCGTGCAATACGTGAACGGTCCCGTGAAGGGCGCCGTCGGCTATGAAAAGCACAAGGACTTGCGTCCCGGCTTCAGCGAAAAGATGTACCGTGCCGTGGGCAATTACAACTTCGGCGGCGGCGACGTGGGCGTGGCCTGGAACCGCATGGTGTATGACGTGGCGGGCGGCGACTTGCAGCGCGACTACTTCACCATCACGGGCGCCTACAAGGCGGGCGGCGGTGCCTTCATCGGCCGTTTCGGCGTGGCAGGCGACGTGTCGGGCAGCGCGCCCAACGGCAGCAGCGTGACCATCAAGGCCACCACCCTGGTGCGCGGCGACGACAGCGGCGCCAAGCAGGCGACCCTGGGCTACGAGTATTACTTGTCCAAGCGCAGTACCGTGTATGCCTACTACACGGAAACGAATAACGACAAGAACGCCAACTACACGTTTGGCGGCAATGCCTTCGCCGCCACCAAGAAGGGTGCCAAGCTCAGCGGTGTAATGCTGGGCGTCATCCACCTGTTTTAACTTTTTCAGCCCGGATTTGCACACGTGTGCATTTCCGGGCCAAGCGATACCGACTATCAAGGAGATGGAAATGATTCAAGTGGCATTGTTCGGCGCCGGGCGCATCGGCCGCATTCACGCCGGCAATCTGGTACGCCAGCCCGGCGTGCGCCTGAAATACGTGGTCGACGTGCATGCGGGCGCGGCAGCGGAAGTGGCGGCCCTGCATGGCGCCAGCGTCGCCAGCGTGGAGGCCGTTCTGGCCGACCCGGCAGTCAAGGCCGTGCTGATTGCGTCGAGCACGGATACGCATGCGGACCTGATCGTGCGGGCGGCCGCCGCCGGCAAGGCCATCTTTTGCGAAAAGCCCGTCGACCTGACCCTGGAGCGCGCGCGCGCCGCCGCCGCCGCCGTCAAGGAGGCAAAAGTGCTGTGCATGATCGGCTTCCAGCGCCGCTACGATCCCACGTTTGCCGCCGTCAAGCAGCGCATCGCAGCGGGCGAGATCGGCACGCCGGAGATGCTCATCGTCACCAGCCGCGATCCGGGCCCGCCGCCCGTCAGCTACATCCAGGTGTCGGGCGGCATCTTCAAGGATATGCTGATCCACGATTTCGACATCTTCCGCTGGATACTCGATGATGAAGCCGTCAGCGTGCACGCCACGGGCAGCTGCCTCGTCGATCCGGCCATCGGCGCGGCGGGCGATCTCGACTGCACGGCCGTCACCATCCGCACGGCGAAGGGACGTTTGTGCCAGATCAACACGACGCGCCGCGCCGCCTACGGCTACGACCAGCGTTTCGAAGTGCTGGGCAGCGCCGGCATGCTGCAGGCGGGCAACCACAAGCCGACGGAAGTGACGGCCTATGGCGCCGTGAACGTCAGCGTGGACAAGCCGGAAGACTTTTTCCTGGAACGCTACCGCGCCGCCTACGCCAGCGAAATGGCGCACTTTTTCGACGCCTTTGCCCATGGCGCAGCGCTGCGCACCACCGTCCACGATGGCTTGAAAGCCCTGGAACTGGCCGAAGCGGCCACCGTGTCGTGGCGCGAGCAGCGCATCGTGCAACTGTCATAAGGAAACAATGCCATGAAGAATACGACTGAATTTGCCCAGGGCCGCGCGCTCGACGTGATCTGCCTGGGCCGCCTGGCGGTGGACCTGTACGCGCAGCAGATCGGCAGCACCCTGGAAGACGCGACGAGCTTTGCCAAATACCTGGGCGGCTCTTCCGCCAATATCGCCTTCGGCACGGCCAGGCTGGGCTTGAAGTCCGCCATGCTGTCGAAGGTGGGCGACGATCACATGGGGCGTTTCCTTACCGATACCTTGGCGCGGGAGGGCTGCGACGTCAGCCATGTGGGCATCGACCGCGACCGGTTGACGGCCCTGGTGATGCTCGGCATCAAGGACAAGCACACCTTCCCGCTGATTTTTTACCGTGAAAATTGCGCCGACATGGCCATCGACGCATCGTCGGTGGATGCGGCCTTCATTGCATCGAGCAAAGCCTTATTAATCACCGGGACGCATTTCTCGACTAGCGCCATGCACGCCGTCAGCACGCAGGCATTGCAGCTGGCGCGCGCCAATAATGTGCGCACCGTGCTCGACATCGATTACCGGCCCGTGCTGTGGGGCTTGTCCGGCAAGGCGGACGGCGAAACGCGTTTCGTCTCGAACGAAGGCGTGACCCGCCACTTGCAGGCCATCCTGCCGCAGTTCGACCTGATCGTCGGCACGGAAGAGGAATTCATGATCGCCGGCGGCGGCTTTGATATCATGGCGTCCCTGCGCGCCGTGCGGGCCGCCACCCTGGCCACGCTCGTCGTCAAGCGCGGGCCGCTGGGCAGCGCCATCATCGGCAACGTGGTGCCGGCCAGTTTGGATGACGCGTATAACTACCGCGGCGTGCGCGTGGAAGTCTTGAACGTGCTCGGCGCGGGCGACGCTTTTCTTTCCGGTTTCCTGAAAGGCTGGCTGCGTGGCGAGGATTACGAGGCGTGCTGCCGCTACGCGAACGGCTGCGGCGCCCTGGTCGTGTCGCGCCACGGCTGCGCACCGGCCATGCCGTCGCCCGTCGAGCTCGACTATTTCCTGGCCAATGCGGCCAAACTGACGCAGCCGAACCAGGACGCCACCTTGTCGCGCCTGCATCGCACGACGGTGGCGCGCCCGCAGTGGAACGAGCTGTGCGTGTTCGCGTTCGACCACCGTACGCAATTCTTTGAGCTGGCGCAACAAACCGGCGCGCCCGAAGCGGCCATTGCGGCCTTGAAGCAATTGATGGTGCAAGCCGTGGCGCAGACGGAAACGGCCTTGCAACTGGCCGGCAAGACGGGCGTGCTGATCGATGGCCGCTATGGCG